>QHVS01000058.1:0-14706 GCA_003223635.1 Acidobacteriota bacterium | reverse complement strand
ACACTCCACGCCGGCGGTGAGGCTGCTGACGGCGAGAGGTCGGAATTCTTCATTCTCGATGACGACAACAACCCCTTGATGATCAAGATGCGCCTGGGCATCGGCGTAATCAAGCCGATCACAGGCGAAGATGCGCTCGAGATTTGCGAAACGACCAGGAAGGCGCTGGCGGCCGCGCCGACGAATCCCGATACGCAATTGGGGTGGGAGCTATCTCGTTGCGACCAAAAAAGCGATAGGGATCGCGATGTCCTGCGCGTCATCAAAATCACCTACCGCTGCGGCGGCGGGATGCAGCTCGCCGGTGGCGGTGGCAGCGGTGGCGGTGGAGCCGGGGCGGGTGGCGGAGCGGGAGGAGGTTCCGCGGGCGCCGGACAGCTCGAGCAGCAGCTGGAAAAGAATCGCCGTGCCGACGTTTACAGCATTTACTTCTCATTCAATAGCGACGCCATCCGCGACGAATCGGAGCCAACCCTGAAGGAGATTGCGGCGGTCATGCGCAAGCATCCCGACTGGAAGCTCACCGTGAATGGCCACACCGATAATGTGGCTGGTGATGCGTACAACCTCGCGCTCTCCCAACGCCGTTCCGCCGCCGTCAAGAACGCGCTCGTCACTCGGTACAAAATCGATCCGGCGCGCCTGGGGACCGCCGGCTACGGGAAATCGCAGCCGAAAGAGACGAACGATACGATCGAGGGGCGGGCGCGAAACCGCCGTGTAGAGTTGGTCAGAATGTAAGGACGTAGGCGGGGCACAGAAGCAGTTGTTAGCTAACAGCTATTTATCGGCGATCCTTCTGTCGTACTCCGCGGCGCGATCGAGATAGCTCTCGATGTGGCGGCCGAGGCTGAGCTTCTCGGTCAGATCGGCAGCGCGATCGAAGTCTTTGCGAAGGCGCTCCGCTTCCGCCAGGTAGTAGTCGCGGAGCCCGACCTCGATCTGGAACTCCGGGTATTTCTCGCCGAGCGTACGCATCCATTCTTCGACTTGTCGGCGACGATCCCGGTCGCCGGTACCCTCTTTGAGATCGCGCAGCAGCGTCTCGACGACGCCGGAAAGGATTTGCGTGCGCTGCTCTTTCACCTGCTCGCTCGGCATGCGGCGCATCTTACAGCACTCGCATACAATGACGCGCCGTGAAAGTTCTGATTGCGAATCGCGGTGAAATTGCCGTTCGAGTGATCCGCGCCTGTCGCGAGCTTGGCTATCCCACGGTCGCCGTTTACTCGGAGCCTGACCGGGCAGCGCTCCACGTCTTGTACGCCGACCAGGCGATGCCCATCGGTCCCGCGCCGTCGCGAGAGAGCTACCTGCGCGTCGATCGCATTCTCGGCGCGGCTCGCAAGAGCGGCGCGGATGCCATCCATCCCGGCTACGGCTTTCTCGCGGAAAACGCCGATTTCGCCCGCGCCTGCCGCGATGCGGGGATCACGTTCATCGGACCCTCGCCCGAATCGATTGACGCCATGGGGACGAAAACCGATTCCCGGCAGCGAATGCAGGCGGCCGGCGTCCCGGTCGTGCCGGGGCTGACGCATGCAGTGAAATCATTCGAGGAGATCGCGGCCTTCGCGCGCGAGACCGGACTGCCGATCATGATCAAGGCCAGCGCCGGAGGGGGCGGGAAGGGCCTTCGCTTCGTGGAGCGGCAGGAGGATCTGCGGTCGGCATTTGATCGGGTGACCAGCGAAGGGGAATCGTTCTTCGGCGACGGCTCGGTGTACGCCGAGAAGTTCATCCGCTCACCGCGGCACATCGAAGTGCAGATCCTCGGCGATCAGCACGGTACGCTGGTTCACGTCGGCGAACGCGAATGCACGCTGCAGCGGCGCCATCAGAAAGTGGTGGAAGAGTGTCCGTCGCCTGTCGTCGACGCGAAGTTGAGAGATCGCCTCGGACAAGTCGCGGTCCGCGCAGCGAAGGCGGTCGGCTACTACTCCGCTGGAACGATCGAGTTCCTCATGGGACCGGACCGCGAGTTTTACTTTCTGGAGATGAACACCCGACTGCAAGTCGAGCACCCCGTCACCGAGATGGTGTGGGGCGTTGATCTGGTCAAAGAGCAATTGCGCATCGCGCGCGGGGAGAAGCTGAGTCTTCGGCAGCGCGACTTGAAGCCCAGCGGACACGCCATCGAGTGCCGCGTCTACGCCGAAGATCCGGCGCGCAACTTCGCGCCCTCGCCGGGTCTGATCCGCCACCTGAACTTGCCGGAAGGCCCGGGAGTGCGCAACGAGAACGGCGTGTACGCGGGGTACAACGTGCCGGTCTTCTACGATCCGATGCTGTCGAAACTGGTCTGCCACGCCGCAACGCGCAGCGAGGCCATCGCCAGGATGCAGCGTGCGTTGCGCGAATACCGAGTGGAAGGCATCCAGACCACCATCCCGTTTTTCACCGCGATGATGGAACATCCTGATTTCCAGGCCGCGAAGTTCGACACCGGCTTCATCGACCGCATGCTTTCGCAGTTGACGCTGGAGCGCCGCGGCAACGGTCAGGTCGAGGCAGCCATCGCTGCGGCGGCGATCCTGGCCTTCGAGGAATCGCAGCAGGTCCAGTTGCCTGACGACAATCAATCGCGATGGAAGATCGCGGGCCGCGAAGAGGCCATCCGAGGCTTGTCGTGAGACTCATGGCCCGCCACGGAGCCGACGAGATTCCCCTGGAGATCGAGCGGCACGGCAGCGGGTATCGGGTGAAGATCGGCGATCGCTGGATGATTGCCGATCTGGTCGATGCCGGACCGTACTTTCGTTCGCTCCGATTGGAAGACGGAACGCAGCTCGCGCTGATCCATCATCGGGATGGGAACCGCCACGAGATTTCCCTTCCCGACACCACCATCCATGTCGAGATCACTGACCCGCTCTCTCTGAAGCGCAAACGGCGCGAGGACGAGATGGGAGGCGTGGGGGTGGTGAGGGCAATGATGCCAGGCCGAATCGTTCGCGTCCTGGTCAACAAAGGGGATCGGGTGCAGAAAGGCAGCGGGCTCTTGGTGCTCGAGGCGATGAAGATGCAAAACGAGATTCAAGCGCCTGCGGACGGAGTCGTGGAGGAGGTCTACGTGCAGGCTGGCGACACCGTCGAAGGGGGAGCGGATCTGGTGCGGATCGAATGACGGGAGACAATTCCCTATAATTCCGTCATGTCCGCGGTTGATCCATTCGCACCCGGCAAGTCCCTCCTTCACTACCGCCTCGTCGAGCGGGTCACCAGCTCGGTGTGGAAAGCGGAAGATACGCGCAGCGGCAAACCGGTTGCGCTGAAGATTCTCTCCCGCCAACTGCCGAAGGATCCGACCAAGCGCGACACGCTGGTGCGCGAAGTCCGCCAGGGAGCGGCGCTCTACCATTCGTTCCTGGCCAATATCGTGGAGATTGTCACGGCAGGGGACGCCTTGCTGCTGATCATGGAGTGGGTGGACGGGAAACCGCTCACGATGACCGTGCGCGGCAAGGCGCTCGACCGCGCGGCATTCTTTCGTCTGGCCTATCAGATCGTCGATGCCACGAAGCTGCTGCACGCGAAGAACGTCATCCACGGCAACATCGCCGGCGACTCCATTCTGATCACAGCCTCAGGCATGGCGAAATTGTCCGGACTCAACCTGACGAACCTGATGCCGCGGCGCGAAGGACAGATCTCCGCGTTTCAGCAGAAAGGGAACGACGCGCGCGCGGTCGGGTACATGGCTCCTGAGCAGATCACCAACCAGCCGGTCTCGCCGCAGACCGATATCTTTTCGCTCGGCCTGGTGTTGTACGAAACGGCTACCGGCCGGCTGCCCTATCAAGCCCCGACGGCCGGAGAGATCGCGCGGAAGGTCGTGGACGAGCAGCCGCCCTCCCCCAAGTCGATCAACCCGGCGATCGATAACGCCGTGCTGGGCGTCATCGGACGCGCGTTGTTCAAAGATCCCTTCCGCCGCCACAAGGACGCCAAGGCGATGCTGGACGAGATTGTGCGGGCCGATCCGGAGGCAGCGAAATTCGCCGCCGGAATCGTCAAGTCAGGAACGATGCCCGGCACCGCCGCCGCGGGAGGATCGAAGACGCGCAACTCGATTCTCTTCATCGCGGATGTGGAGAACTACGACACGCTGCACGCCACCGATCCCGGCGCAGCGAAGAGAGCCGCCGCGCGCATGCAGCAGGTCCTCGGCGAGGCGGTCTACCTCTTCGATGGGGAAGTCGTTGATCCGTTCGGCCAGCGGATGATCGCCGAGATGCCCAACGTGGAGAATGCGTTGGAGGCGGGGCGCAAAGGCGAATTCGATTTTTCCGCCGAGCAGCAGGGCGACGATCCCATTGCAGTGAGGTTGCTCCTGCACGCCGGCGAGGTGGAGACGCACGATGGCGCGGTCGTGGGGCCCGGAGTCACTCGGGCCGTGGAAGTGCTGCGCCATCTGCCACCGCTGAAACTGCACATCACTGAAGATTTCACGAAGAAAGGGCGAGGCAATGTCCGCATGCGCGATTCTGGCGCCCGAGGCGGTGTCAAGCTGTACACCATCGTTCCGCCGGAGCCCAAACCACAATCGGTCGAGCCAATCGAATCGTCGATGGATGTCGCCGCGGAGCAGGAGGAGGCGGAAGCTGTCGTCCAGGAAGAAACAAAACGAAAGGGAAAGAAGCGACTGGGAGCCGTCGTCGCCGCTGTCGTCATCGTCGTCGTGCTCGCCGGTGCAGCCGTTCTTCTGTGGCCAAAGCGCAAGGCGCAAAGCGCGGTCGTCACGACCTCGACATCCGCACCTGTGGCGCAGGCGCCGACTACGAAAAAAGTGTTGCTCGAGCCAATCACCGTGGAGGGCGCGGATCCGGCTTTGCCGCAGCGTGCCAACGCCATTCGCCTCGCAGCAATTGAGGTCCTTCGCGCGTTTCCGGAGATTTCTATCGCCAGCGCTCCCGCGCTCGATGTGAACTCCTACAAATCGACTCTGCGCATCGGCCCAGCGGGACCGGAGATTGTCACCGGCAGCGTTGTCTCGCCGGCGCCCGATGCAGCGAGCGGCATTCGCTCGCTCGTTCATTGGGTTGCCGACCAGCTACACATTCCGCAACGCGGCGACACGACGCCTGAGGCGTACAACGCGCTTGCCGATGCGGTCACCGCCGGCGCAGCGAACGACGTGCCGAAAACCGAAGCGGCTTTGCGCGCCGCTACGAAGGCCGATCCGAACTTTCTGCCGGCCGAATTGCTGGCCATGCGGTTCTTCACGGCGCAGGGGAAGGACGTCGACGCCATCGCCGCAGCCCGCCAGGTCATGGCGGCAAATCCGAATGATCTCGAGGCGGCGCGCGTCGTGGCTCGCGGCAGTCTGCGCATCGGCGACCTGGCTGCCGCTCTGGGAGCCTATGGATCGATTCTGCGTCTGAAGCCGAGTGACCCGGAGGCGCTCAACATCATCGGCCGGTACGCCGTGTCGGCCGGCGACAGGACTACATTCAGCAAAGTTCTACAGCGCCTGTCGACGCTCCCCGATGTTGCCGAGGTTCACGAGCCGGACATGTTGCTCGCGGCCGGGAAGATTGAAGCCGCGTCAGACGCCTACTACACGATCGAAGAAAAGGTGACCAATAATCCGGCGCTGTCGTTGAAGATCGGCCGCCTTGCCGTTCTCCGTCACTCCGCGCCGATCGCGGAGCTTCAGCTGAAAAAGCTGCAGCAGACCGATCCCACGTATGGCTTGCATCTGCTGAAGGCCTATGTTGCGGCGCAGGCTCAAGAACATGGCGACCAGCAGACCGAGCTCGCTTCGGCGTTCACCGCTTCCCGGCCCGGCGATGAATACTGGACTTCCGCCGCAGAGATCGCCGCCATCGGCGGGGACACCGCTGGCGTGATTGCCGCTCTGGAGCACGCCGCCGATCGCAAAGAGCCCACGGCGGCGTACATTATGGCCAGCCCGCTGTTCGGCTTCCTCCAGAACGACGAGCGTTTCCTCGCCGTGCGACAGAAGCTCCAGGCCCAGCAGAGCGAAGTGCGCACGGCGCTTGCGTCCCTCCCGCTGTAGGCATGAGTGATCGATGATCGTTACAGCCAGGCTCACGTTCTCCGCCGCGCACCGCCTGCACAATCCGAAACACGATGCGGAGTGGAACCGCCGCACATATGACAAGTGCGACAACCCGGCCGGCCATGGTCACAACTACTTCCTTCAGGTCAGCGTCAAAGGGCGCATCGATCCGGAAACAGGGATGGTGATCGATCTGAAGAGGCTGAAGGACATCGTCAACGAGCGCGTCATCGATCGCGTCGATCATCGGAATCTGAACACAGACGTCGATTTTCTCCACGGCATCATCCCCACTGCTGAAAACCTCGCTCGCGCCTTCTGGCATCAGCTGGCGAAGGCCATCGACCGTGGAGAGCTGCATGAGATCGTGCTGCAGGAGACCGAGAAGAATTCGGTGGCCTACCACGGAGAGGACGAGCGATGAACTACGACCTGGCTTTGATGGCCCTCGACGGTCTCACCCGCGCGCCACTGCAGATTCAAGCGAGAGGTTCCGAGGTCCTGATCGAGGGTTCGCCGGCAGCGTTCAAGGAGCTGGCGCGCCTTTGTCTGCTGATCGGCGGCGGCGAGGCAACTGGCGAAGCGTTCGAGCTGCAGCCAGGAGTGCACGTCAGCGCCCAATCACCACAACTTCGTTTGCGAGCGTCGTAACTACGATTCGTAGTCCGGGCTATACGTGACCAGCTCGTTGAGGAAATCCGCCTTCTCTTTGTTGGTCTCGTCGTCGATCTGAAGCAAGTCGCGCAGCGAGATCATCCCGACCAGATTGCCGCGATCGACCACGGGGAGATGGCGGCAGCCGACCCTGTACATCTTCTGCAGCGCAGATTCGACGTCGTCCATCGGCTCAGCAAACACGATATTGCGGGTCATGACGGCGGAGACTGCCGTCTTTTCCGGATTGAGCCCCGGAGCGACCACGCGGGTCATCAGATCGCGTTCCGAGAACAGACCGACCAGCTTTCCCGAATCGAGCACGGCCACCGCGCCAACATTGCGATCGCTCATCTTTTTAGCCACGTCCCGCACCTTCTCCGACGCCTCGGCATGGACGAGCGGACGGCCTTCGATGATTTCGGCGACTTGTTTCATACCGGCTCCTCCGCGGTCTTCGGTCTGCGAGTTTTTGCGCGGGCCACGTTTCCCAGGCCGTCGTAGGCGGCGTATTTATACGCGTCGCTCAGCGTCGGGAAGTTGAAGACGCTTTCGATGAATGCATTGATCGTTCCGTCGTACTGCATGACCATCATCCCGATGTGAAGCAGTTCCGAGGCGTTCTCGCCGACGATGTGGACGCCGAGAAGCTTCAAAGTGTCCGGATTGAAAATGAGCTTGATCAGCCCCTTGCTGTCGCCGATGATCAGACCGCGCGCGTTGTTTCGGAAATACGCCCGCCCCACCTCATACGCCACGCCTTTGCTCTTGCACTCATCCTCGGTCATTCCGAGCGTGGACAGCTCCGGAATGGTGTAGATGCCGTATGGCAGGAGCGACGCTACCTTCGTTTTGTACTTCAGGTCAAACGCGTGAACCATGGCCACCCGAGCCTGCTCCATCGACGTGGAGGCCAGGGCCGGAAAGCCGATGACGTCCCCGGCCGCATAGATATTCGGCACGTTGGTCTGATAGTGATCGTTGACCAGCACCAGCCCGCGATTGCCAGTCTTGACTCCCACGGCCTCGAGATTCAGATCGCCGACGTTGCTGCTCCGGCCTGCCGCGTGGAGTACGGTGTCGACGACGACGCATTGCCCGTTGCGAAGCGTCAGCGACACTTTTTCACCGGATTTCTCGACGTTTTGGACCTCGCAGGCCAGATGGAGGATGACGCCGAGCCGCGTCTGCATCTCACCTAGAAGAATGCGCACGATCTCGCGGTCCATGTGTGGCAGAAGCGAGGACCGCGCGTCGATGAGGTGAACCTCGACTCCGAGGGCGGCGAAGATCGAAGCGTACTCGCATCCGATCACGCCGGCGCCGACGACGGCCAGACTCGCCGGAATCCGGCCAATCTGAAGGATGGTGTCGCTGTCGCAGACGGCATCGTCATCGAATGGCACCGTCGA
Source organism: Acidobacteriota bacterium (assembly GCA_003223635.1). Taxonomy (GTDB): domain Bacteria; phylum Acidobacteriota; class Thermoanaerobaculia; order Gp7-AA8; family Gp7-AA8; genus QHVS01. The sequence goes on along the minus strand of QHVS01000058.1, from coordinate 6,615 downwards.
CGGCCGATAAGGCGACGAGCCGGTGGCGATCAAGATGAATCTCCCCTGCAGGGTTTTCTCCTCCCCGCCGTTGGTCACTGCGATCTCGGTTGGCGATAGGAAGCGGGCCCGACCCTGATAGCGGTCGATGTCGTGCCGGCGAAAGTTGTCCTCGATCCGCTGCCATTCCTTCTCCAGGACGAGCTGCTTGCGGAACATGAAGTCATCGATGGTGATGCTCTTCATGGTCACTTCGACTGCGTTCGTGAATCCCCGCTGACGGAAGCCGGAGAGGTGCAGCGCCGATTCGCGGAGAGTCTTGGACGGAATCGTACCGGTGTTCACGCACGCGCCGCCTGGCATCGCCTCGCGCTCGATGAGCGCCACGCGTTTGCCGAAGTACGCGGCCTGAGCCGCCCCCTTCTCGCCGGCGGGACCGGAGCCGATGACGATCAGATCGTACATGTACTCAATATTGGATCAGCGAATGCACAAACGTCCCGTTCAGTTTCTTGCGGCCATCCAGAAACGTTAGTTCGATGACCACGGCTGCACCGATCAGTGTCGCCCCGAAATCGCGGACCAGAGCCGACGCGGCGGCGGCCGTACCTCCGGTGGCCAGGACATCGTCGATGATCAGCACGCGGTCATCGGACGTGAGCGCGTCGTCATGAATCTCCAGAGCATCGGTGCCATATTCCAGGACGTATTCGTTGCGCCGCTTGGTCCAGGGCAGCTTTCCCGGCTTGCGGATGGGGATGAATCCGGCGCCGAGGGCGCGGGCCACACAACTGCCGAAGATGAACCCGCGCGACTCGATCGCCGCCACGCTGGTGACGCGCTCCGAGCGGAACGGCTCCGCCAGCCGCTGGACAGTCTCATCGAGCGCGCGGGACGAGCGCAGGAGCGGAGTGATGTCCTTGAAGATGATGCCCGGCTTCGGGAAGTCGGGGACATCGCGGATGAAGGTGCGCAAATCCATCAGAACTTGACGTCGAAGTCCGGCAGTCTTCCGCTGAAATCCTTCGCCTCCTGATCGATCCGGGTGACCTCGGCGTACCGCGGTCCCTCTTTGAGCTCCTCGATCCACTCGTCGATCGCGCTCTTCTCGCCCTCCACCATCGCCTCCACGGTGCCGTCCCGGTTGTTCTGAATCCATCCCTTGAGGCCGAGCCGGCGGGCCACTCGCGTGGCGAAAAAGCGATAGCCAACGCCCTGCACCTTGCCGTGGATGCGGATGAAGCGCTGCTCTTTGGCCATGTCGGCGGAGATTCTACACTCCGCTAATGCCGTCGCCGGCGGCTGGAGCGCCGCTTCGTCGTCGCTCGTTTGGCCGGTGCTTTCTTCGCCGGCGCCTGCGCGATGACCGGTGGACGAGAGGCGATCTCGTCGAGGCGCTGTGTCATCGCGGCGAGCTGCTTCTGCTGGGCCGCCGACGCGCTTCGCAACGCCCCCAGATCGGCGAGCAGTTTCTGCCGCTCGCTGTCGGCGAGCGTGACCAGGGCGACGGTCGCCGCTGCTGCCGCGTCGGTGCGCGGGTACTCCTGCACGATGAGCGATAGCGAGCGGCGGGCGCGGTCGTTCTCGCCGGCGCGGATTTCCTTTCGGGCGGCCTTGAGCAAGGCGTCAGCCTGCAGGTCATTCGGGACGGTCAGAACGAGGTACGCTACAACGGCTCCGAGAATCGACGACGCGATGGCCGTGCCAACGAGCAGCGTGCGAACTTTCATTCTTTCCAGCCGAAGCGGCCGACCAGCGGAACGAACTCCGCCGTGCCGCAATCTTCGATCTGAATCCCGGTTCCCACTCGGATGACGCGGGCCAGACGCTGGGACTTCTCTGAGCCGATGGGAATGACCATCTTTCCGGTACGGGCAAGCTGTTGCACCAGAGGCTCCGGCACTTCGGGCGCCGCCGCGGCCACGATGATGCGATCGAACGGCGCATGATCGCTCCACCCGTATGTGCCGTCGAACACTTTCACCGTCACGTTGTAGATCTTCAGCTCGCGGATCAGCTCCGCGGCGCGGAGGGCCAGCTCATTGAGCCGCTCGATGGAGAAGACCTTCGCGCTCAGCTTGGAAAGCACGACCGCCTGGTATCCCGTTCCCGTGCCAATCTCCAGCACTTTTTCATTGCCGCTCAAATCGAGCAGCTCGATCATGCGGGCCACGATGTAGGGCTGGGAGATGGTCTGCTTCGAGCCGATGGGAAGCGCCCCCCGTCCGTACGCTTTGGCCGCGATTACCGAAGGAACGAACAGATGCCGCGGGACTTCCCGCATCGCGTCGAGGACGCGTGGATCCTTGACTCCGCGCGCCGCGACGTGTCGATCCACCATGAGCGCCCGCTGATGGGCATACTCGCGCTCCTGGGCCGCTGGATCACGCTTTCCTGGTGGCGTGACCAAGAGTTTCCTCGAGATACTTGAGCCGCGGGATCGACTGATGGTGCGTCAGATCGAGGTGGAGCGGCGTGATGGAAACATAGCCGCCCTGTACGGCCTCGAAGTCGGTTCCCTCGCCGGGACGCCACGTGGGTGGGTCGCCCCCGATCCAGTAGTACTTCCTGCCGCGAGGGTCGAGTCGCTCAATGACTCCTTCGGAGTAGACGCGCTTTCCGAGCCGCGTCACCTTCACCCCGTTGAACTCCGCGACTGGAAAGTTCACGTTGAGGACGATCTCGGGGTTGCGGTCCTCCAGGACCAGGCGCGTCAATTGCGCAGCGAGTTCGGCACAGCGATCAAAGGAGAAGTGTTCGCCGACCAGCGCGGAAAAGGCGACGGAAGGAATGTTCAACAGCGCTCCTTCGAATGCCGCGGAGATGGTGCCTGAATACGTCACGTCATCGCCAAGGTTGGGGCCGAAATTGATGCCGGAGACCACGATGTCGGGACGCTTATCCTTCATGAGCTTCAGCACGGCCAGATTGACGCAATCGGTGGGCGTTCCGTCGACGATCCACTCGTTCTCTTCGAGCTGCAGCAGGCGGAGCGGCCGGTTGAGCGTCAGCGCGTGCGAGGCGGCACTCTGCTCGCGATCGGGAGCGACGATGATGACTTCGCCTTGAGGGCGCAGCGCGTCGGCGAGCTTGCGCAGACCTTCGCTGTAGATTCCGTCGTCATTGGTGACCAGGATGCGGGGCACGAAGGCATCGTAGCAGACGCCTTTGGAGTGCGGTGCCTTGGCACCGCTTTCAAAAGCGGCGGCAAGCCGCCGCACTCCTAAGGCATATTCGTAGCGCCGCGAATAAAGTCCGCCATGTCCTTCTTCAGCCTGGCGTGAGCTTTTCGATCGATGTACATCATGTGTCCGCCCTCGAAGTAATCCATGGATACGTTTTTGCGGACCTCCGGGTCGATCTGCATCCGGGCGAACGTGTAACGCGTCGCCGCGAACGGCGTGGCCAGATCGTAATAGCCGTTGGCCACGAACACCTTCAGATACGGGTTCTGGCTCATCGCGCCGCGGAGCGTCTCGGCGACGTCGACATATCGATTCTGGGCGCGGTCGTAGCTCCAGGGACGCACTTTGTCGGTGAGGATCTCGTAGGCGGCGTCAGTCTCGTACTTCAGCTCGCGGCGAATGTAGTCGTTGAACACCGCTGTGTATTCGCCGAAGATCGCCGCAAGAGACGGATCGAATTCCGGCGACTCGCCGGCCGAATCCTTGTCGACGCCGATGAAGCGCCCATCGAGGCGGCCCACGGTGCGTCGCCGGTCGCGCAGCAGTTCCTTGTCGAAGCGATCGATGCGGACCCGCATATTGGCCCGATCGATGTACTCAGTGGGAAGGCCCGTCAGCCGGGCGAGCTTTTGCACGACGTTGCGTCGTTCCGCGTCCGGAACAGCGTCTCCCTGCATCAGCGCGTGGCTATAGTCGCCCAGCGCGAATGTCTCGGATTCGTGCACCGCCGACTCCAGCGGCCCATTCTGCAGATCGGCCGGCAGGCGCTTGTGGTACCAGGCGATCGCCGTGTACGTCGGCAGGAAGAGCTGATAGGGCAGATCGTTTCCGCTCTCGAATAAGGCCGTCTCGAAGTTCAGGATAGAGGAGATGAGAATGATTCCATTGGGATAGATCCCCTGACGCTGCAGCCAACCCGACAGTCCGGCCGCTCGCGTTGTGCCGTAGCTCTCGCCGGCGAGAAATTTCGGTGAAGCCCAGCGCACGTACCGCGTGGTCCACAGGCGGATGAACTCGCCCACCGATTCCACGTCCGCTTCTACGCCGTGGAACTTGCTCGCCTCCTTGAAGGGGATGGCGCGGCTGAAACCGGTCGTCACGGGATCGATAAAGACGAGATCGCTCACATCGAGCAACGTGTACTCATTCTCCACAAACCGATACGGAGGTATCGCCGCATGGCCCTCGTCGTCGCGGTACGCGACCCGCTTCGGACCAAACGCTCCCATATGCAGCCACACGGACGACGATCCCGGGCCGCCGTTGAAGGTGAAGGTCACCGGCCGCCGTGCCGGATCCGCTCCGTCACGCGTGTACGAGACAAAGAAGAAGCTTGCCTTCGGCGTCCCTTCCTCGTCTTTCATGACGATTGTTCCGGCGCGAGCGGTGTAGTTGATGGTCTGCCCGTCGATGGTGACGCTGTGCTGGGTGGTGGAAATCTGATCGCGCGGCGTCTCCTTCGCGGCGGCGCGCTCGGTTTTCTCCGGCGCCTCCGTTTCTTTGCTCCCAGGGGTAGGAGCGGCCGACGGCTGGCCAGGGCGACGCTCCTGCGCCAGCAGTGCTGGAGCGAAGGCCAGCAGCAGCGCGGCGAGCATTTTCTTCATGGGTGAGAGCCTCCTTGGGAGCTTTGTGCGGTGCAGCTACATACCACAGTTCACCGCGAACCTCTGAGGCGCGCTACCATCTTGGTATGCCACGAACGGCCGCTGAAATGTGCCGGCGTCTACGCCAGTGGCCGCGCGAGCTCGACTCCGATCCGCGGGAGACCGTGCAGCAATTACTCGAGGCATGTCGCACGATCTTCGATGCGCCCGCGGTCGTGATGGCCTGGGAAGAGGTCGAGGAGCCGTGGCTCATCGTCGCTTCCATCGCGGAGGACGGTCGCTTCACCTGGGTGGAAGAGGAGCCGGACCGATTCGTGCCGCTTGTCGATCCAGCGGTCGAGGATTCGACCTTTTACGCCAGCGGGAACACGGCTCCGATTCACCAGCAATTCCGTGCCGCGTTCGGACTGGTCGAGGCGCTATCCACGCCGCTGCGTGGAGAAGGGGTGCAGGGCTGGCTGTTCATTCGCTATTCAGAAGAAGTCGACGACATGGCCCTTCTCTTCGCGGAGTTTGTTGGCCTGCTCGTCGGCCGCGACATGGATGCGGTGGCTCTCATCCGTTCCGCGTCGCGCGAGGCGGTGCATGAGGAGCGGGTTCGCGTCGCCCGAGACCTGCACGATGGTCTTCTTCAATCATTCACCGGCGTCGTCCTGCGACTGGAAACGATCCACAGCATGATCGAGACCCAGCCAAATGAAGCCAGACGGATGATTACCGACATCCAGGGCGTGCTCATGGCGGAGCAACGCGAGCTGCGGGCCTACCTCGAACAGCTCCGGCCCTCGAGAAGACGCGCCGAGGTCCCATTTGATTTTCGCGCGCGCATCGACGAGCTGCGCACCCGCTTTCAAACGCAATGGGGAATCGGCGTGGCCTTCGACACCGACAGCCTCGATCCTCTTGTGGCCCGGTCTCTGGGACCGGAGACTTTCCGCATCATTCAGGAAGCGGTCACGAATTCGGCCAAACACGGCTCCGCGTCGCAGGTGCGGGTCCGGCTGACCACCGGCGACAGCCGCATTCGCATCGAGGTAGTTGACGACGGCAGTGGATTTCCGTTCCATGGCCGTCTCACCCTCGAAGCGATCCGCGAGAGCGGTGTCGGTCCGGCCATGCTCGCCGAGCGCGTCGCCGCGCTCAATGGCGATCTCACCGTCGAATCGGGTGGCGCAGGGGCGAGAGTAGAGATCTCCGTTCCTCTGGGATTTGCGGGCGCGCAATGAACGTTCGACTCGTTCTTGCCGACGACCATCGCATCATCCTCGAAGGCCTGGAGCAGCTCTTCCACCGGGAGAAAGACTTCGAGGTCGTGGCCACCGCCACTTCAGGCGAGGACGCATTGCGCGCGGTGCGCGAACATCACCCGGACATTCTGGTTCTCGATATCCGAATGCCGAAGGGCGACGGCCTCTCGGTCCTGCGACAGATTCACGCCGAAAAGCTGCAGACGCGCGTCGTTCTGCTCACGGCGACACTCGATGAAGACGAAATGCTGGAAGCGATGCAGAACGGGGTCTCCGGGCTGGTGTTGAAAGAGTCCGCCGCGGTGGGACTGGTGCAGACGGTCCGCCGCGTGCAGCGCGGCGAACGTGCGCTGGAGCCGTCGATTGTCAGCCGGGCGCTCGATCGTCTGGCCCAGCGTGAAGAGGCCAAGAAAATCGTCGAGGTGCTGTCGAAGCGGGAGACGGAGATTGTGAAAATGGTCGCCGCCGGCCTGCGCAACAAGGAGATCGCGCTCAAGCTCTCCATCGGCGAGGGGACTGTCAAGACCCATCTGCACACCATTTACGAAAAGCTCGGCGTTCACGGGCGGGTGGAGCTGACCATGTATGCGTACGAGCGGG
>QHVS01000057.1 GCA_003223635.1 Acidobacteriota bacterium | reverse complement strand
CGGCGGCAGTTTCTGCGATTTCAGAAAGTCGGCGAAGGAGCGATCGCCGCGGGCGGGGATGCGCGCGCGAAGGCGATCTATCTGTTCCCAGAAATCAGTCACCCTCTCCCATCGTCCGGAACGCGACCACCAGTGGTTGTCCGGGAGCTCGTAGGCCAGCAGAGCCGCCGCCTCGACGATGGCGAACGTGGTGGGCTCCTCGCCGTGGATGAACTCCGCTCCCAGCTCGATGGGCAGGGGAAGATCAGGCGTGTGCAGGGTGAAGATGCGGCCGCCCAGTCGCTCGCGGGCTTCGAGGAGGCAGACGCGCTTGCCGGCAGCCGAGCAATCGCGCGCCGCGGCCAGGCCGGCGGCGCCCGCCCCGATGATGACGACGTCGAATGCTACTCGCGGACGATTTCCGACCACGGGAGCTTGCGCACCTGGAGGATCTTCTCCTCGATCTCCCGCTGCGTCGCCTTCTCGCCGAGGACGCGGCGAAGATAATCAACCTCCGGAGAGACCAGCTTGTTGTGCTTGGGAAGGAGGCGGACGGCGGCGTTCTGAAGGTTGCGTTCCGACACGGTGACCAACTTCGGCGCTCTGGTGACCTTATCGCTCATACTTTTTCCAACGTGAGATTCGGGGGACGTGATCTTGCGGTTGCGATTACCGTTTTCTGGTCGTGGCTCGCGTGTGCGCTACTAGCATACTGCGAAACGCGAATGACTGCTGGACGAACGATTGCTCCTCGGAGCGGCAGGAGCAGAGCGCACACTGCACACCGTCGGTATGCGCGGCGCGCGAGTGTCCGCAGAATTCACAGCGTCTCACGGCGGTACTTTTCGCCATCGCTCAACCATTGGATCAAGAATGATGCCCATCTCACCCGCGTAGAATCCCGGCATGCCGCTGATCAACCCGCCCGCTGACCAGCTCGGCCGTGAAAACGCCATCCTGGGGGGACGGGCGCGGCGTTACGAGGTGGCCCGATTCACCGGTCCGCTCTCGATCAAGGCGGTACTTTCCGGGACGGCAACCTGGGAGACCGCGACCGGCCGCTTCGCCCTCGGACCGGCCGGTTGCCTCATCGTCAATGACGGCGAGCAGTACGCGATCAGCGTCGAGGCTCCTCAGCCGGTAGAGACGTTCTGCATCTTTTTCCAGCGGGGATTTGTCGAGGACGCCGATCGCTCCATGACATCCTCCAGCGCTGCGCTCCTCGATGCCGATGCCCCGCCGCCGATCGAGTTCGCGGAGCGTCTGAATTTCGACGGAGCGTTGCGCGAGGCGATCGTCCGCGCCAGCCGCAGGATCGGCGATCCACTGGCGCTCGATGCATCGATTCACGCGCTGGCGTTGGAGCTGGTGCGCATGCGAAACGACATCGATGCGCGCCAGGCGCGGCTTCCCGTCCTTCGAAGGGCCACCCGCGAGGAGCTGCGGCGGCGACTCGACCGCTCCGTGGCCATCATCCACGGCCGGCTGACTGAATCTCTGCCGCTGGCCACTGTGGCCCGCGACGCCTGTCTCTCCACGTTTCATTTCCATCGGCTCTTCACGTCGTACTTCGGCGAGACGCCGCATCGCTACATCCGGCGCCTGAGGCTGCAGCGAGCCGCGGCGCTGCTGCGGGGCGGCAGCCGCAGCGTGTCGGAGGTGGCGCTCGACTGCGGATTCGAGAGCGTAGGTTCCTTCACGACGCTCTTCTCGCGCCACTTCGGAGTCTCTCCCGGACGGTTCCGCAGCGATGCATGACCAACTGATCGATGCGATCAAGCGAGGCGATGCGGCGAAGGTGGCGGCGCTGCTGGATGCCGATCGCTCGCTTCTCGCGGCGAAGTCGGAGAACATCAGCGCCGTCCTTCTGGCCTGCTACTACGGTCACCCGGAGATGGCCCGGCTCTTTGTGGAGCGCGGCACGGAGCTGACCTTCGCCGAAGCGTGCGCCGTCGGCGATGGACCTCGCGCCCTGAAATTGCTCGAGTCAAATCCCGATCTCGTGCGCTCATTCAGCGATGATGGATTTCCCGGATTGGGGCTGGCCATCTTCTTCCGGCATCCGGAGCTGGCGCGTCAGCTCATCGAGCGAGGTGCCGACGTCAATGAAGCGGCGCGCAACGCGCAGCGCGTCGCGCCGGTGCACGCCGCCGCGGCAGTCTGCGATCGGGCGACGATGAAGCTGCTCCTGGAGCACGGCGCCGATCCGAACGCGCGTCAGCAGATGGGATACACCCCGCTTCACTCGGCGGCGAGCCGCGGCGACATCGAGATGGCGAAGCTGCTCCTCCGTCACGGTGCTGACCCGCTCGCCATCACCGACGACGGCAAGAGCGTGGTCGACATCGCCGGGAAATACGAGAAGCCGGAGTTTGCCGAATGGTTCAGCGTACAGGTTGAGTAGTGGAGCGGCAGGCTTCAGCCTGCCGAACGGCGGCCTGAAGGCCGCCGCTCCACCGGATATCGGGAAACGACCACCGGCTGAAGAAGACCTGCGATGCTATGGCTCGCAGCGGCGGCGTCTGCAGCAGCGTGAAAGCCAGCTCCATGAGCAGCGGATGTTCACACGCGCGCAGGGCGCGGCGCATCCATCGCCGTGCGAGAAAGCGGGCCTGAAAGCGCTCGCCGCTGTAGGCAGAGAGAATCCGTTCATCGCCGCGATCGAGATACTCGGCGATGACCTCCGCGGCGAAAGTTGAAAGCCGCATCGCTCCATCGAGCCCGCCGGCCGTGAGAGGCGAGACCGCTCCCGCCGCGTCGCCGACCAGCAGACCGCGACGATTGGCGATTCGCCTCAGGATTCCGTTGACCGGGATGAATCCGCCGCGGCGCTCGATGTTGCGTCCGTTCGCGAGATGCGCAACCCGTTTGCGGAATGCGGCCAGCGCTCCGGACGGCTCGAAGCGATCGCCGTAGCCGGCGATGCCGATGTGCGCCGCGCCGCCGTCGTTCACGATCCAGCCGATGTATCCCGGCGCCAGCCGCGGATCGAGGAAGCAGTGGAGCGCCGCCGGCCGCGGCGTCGTCTCGACGATGTCCTCCAGTCCCACCAGCAGCTCCCGATTCCGGTCCAGTCCGAGCGCGCGGGCCACGGACGAGCGCGCGCCGTCGGCGCCGACGATATAACGCGCGGTGAGCGTCTCGGTCCGACTGCCTCTCTGCAGCGTCAGCGTCGTATCGTGGCAGCCGATCAGCCGGGATGAAGGGAGCCACTGCACGCCCGCCCGGCTGCATTGCTCCAGCAGATGAAGATAGATCCATTCCATCCGTCCGACGCGAAACTCATCGTGATCGGCGCGGAGGTGCAGCGAACGCAGCGAAGGAGAATAGAGATGGACATCGCGAATCGGCGTGCCGAGCTGCTCGTCGGGAAGCGGGAAGTCCTCCCACGTCTTGCGCACGAAGATGCCGGTGGTGTGGATGGGAGCGGCCAGCGTCTCCTTGCGGTCGATCAGAACGACGCGCAGCCCGCGGGCGGCCAGGAGGCGGGCGCATTGAAGGCCGGCCAGGCCGGCGCCGATGACTGCGACATCGTGCATGGCTAAGTACTTTACAGTGCAAAGAGCATGCGCGGCAAGAGCGGTGCAACGGTTAACGGTCTAACGGTTAACGGTGGCAGATCGTTTGGCACCGTTCCACCGTTAACCGTTACACCGTTAGCTGCTAACCTGCGCGGCAGTGACCGCCCGCGCAGCCGAACGCAGGGAGACTCCTCTCCGCAAGTGGGGCAACCTCCTGGTCCTCTCGCTGGCCCTGGCCATCATCATCATCGACACCACGCTGCTCAACGTGTCGCTCTCCACGCTCATCCGCGAGCTGCACACCAATCTGCAGAGCCTGCAGTGGGTCATCTCCGCCTATTCGCTCACGCTGGCCGCGTTGACCGTCACCGGCGGCCGGATGGGCGATCTCTTCGGCCGCAAGCGGATGTTCAAACTCGGGGCGTTTGTTTTCGCCGTCGGGTCCTTCATCGCCTCCATCAGCCGCTCCGTGCCGGTGCTGCTGCTGGGCGAGTCGATCATCGAGGGAATCGGCGCGGCGCTGATGATGCCAGCCACCGCGTCGCTGCTCGTGTCGAAGTATCGCGGCCACGATCGGGCCATCGCCTTCGGCATCTGGGGCGGCGTCGCAGCCGCCGCCTCTGCCATCGGTCCGATCCTGGGCGGGTTTCTGACCACGCATTTCTCCTGGCGCTGGGGATTTCGCATCAATGTCTTCGTGGTCGCCCTGCTGCTGATCGGATCGGTCATCGTGGAAGACAGCGGCGAGCGCGAGGGGAAGCGCATCGACTGGATCGGCGTGCTCCTCTCCGCGATCGGCCTTTTCTTCATCGTCTTCGGCATCATCGAGTCGTCGACGTACGGCTGGATCCGCGCCCGCAAGCCGTTTCCCCTGTGGCAGCCGGACGATCTCTCCATCGCACTCCCTTCGGTGGTCTTCGGCGCCGTGGTGCTCGCGCTCTTCGGCATCTGGGAATACCGGATCGAGAGGCGGGGCGGCACGCCGATCGTGTCCATGCGTCTGTTTCAGAACGGGCAGTTCGTCGCCGGCGCGACGATCGTTGGCGTGCTGATGCTGGCCCAGAACGGCGTGATCTTCTCGCTCCCGGTGTTTCTGCAATCGGTGAAACAGCTCGACGCGTTTCATACCGGTCTCACGCTGCTGCCGATGTCGATTCTGCTGCTGATCGTCTCGCCGCTCGCGGCGGCGCTGACCAAACGCGTTTCCCACAAGCGTCTGGTGCAGATCGGACTGCTGATCAACATCGCCGCGATTCTGGTGCTGCGCGCCACCCTCTCCACGGATGTGAAGCTGACGGCGCTGATTCCGGGTCTCGCGCTTTACGGGATCGGGATGGGGCTGGTCCTGTCGCAAATCAACAACCTCACGCTCTCCGCCGTACCAGTGCGGGAGGCGGGGGAGGCCTCAGGCGTGTCAAATACATTCCGTCAGATCGGAGCCTCGCTCGGCGCGGCGATCATCGGAGCGATTCTTCTCTCCACGATCCTGGTTCAATTGGAGTCCGCGGTCGAAAGCAGCGCGCGCATTCCGCCGCAGGCGAAGAGCAGCATCACCAGCACGCTTCGCGTGCAGGCGTCCGGGTTGGCGTTCGGCAGCGGAGAGATCTTCACGCAGCTTCCGCCCGAAGTTCAGGGAGAGATGCTCGACATGCGGCGCGCGGCGACCACGGCCGGAATTCGCCGCGCCTTCCTCTACGGCGCGATCTTCGCGATCCTGGGCCTTCTTGTTTCGACACGTTTGCCATTGCGCCCGCGCGAGCACGCCTAGAATCGCCTGCCATGTTCGCCATCCTGCTGGCAGCCGTTCTTCTTCAGGATCCCGAACCGCCTTCGGACTGCGGTGCACCGCCTTGCAAGGCGGCGGCAAGCCGCCGCACTCCAAAGGCTTCGGACACCATCACCGTGACAGCGTCCCGGACGCCGACGCGCTTGAGCGACACTCCGGCCAGCGTCGTGGTGCTTTCACGCGAGACGATCGCCGCCAGCGCTGCGTCAACTGTGGACGACGCACTGCGGCAGGTTCCGGGCTTCGCGCTGTTCCGCCGCAGCGGCAGCCGCACGGCGAATCCGACATCGCAAGGCGTTTCGCTTCGCGGAGTCGGTGCCAGCGGCGCGTCGCGCGCGCTCGTCCTCGACGACGGGATCCCTCTCAACGACGCATTCGGCGGCTGGGTCTACTGGGGTCGCGTCCCGCGCGCCTCGATCGAGCGGATCGAAGTCGTGCGCGGCGGCGCGTCCGATCTCTACGGCAGCTCGGCCGTCGGCGGAGTCATTCAATTCGTCCGCCGAGCGAACAATGCCGATGCGTTGGCCCTCGATGCCAGCGGCGGCTCGCAGCAGACAGGAACCGCATCGCTGTTCACGTCGGTGGCACGCGAGGATTGGCGCGGAAGTGTCGCCGCCGATCTGCTGACCACCGCGGGGTACGTGCTGGTGGATCGGGCGCGGCGTGGCGCTATCGATCGCGAAGCCGACTCGCGCCACACCGCGATCGACGCGATCCTGGAGCGCGCGTTCGGCGACGCGGCGCGCGCCTTCCTCCGCCTGTCGCGCTACGGGGAGTCGCGCAACAACGGGACGCCGCTGCAGATCAACGACACTTCCATCCGCCAGATCGCCTTCGGCGTCGATGCCGCTCTGGCCAGCGCCCGGCTCTACGGCGGCGATCAGCGATACCACCAGACGTTTTCCGCGATCGCCGCCGATCGCAACTCGGAGCGATTGACCACCGATCAGCGCGTTCCTTCTCGCAACAACGGCGGCAGCGCGCAGATGACGCGCGCCATCGGGCAGCGTTCTGTCGTCGTGGCCGGAGCGGAGGAACGATCGGTCGAAGGGACCAGCGACGAAGGGGCGACGTCGTCGTCGGGCAGACAGCGGACCCTCGCCATCTTCGCTGAAGAGACCTGGGCGCCGCTCGCGCGGCTGACGATCGCCGGCGCTATTCGATACGACGGCTGGCGCAATTTCGACGCGCATCGAAACGACGTGGCGCTCGCGAATCGCAGCGACTCCGCCTGGTCCCCGCGGTTGTCGGCGATCGTTCACCTCAGCGACCGACTCGCGCTCACCGGGTCGGCATACCGCGCCTTCCGCGCGCCGACGCTCAACGAGCTGTATCGCGCCTTCCGCGTCGGCAACGTCCTCACATTGGCCAACGAGTTTCTAGGCCCCGAACGGCTGACGTCGTACGAAGTCGGCATCCGCAGCGGCGCCGTGCGAGCGACCTTCTTCTCCATGACCACCGACGACACGGTGGCGAACATAACGCTCTCGAGCACGCCGACGCTCATCACCCGCCAGCGCCAGAACCACGGCCGCAGCCGCTCGCGCGGCGTGGAGATCGACAGCGACTTCCGCGTGGCGCGCGACTGGCGACTCTCCGCTGGCTGGCTCTTCGCCGACGCGCGCATCGACAACGGCAAGCGGATTCCGCAGGTGCCGCGCAATCAGGCCACGTTCCAGGCCGCGTACCGCTCGCTCTTCGGCGCGCAGGCCCGCTGGTCGTCGATGCAGTTCGACGATGACGTCAATCAGTTTCCACTGCGCGGCTACTTCGTCCTCGATCTCTTCGCCGCGCATCCCATCATGCGGAATGTCGATGTCACCGCGGGAGTGGAGAATCTCTTTGACCGGCGCATCGAGGCCGGCGCCACGCCTGTCATCACGCTCGGCCAGCCGCGCGCCGTCCGGGCCGGACTGCGATACGAATTCCGGCGATAATCGCCGCATGGGCTGGAAGATCGAGAAGCAGGCGAACGGCAAGTTCGCCATCTACTCCACGCGCCTCGACGACTACATCGTGATCGACGCCGAGCCGCTGCACATCGCGCAGATCTACGCGGAGAAGGGCGTGAAGGTCTACCTGGCCAGCGCGCGAATGCAGCTCGAGCGACAAACGCCCGTTCCCGATGCCGGCGAAGCGAAGATCGAAGTGAGCCGCCGCCGCGGATCGACCCCGAAGGAAGGGCCGGACGTGCCCATTGGAGTCACGGGATATACGGTGGGGGAGTTTGAGTGAATCTGGAGTGCGGTCGCCATGCGACCGCTCTTCACGAGAGCGGCTGCATGGCCGCCGCACTCCAGATTTCAAACTCTTCTTCGCGTTCTAGACGGCATCTTCTCCCTCTCCTCCCACGCCTCCACCCCCGCCACGCTGCAGCGCGGAATCTTCTCGCCGATTTCCGCTTCGATCTGCCGGATCATCGGCAGGTCCTGCCACGTGGCGATCGACGAGACGATTCCCTCCGCCGCGCCGCGCGCCGTCCGCCCGCCGCGGTGGATGTAATCCTCCACGGTCTCCGGCACATCGAAGTTGATGACGTGCGTGATGCCGGGAACGTCGATGCCGCGGCCGGCGATGTCGGTGGCCACCAGGATGCGATGCTGCCCGGTGCGAAAGCCGTCCATCGCCTCCACCCGCCGCCCTTGTGAGCGATCCGAGTGGATCCGCGTGACCGGATGGCCTTTCTGCTTCAGCACGTGGTAGAGCCACTCGGCATCGATTCTCCGCCGCGCGAACACCAGCGTGCTTCCCAGTTCCTCATTGAGGAGCACGAGCAGCGCGGCGCGCTTGTCCTCCGGCTTCACGATGTACAGGCGATGCCGGATGCCGACGGCAGCTCCGGGCGGGGTGATGTCGATGCGCACCGGATCGCGCATGAACTCGCGGGCGATCATCTCGATCGAATCGGGCATCGTCGCCGAGAACATCATGGTCTGGCGCGAGCGAGGGAGCCGGCGGAGCACGTCGCGGATCTGGGGGAGAAATCCGAGGTCGAGCATGTGATCCGCTTCGTCAAGGACCAGCTCCTCGATGGCATCGAGCGTCAGGTGCCTCTGGCGGAGATGATCGAGCAGCCGGCCCGGCGTGGCTACGACGATGTCTGCCGTTTTCCGGAGGGCCTCAGTCTGCGGCCGTATCTTCACGCCGCCGATCAGGCAGACGGTGCTCAGCGCGTGGTCCGCGCCGAAGATGTCGAGAAACGCTTTGGTCTGCAGGGCGATCTCGCGCGTCGGCGAGAGGATCAATCCGCGCAAGCCTCGGCCGTGCGTGAGGCGCTCGGCGATCGGAAGAGCGAATGCGGCGGTCTTGCCGGATCCGGTCTCGGCCAGGCCGATGACATCGCGTCCGGCCATCGCAACCGGAATGACCGCCGCCTGGATCGGCGTGGGATGGACGAAGCCGATCTTCTGCACGGCCGCGACGATCGAGTGACTCAATCCGAGCTCGGAGAACTTCTTATCGGTCGTCTTGACCGGATGCTGCGGAATGCCTTTAGGAATCATCCGTGGAACACTTTCCGATACACCGCAGTGTTGATCACAGTTACCACAACGGCGATGGCCACTTCCATCCCCCGCGTCAGGCCCTGGGGATAGATCAGCCCGAAAAGGTGGTGGGCGATGAATCCCTGGTCGTAGCCGGCCATCCCCGCGCGGCGGAGGAACGCATTCTCCACGTAGGTCAGCGGGCAAATCCACTGCCCGATCTCGATCAGAGCGCCCCAGATCGCGCAGGGGAGATGGATCCAGGCCAGCCACCGCCAGCGCAGCACCAGCAATCCCCCGAGAACGACGAAGAGGATGAACGCGAGATGGAGCAGTGCGGCGAGGTCGGCCAGGAAGCGGTAAAGCATGTGTTGATGGTGTAACGGTATAACGGTTAACGGTACCGAAGGCTCTGGCAGTGCTCGGTGCTCGGTAGAACGGTCTACAAAGCACCGAACACTGAGCACCGACCGTTACACCGTTAACCGTTGACGCGCCAGCTCGACCTGCCTTTCGAGAAACTCACGGAAATCAATTCCGGCCGCGCGCAGCTCTTGCGGCATGAGCGATGACGTCGTGAGTCCTGGCAGCGTGTTGAGCTCCAGGAAGTAGATTCCGTCTTCCGCGGCGACGAAGTCGCTGCGCGAGTAGCCTTCGCATGCGAGAGCGATGTGGGTGGCCAGCGCGGCCTGCTGCGCTTCGTCGCGCATGCGGTCCGGAATGTCGGCCGGACAAGTCTCTCGCGATCCTTTGCCGAGGTACTTGCTGGCATAGTCGAAATCGTGGCCGGGATCGACTTCAATTTCGATGACTGGCAGGGGAAACAGACCATCGCCCTGGTCGATGACTCCGACCGACAGCTCGCGGCCGGTGATGAACTGTTCGATGAGGTAAGCGATATCGATGCTCATGGTCAGTTGCTGGCCGCGTTGCAGGAAAAAGAGGCCTCGACTCGAACCGCCGGCCAGGGGTTTCAAGACGATCTTCTGGTGACGGGCGAGCATCTCCCGCACGCTGGGCGCCAGCTCCGCCGCGTCGTGGGCAACGCGCGACTCAGCGAGGCGAACGCGATCGCCCAGAATCTCTTTGGTTCGAGCCTTGTCCAGCGCGGCGGCGCTGGCCGCGGAGCCGGAGCCGGTGAATGGAATCGACCGCCGCTCCATCATCTGTTGGACGGTTCCGTCTTCCCCCGCGGCGCCGTGCAGCGCCAGCAGGAACACCGGATCGTCGATTGGAAGTGTGTCGAGGGCCTGCTCGAGATCGGGCCAGAGCGCGGGGCGAGCGGGTTGAAAATCGATCTCGAACGGCCGCTGATGGCCGAGGAGATCGTTGACGGCGACGTCGTGAACCGGGCCGTTCGGCGCCCAGAACCAGCACAGCGGCGATCCGAGCGCGCGCACGATGTTCTGCGCCGAAGCGACGGAGACGTGGCGCTCGTCGGACGGCCCGCCGAAGAGGACGATCGTGGTCACGCGACCCTCACGGTGCAAACGGACAGCCATCGGTCGTGGTTCGTGGTCCGCGGTTCGTGGTTCGCGGATCACGAACCGCGAGCCACGAACCACGGGTATCATCCGCGCCCGATGCGCAAGGTTGACGTCGCTGTCGCAGCGCTCTTCATCGTGCTCGCGATCGCCATGACCTGGCCGCTCGTGCCGAACGTGAATCGCGCGGTCTCCGATCCGGGCGATCCGTTCATCAATACCTGGATTCTCGATTGGGACTGGCATGCCACGCGGCACCGCCTCTCGCTCTTCGACGCCAACGATTTCTATCCGGCGCGCTACTCGCTGGCGTTCAGCGAAAACTCCTACGGGATCGCGCTGTTCCTCTTTCCGCTGCGCGCCGGGGGAATTGCGCCGCTGACCGCGCACAACATCGCGCTTCTTGCCGGCTACGCCTTCTCCGGCTTCGCCGCATACCTCCTGGGGCGCTACATCACCGGCTCCGCGCTGGCCGGCATCGCCGCGGGCGTGTTCTACGCGTTCGTTCCGTTTCGCTTTACACACGCTTCGCATGTGCAGCATGTGATCGGCGGCTGGCTGCCGTTGCTTCTTCTGGCCCTGCTGCAATACGCACGAACGCCGACCTGGGGGCGGGCGGCGTGGTTCGGCGCGGCGTTTCTATTCAACGCCCTGACCAGCGTGCACACGCTGATCTTCGGCTCGGTCGCCATCGCCGTCGCCGCGGTGATCCTTCGCCCGAAGTGGATTCCGCTTCTCGTCGCCACTGCGGTCGCGGTTGCGTTGCTCGTTCCGTTTCTCTATCCCTATCGCGAAGTGTTCTCCATCTACGGAATGCGGCGCGGGTGGCGGGAGACGATGGCTTTTTCAGCGCATACGTCCGATTGGCTGGTGAGCGGCTTTCGCACGCGGCTGTATCTCCCGTTCCTGGCCAATCCCGAAGTCAACGCTGAGCGATGGCTCTTTCCCGGCGCGCTGTCGATCGTTGTCGGGCTGATCGGACTGGCCGCGGTGCGCGATCGCAGGCGCGACACTGCCATCGCCGCCTCCTGGATCATCCTCGGATTCCTCGGCTCGCTTGGATTGCACACCGTCTTCCACCGCTTTCTTTTCTTGCACGTCCCCGGCTTTCGCGCGATCCGAGTTCCTGCGCGCTGGGCGGTGATCGCCTACGTCGGGCTCGCTATGCTCGTCGCTCTCGGTACCGCTCTGCTTTCACGAAGGCAGAAGTGGATCGCCGTGGCGATCGCGATCGCGTTCGTCGTCGAGCTGCGCGCCGCGCCGATCCTCTGGTACATGGCGCTTCCCGATCCGCCGCCGGTGTATCGCTGGCTCGCTGCGACGAAGGTTCACGCGATCGCCGAGCTTCCGATGGATGAGCGCAATAGCGAATACCGCTATCTGCTCTACTCCACGGCGCATCACCAGCCGATGGTCAACGGCGTCTCCGGCTTCGTTCCTCCACTGTCTCGCCAGTTGGCCGCGTGGTCGCAGCAGACTCCCATTCCCGACGCATTTCTCGGGACACTGCAGCGGATCGGCGTCGACACGCTCATCGTCCACGGTGATGCGATCAGTCCGCAGGTGCGGCCGTGGCTTCGTGATCAGTTGCAGAGCGGGCGATTGCAATTCGTGCGTCGCTTCGATGCGGGGCTGTATGGCGATTGGGTGTTTCGTGGAGGGGCCGGCTTCAGCCGGCCCGGGCCGGCTAAAGCCGGCCCCTCCACCGATGACCTCGGCGCGTTTCTGCGCGGCGAGCCGACGTTCAACGAGGCAACATTCGGAGTGCTGGAAAGTCCGGTGCCCGGTCAGTTGATCACGCGGGCGTGGTTCCAGGGATTCGCGTTCTCGCCCTACGGCATCCGCGAAGTGAATATCCTATTCAACAACGGCGGGATTCGCCTCCCGCTGATGCCGCTGCCCGACGATCCTGGCCTACGGCGCACCTTCCCGTGGTACGACGCCACGACGCATCCTCGCTTCGGACGCCTTTTCGACAAGCGTCCGCCGCACGTCTGGCACGACACCGACGTGCAGATGGAGATCGTCGATGGGCACGGGCGCAGGACGCTCCTGGACGATCGCATCGTGCTGTGGCCGTAATCGTTATCTGCTAGGATGCTCGGCCGATCGAAAGGAACCATTCAAATGCGCAAGTCCATTCTGATTTGTCTCGTCCTTCTCGCCGCGCTTCCGCTCGTGGCGCAGCAGCAAACGGCGCCGCAGCTTCGGCTGCCGCGGCCGAGTCAGAAAGCGTCGTTGACGCAGACCATCGGTCTGACCGACGTGACCATCACCTACAGCCGGCCCGGCGTGAAAGGGCGCCAGATCTGGGGCGGCCTGGTGCCGTACGACAAGGTGTGGCGCACCGGCGCCAACGAAGCCACCACCATTTCCTTCAGCGACGACGTGATGATCAACAGTCAGCCGCTGCCGAAGGGAACCTACAGCCTGCACACCATCCCGGGGCGCGATTCGTGGACGATCATCTTCAACAAGACCGCCAATCAGTGGGGCTCGTTCAACTACGACGCGGCGCAGGATGCGCTTCGCGTGACGGTCAAGCCGGAGAAGGCCGACTTCCGCGAGTGGATGTCATTCGACGTTCCGCAGCTCTCCACGGACTCGGCCACGGTTGCTCTCCGCTGGGAGAACCTCGCCGTTCCCTTCACCGTGAGCACGGGCACCACGCAGAAGGTGCTGTCAGAAGCGCGTGCGGCCGTTGCTGCAGCGAAGCCGGACGATTGGCGCACGCCATATCGCGCCGCCACCTTCGCCAACGACAATCGGATGCCCGATGACGCGATGAGATGGCTCGATCAGTCCATCAAGATCAACGAGAACATCAACAATCTCTATCTGAAGGCGAGAATGCAGGCACGCGCCGGCGACCGGATGGGCGCGATCTACACCGCGGAGCGCGCCATCAGCAAGGCCACGCCTCAGGATGCAGAAGAGGTCGCGGAGATTCGGAAAGATATCGAGAGCTGGAGGGCGTCGAAGTAAGAAGCCTTTATCGTACCGCCGGCTACCAGCCGGCGGGTGCGCGGGCTACCAGCCCGCGCCGGCAAGTTGCCGGCGCACCCGCCGCCAAGTTGGCGGCGGTACAAGGCGGCGGCAAGCCGCCGCACTCCGAAGGCCGCCACCCTAATGCGCTGAAACTAGATTGGCGAAGAGCCGATACGCACCCGAGACTCCTGCCGGGAGTTGCCGGAACCACGAGTAGCTCGTGTAGACGTACACGCCCTTGCCGTAGCGCGCGTACAACTCGCCACCTTCTTTCTCGCTCTCGCCCGGATCGTTGGTGGCCAGCACCGTTTCGTAATGCGAATCCCAGTTGTTCGTGAAATAGAGTCCGCGCTCCTGCACCCATCCGTTGAAATCGGCGGCGGTGATCTTGTTCGGCGTGTTGAGCAGCAGATGGTCGGGATGGACGAAGCGCACTGGGGCCTCTTCCACCGTCACCCGATCGCTGGTGATCTTGAATGGATACGGGCCGGGACTGTCGATCAGCAGCTCCTGGAGCGTGTTGTACTGCACGACGAGCGTGCCGCCGTTGTTGACGTACTCCAGAAGCTTGGGCTGCGCGAGCTTCAGGCGCTTCCGCGTGTTGTACGCGCGCACGCCGGTGACGATCGCGTCGTAGCGCGCGAAGTCGCCGCGCTCCAGGTCGGCATCGGTCAGCAGCGTCACCTCGTACCCGATCTGACGCAGCGCCTCGGCCACTTCATCGCCCGGTCCCATGATGTAGCCGATGCGCGATCCGCGCTTCTTCACGTTGACGCGCACCGCCTTGCCGGTCGCATCGCCGAACACGCGCTGCGCCGGGATGTGTGGGTAGTCGATCGTGGTGATGCTGGTGGAGATCTTCCGTCCGCTCGGCAGGTCGACTTCCGCGCCGATTGCGCCGGTCATCTCTGCGGCCGTGGGAGTCACGGTGAACGCCGCGCGCGCCTCGTCGCCCTTCTTCCCGAAACTCACCGGCGAGGACGCGGGGATGGTGGTCCATCCGTTCGGCAGAAGGAGTCGCACGGTTGCCGGCGTCGCAGCGCCGAAATTCTGCAGCCAGATCGTGACCTGCTTGGGCTGAACATCAGGAAACACGTAGACGCGCGAGCCCAGGTTGAGAGTGACCTCAGGGACGACATCGACGGGACGCGTCTGCTCGCCTCGCACCGGATCGGTCCAGCGGAACACCGCCGGCACGCTGTAGATGATGGTGTGCATCGCGTTGTCGGTCAGGCTCACGGTGATGGGAACGGCCGGCGGATTCTCCGGAAGGCCGATGAGCGTCTGCTGTGTGACGGTGAATGCTCCTTTGCCCGGCGGCTTCTGCAGCCAGTACGGCTGCGAGATTTCCGCGTCATCGGGCATCTTGACGCTCAGTTCAGTCTTCACCGGCTGATTGTTTTTCAGCGGCAGCAGCACGCCCTTGCTGGGATTCGCATAGAGCGACGCGACCATCTGCAGCGTGAGCGGATACTCGGAGCGGTTCACGACGGAGACGCTGATGGGAAGCTCGCCGCCCGGGACGACGGAAGAATCGGCAGCGGCGACGTCGATGGACAGACCGGCGCAGCCGCGGATGGCTTCCAGCAGTTCGCGACGCTTCACGTCGATCCAGGGACTCACGCGCGCCGACCACGCCGGACTCGCGCCCAGCCGGTCGAGTGCATCGGCGGCCTGCAGAAGAACCGGAATCGATTTCTCCGGACTCCTCAGGTCGAACGTGTCTGCCGCCTGCTGCAGAATCTTTCCGACGTTTTCCCCGCCGGGATAGCGCGACCACGATTGATCGATTCCTTCGAAGAGGTCGCGTTGCGCCGGATCGCCATCGAGCTGGTCGAAGTAATTGAGGATGCTGCCGCGCCGTTCGGCCGCTCCGAATCCCTGGCTCTTGTGCTGGCTGCGGCTTTCGGCGGCGATCTCTGTGTAGGCGCGGCCGAGGAGCGGATTGTATGTGCCGATGTCGAGGCGGAGTGACTTGGCCAGCGACGGATCGTCGGGCGCGATCGGGCGGAACGAGAATCGATTCCAGAAGATCCGCCGCGGCTGCCAGACGTTGACGTACCTGAGCTGGTCGGGAAACTTCGTGGGGTCGCCGGCCAGCTTGAACGCTTCGACGGCCAGCATGGCCGAGGCGGTGTGATGTCCGTGGCCGCCTTCGCCGGTGGTGGGAAAGCGGGTGATGATCACGTCGGGCTGGAAGCGGCGGATGTTCCAGACCACGTCAGCCAGGATGGTGTCGTGTCCCCAGATGGCCAGCGTTTCCTGCGGCGTCTTCGAGTATCCGAAGTCGATCGCGCGCGTGAAGTATTGCTCCCCGCCGTCGATGCGACGCGCGGCCAGCAGCTCCTGCGTGCGCAGCACGCCGAGAAGCTCTCCTTTTTCATCGCCGATGAGATTCTGTCCGCCGTCGCCGCGAGTCATGGACAGATATCCGGTGCGCAGGAGCCGCTCGTTGGCCAGGTAGGCGATCAGCGCCGTGTTCTCGTCATCGGGATGCGCGGCGACGTAGAGCGCGCTGCCGAGGACAGTGAGCTTCTTGAGCGCGAGCTGCAGCTCGGCCGCGTCGCGCTGAGCGGCGTAAACGCTGAGCGAAAAGAAAAGAAGCGCGATCAGGCTGAGAAAACGACGCATCGTCGCGCGAGGATAGCAGTTTAGCGGGCGGCGTTTAGCGCCTGGCGGCTGGCAGTGCATCAGTATTTACGCGGTTGCCGCCAACCGCCAGTCGCCAAGGCCGCGTGTGATACTCATGCCTCATGCGCGCATTTCCAGCATGGATCATCGTGCTCGCAGCGGTCACCGCGCAGGGGCAGGGACCCGACGCGGATTGGCGCACGATCACTACGCAGCACTTTCGCGTGCACTATCCCGCCGAATACGAAGCGTGGGCCAGGCGCGCCGCATCGCGCATTGAGCCGGTGCGCGATGCCGTGGTCCGCGAGGTCGGATACGAGCCGGAGCAGATCACCGACATCCTGGTGATGAATCCGCTCGCCGATGCGAATGGCCTCACGCTGCCGCTGCTCGACCATCCGCGCATCGTGCTGTTCGCCGAGCCTCCGCCGCCGGAGAGCCAGGTCGGAGAGTTCAGTGACTGGATCGATCTGCTCACCGTGCACGAGACCACCCATCTGGTTCATCTTCTGCGGCCGTCGCGGAATCCGATGCAGCGCCTGCTCTCGCGCGTGCTGCCCCTCAATCCGATCACGCTGACTGCACCGCGCTGGGTGCTGGAGGGATACGCGACGGTCCTCGAGGGACGCATCACCGGATCGGGACGGCCGGGCAGCTCGATTCGCGCGGCGATCCTTCGCCAGTGGGCCATCAGCGGGCAGCTCCCGAGCTACTCGCAACTCGATTCCGATCAGCGGTTCATGGGCATGTCGATGGCCTACCTGGTCGGATCGGCGTACCTCGAATGGCTCGAGCAGCGGAGCGGCATGGATGCGCTTCGCCATCTGTGGGCGCGCCTGACTGCGCGTCAGCGACGCGGCTTCGATCAGGCCTTCGAAGGAGTGTTCGGAGAATCGGCCGAGCGTCTGTACGGCCGCTTCGCATCGGAGTTGACCGCGCGCGCCATCGAGCTGACGAAGCGCGAGACGCTGCGCGAAGGCGAACTGTGGCAGGAGACGAAGCGAGAGAGCGGGGATCCCGCCGTTTCGCCGGACGGCAGCAAGCTGGCCATGGTGCTGCGCGCCGCGCACGGCGAGACGAAGCTCGTCGTTTTCTCCACCGGTCCGAATCCGGAGGAGGAGAAGCTGGCCAAGCGGATCGAGGAAATGTTGAAGCGCGATCCGCAGGACGTCGCGCCGGTGCGCGCGAAGCCTCTCTCGCGCAAGCCGCTGCAAACGCTCCAGCCGATCGACGGCGGCGACATCGAACAGCCGCGGTGGACGCGCGACGGGCACTCGATCCTCTACACGCACAAGCAGCCCGATGGCGAAGGATTTCTCCATCACGATCTCTTTCTGTGGACGCCGGAGAGCGGCGTGAATCGTCGCGTCACTCATCTCGCCGATACGCACGATGCCGATCCGTTGCTCGACGGGCAGCATGCGATCGCCGTGCGGAGCCGCTACGGATTCTCCGAGCTGGTGACCGTCGATCTGAACAGCGGCGAGGTCGCCGAGCGGGGAGAGCGATCGATCGAGCGCATCGTCGGACATCCGCGCGTCAGCGCGGAAGGCCGAATCGCATGGGAGGAGCACGATCGGAGCGGATGGCACGTCGTGGTCGACGGAAAGCCGATGCCGGTCAGCGGCGCCTTCTCGCCGGAATGGGGATCGCATGGGGAGCTTTTCGCCACGGTCGCATCGGAAGGATTCATCGACATCGCTCGAATCGACTCCGGGCTGCAGCCGATC
>QHVS01000268.1 GCA_003223635.1 Acidobacteriota bacterium | reverse complement strand
GATGACGGCGGGAACCGAGCCGCGGGATATCGACTCGCGGCTCGTGGCCGGCACGATCCGCAAGCCGTTCGACGTCGAGCTGCTGTTGGACATGGTGACCGCGTCCGTCGCCACAATAGGCGATCGGGAGCAATTTGCCGGCTGCCCGCCCGCGGAGAATTGAGCGCCTTCTGGCACACTTTTGGAATTCATCCGAGCACCATGGCACCCGACGCGGCCAAAGTCCTCATCATCGAAAACGACGACGCGTTGCGGGTGATGCTCTTCACGATCCTGCGGCATCAGCCTCTGGGAGTGGACACCGCAGCCAACGCGGACGATGCGATGGCCAGAGTGCAGGAGTGTGACTACGCGTTGATTCTGATCGATCTCAATCTCCCGGACGACGAGAGCGGCACCTTCCTGCGCCGTTTCCGCCAGCAGCGGCCGGAGGCCACGACGTTCATCATCGCCGTGCGCGACCCCGGAAAAGACGTGACCATCGATGCGGGAATCGTCAGCGCCGTTCTGAACAAGCCGCTGGAGATCGATACGCTGGCCGAAGTGGTGCGCGAATGCGCGCTGGTAGTTCCGCCCCCTGCGGATCCGCAGCCTTGCCCGCCGACGGAGAGCGAGATGCGCACCTTTCTGGAGCGGGGAAGCACGACGCTGCCGAACTGATCTTCAGTCTAGACTTGAGCATGGACGCGCGCCGCAAAGGCGTTCTGCTCATCGTCGCCGCGGCGCTGTTGTGGTCGACCGGCGGCATCGGCATCAAAGGCATTCCCGATTCGGCGCTGAAAGTCACCTTCTACCGCTCGCTGTTCGCGGCGATCGCGCTGATGATCTTCCTGCCGCGCGAGGTGTGGGCCAGGCGCGTCTGGTCGTCGACAGCGACCTTCGCCGCGGCCATTCTCAGCTACGCCGCCTGTCTGACCTCGTTCGTCGTGGCCACCAAGTGGACGACTGCGGCCAATGCGATCTTCCTGCAGTACGCAGGGGCCATCTGGGTGCTCCTCCTCTCCCCCATCGTCGTTCGCGAGCCGATGCGCGCCCGTGACGCCATCGCCGTCGCCGTCGCCCTCGGCGGCATGGCGCTCTTCTTCGTCGGCCGTTTCGAGAGCCGCGGCATGGCCGGCAACGTCATGGCTCTGATCTCCAGCGTTTTTTTTGCTTCGCTGATTCTTGCCCTGCGCCGCGAACCGCGCGCGTCCCAGGCCGCTGTGACCTGGGGCAACGTGCTCTGCGCGCTCGCCGTCCTGCCGTTCATCGCTCGGGATCTGGCCCTCACGCCCCGCTCGTTCGCCGTTCTGCTTTTTCTCGGAGCGTTTCAGATCGCCCTGGCCTACGTCCTCTTCACGCGCGGCCTGGCCCATGTTCCGGCGGCGCAGGCTTCGCTCACCGGCATGCTGGAGCCGGTGGCCAATCCTGTGTGGGTCTTTCTGTTTATTGACGAACGGCCGTCGGCATTCGCCGTCGCCGGCGGAATCATCGTGCTGGTGGCCATCGCGTGGCGTACGCTGTTGACTGACGCCATTGCCGAGATGCCGGCCTTGGATTAGTGCTTGGTGCTCAGTGCTCTGTAGACCGACCTACGGAGCACCGAGCACCAGGCACCAAGCATTGCTCTTGCAGAAACCTACGACATGTCCGCCATTGAATTGATCGAGCCCGCCACCGGCGAGCCGCTGGCGAAAATCGCGCAGGCCGCGCCGGACGATGTCGATCGCGCCGTTCGCGCGGCGCAGAAGGCGTTCCTGACGTGGCGGAAGATCAATCCCCGCGAGCGCGGCAGAATCCTTCTCCGCCTGGCGGCGCTGATCCGCGAGAATGCGGACGATCTGGCGCGGACGGAGTCGCGCAATGTCGGGAAGCCGATCCGCGACTCGCGCGATGAGGTGGCCCTGGCCGCCGATTGCTTCGAGTACTACGCCGGGACGACGAACAAGATCGCCGGCCAGACCCTCCCCACCGCCGCCTCCGGCGTGTTGATGACGTTCCGCGAGCCGATCGGCGTCTGCGGAATCATCGTCCCGTGGAACTTCCCGATCGCCATCACGTCCTGGAAGGTCGCTCCCGCGCTGGCCATGGGAAATGCAGTGGTCCTCAAGCCGGCCGAGCTGACTCCGCTCACCGCGCTCCGCCTGGCCGAACTGGCGCTGACGGCGGGGATCCCGGAACACGTCTTCACCGTGATCACGGGAAAAGGATCGGTGGTCGGCGAAGCGCTGATCACCCATCCGCTGGTGCGGAAGCTGGCCTTCACCGGATCGACCGAGGTGGGGACGCGCGTCATGCAGCTCGCGGCGAAAGACATCAAACGCGTCAGTCTGGAACTCGGCGGTAAGTCCGCGAACTTGATCTTCGAAGATTGCCAATTCGATCGCGCGGTGAAATCGGCGGTCTCCAGTTCGTTGGGCAACGCCGGACAGGACTGCTGCGCGCGCAGCCGCGTGCTGGTGCAGAAAAGCATCTACGATCGGTTCACGAAAGCGCTGGTCGATGCGTTCCAGGGCGTGAAGATGGGCAATCCTCTCGAAGAATCGACGGAGATGGGGCCGCTGGTCACTGCCGCTCATCGCCAGCGCGTCATGCAATACGTCGAAGCGGGCAAACGAGAGGGCGCAACATTGGCCACCGGCGGCGACGCGCCGTCCGGAAAAGGGACATTTCTCCGCCCAACCGTTTTCCTCGATGCGAAACCGGAGATGTCCATCGTGCGCGAAGAGATCTTCGGCCCGGTCGTCGCCGTGATGTCGTTTTCATCGGAGGATGAAGCGATACGGATGGCAAACGACAGCGACTACGGCCTGTCCGGATCGATCTGGACACGCGATGTCGGTCGGGCCATGCGCGTGGCCCGCGCCGTGGAGGCCGGAAATCTCTCCATCAACTCCGGCAGCAGCGTCCATCTCGAGGCGCCGTTCGGCGGCGTGAAGAAGAGCGGCCTGGGACGCGAGCTGGGCATGCAGGTCCTCGATCACTACACGGAGTGGAAGACGGTGTATCTGGATGTGTCGTCATGATTGGACGAATCGATACCGACACACTGAAGCGAATGGTGGCCGACGAAGAGATCGAGACGGTCATCGCCGCTTTCCCCGACATGTACGGACGCCTGGTCGGCAAACGTCTCGTCGGACGCTTTTTCGTCGATGAGGTGATGGCGCATGGGCTGCACGCCTGCGACTATCTGCTGGCGTGCGACATGGACATGGATCCCGTGCCCGGCTACGGGTTCACCAGTTGGGCGAAGGGATACGGCGACTTCAGGCCCATTCCCG
>QHVS01000056.1 GCA_003223635.1 Acidobacteriota bacterium | reverse complement strand
TTTCCGGTGGACCCGAAGAGGTAGACGCCGCGCGGACTCCCATCTCCCTCCTCTTTCACGAAGAGGACGGTCTTCCGCTGGCCATCTACGATTCTGAACGGCGCCCGCACTCGAGAGAGAGCGGCACCGTAGCGCTCCCGAACCGGCGAGGCCGCGCCGCCGAGCATCAGGGCCGCGATCGCAGCAAACCCGAGGGCCATCAGAAAGCGCGAGTATCTTCCAGGCCTCTTTTCGAGTCGCGCAACTCTCCTCTCTGTGCTGGCGAGTTCACGTGTGACGATGTCGATTTTCGTCTGAAGTTCTCGAACGCCGTCGTTGTTCATCTCGAGCTCCTATTACTTGGGCGACACGCGGATGGACAGCGGCAGATCGAGGCCTCCGCACTCGAGTGCCCTCCCCCGTCCGCGACAGAACTCCCCGCCGCTGACGATCCCGCCGGCGCTGAAGACGCCTTCGCCGCGCAGGTTCGCAACGGTGATCCGGCCGGCACCTTTGACCTTGTCGCTCTCGGCGAGATGAGAGACGGCAAAGCCGCCCACGTTGTAGACGGCGATCTGCCCCAGCCCGCCGGCGAATGTGCGCATGCCCGCGAGTGACTCTGGGCGCCGCGGCGAGAACACGTCGACTCTGCCTCCGCCTTCGAGTGTCCGCCCCAGGGCTACTCGTTTGATGCCTTTGTTCCAAATGACAAACCGTGGATGCAGCACCGCGGTCAGTTCACTGGCTGTTTCGCTGTTGTCAGGATCTTCTGCAGTCACGCTGCCGTTTGCCACACTGTCCAGACGGGCCATGCGCTTCCCAGCCTTGTTGTAGAGATCGACGCGCCGTTGTTTTCCGTCGACTCGCAGAATCGAGATCCCCTTTTGATCGACAACCTCGAATGGTCCAGTGATCGATGTCACCTTACCCGTCTTGCCGGACCCGGCCTGAGCGAAAAGCGTCCATGACGTGACGGCGCAAGCGGCGATCACGACCAGTACAAGGAGAACGAGGCGCGGGCTTCTCCTTGTCAGGCGTTGCAGTGTCGACTGCGCGGCCGCGAGCTCCTCTGTGATGGCGTCGAGCTCGGCGTGAAGCTGCTGCACTTCATCGTTCATCGTCACTCGCTCCAATCCTATAGACCCTGACTGAGGCAGAACTCCTTCAGCTTGTGATTCACGCAGGCCCTCGCCCCGTAATTCGTTCCGTAGGCCCAGAAGGCGAAGATCGACTTCGGATCGAGCACCACGACCGAGCCGGTGCCCTCAGAAGACTCGCCGAGGTAGGCCTCGATATGCCCCGACCCTTGATCGTAGACGCCGATGCGTCCCGTCCCATCTTCGACAACGGAGATTTGTGCAACAGGGTTCACTTCGCCGATCGGTCCAAGCGCTGGTTGGCGTCCGAAGACACTGATCACGCCGCCCGCGTTTGTTTGCCCCATCGAGACCAGGAGGCGGCCTCCACTAGTGACGAGCATCGCTCTCGAGCTCAATGCCACGCCGGTGCCGCGATCGCCGGAGCTAATGACCCGGACCACGCCCCGACCATCGAGCTCATAAAGCGCAGCCACAGCGTTGCCCGATCGATCGCAGACGAAAGCACCCCTGGATGTCAGTGGCTCACCGAGTTTGCTTGTTGCTTTCGAGGCCGTTTCGCCCTTGACGATCAGAATGGGGTTGTCATCGCTGTCGACAACGACAAAGGGAGCTTGCACGATCGTGCCGGAAGACCTGGTTGGCTGCGCGGCGGCGAGAAGCGTCAACGCAGCCAGGGCCAAGGCAAAAAGAGACATTGCTCTCGCCGTGGTCATCGGGCGGCGAATGTCATGCTTTCGTTTGAGCGCGCGAATGCGGAGCTGCGTCGACGCGAGCTGTGAGCGGAGACCCTCGATCTGGGAGCGCAGTTCGTTGATCGTCAACTGCATTCGCCCTCCTTCGCACTTCCGGGCAAGCGCGTACGAGGCTTCCGCACACGCCCGCGGTCTCAATCGGATCGCACGAGCTCCACGCGACGATTTCGAGCGCGGCCCTCGATTGTGTCGTTCCTGTCCTTCGGCTGCGACTTCCCTAAGCCGCTTGTGGTAAAGCGATTGGGATCCATCTTGTAGAGCTTGACCAGCGCGTTCTTCACGGCGGCCGCGCGGCGCTGCGACAGCGCCAGGTTGTACTGATCGCTGGCGATCCCGTCAGTGTGGCCGTTGACCGCGAGCTTCCAATTAGGATGCTTGCGCATCACCTCCGCGATTTCCTTCAGCGTTGGCCCCGACTCCTCGCGGATCGTGTCGCTGTTGAATGAGAAATAGATGCTGTAGATGTCGGCGCGCCGATTTTTTTCGAGCTGCTGCTCGAGCTGCGCAGCGCCGGCCGAATCTCCTCCTCCCCCTCCCCCTCCGGCACCGGCTCCTGCACCACCGCCTCCGCCGCCGCCCTGCTGCATGACCCCACCGCCGCAGCGGGAGGTGATCTTGATCACGCGCAGCACGTCGCGATCGGTGTCGCTGGTGCGATCGCAGCCCAGCGCCGCCAGGCCCTTGATGACCTGTGGATCGGACGAGACGTTCGCCAGATTCTTTTTCATCTCATCGCACGCCGCTCTCATATCGCGATCTGGCGGCTTCACGGCGCCGATGCCGAGTCGGAACTTGATCATCAACGGATTGGCCTCGTCGTCGAGTATGAAAAATTCCGACTTCTCCCCGCTGACGTCCTCGCCGGCGGCCTGAATGGTCGGCAGCTCCACCCGCTGCTCGTTGACGAGCACCGGCAGCTTCACCACGGTCGTCCCCACTCGTTTGAGGGGTATGGCAAGCATGTAGTGGTAGGCGTTGGGAATCTCCTCGCGGTTTCCGGTCAGGAACACTTCGCCGTTGACGGTAGAGAGTGCGAAGTCTGACTGCCCCTTCGTCTTGAGGGCTTTCAGAATGGCCGACGACAGTCCGATCGCGGTCGTTTCGGGGATGACTTCATCCGACTTCCCGGTGAAAATCTGCTGATACATCGTGGCCGACTGCTGGTCCCTGGTGAGCACCGTGCGGTGAACGACCAGCTTCTTCACCGGGGAGGGATCGGGATCCAACATGTCGTTGTTCGGGTATTCCGAGGAATATTTGATTCGGATACGATCGGCGGTGACCGATTCGATCGTCTTGATCGATTCGTAATCGCCGTCGATCGAGTTGATCGCCGTCACGATCGTGAGGCCGGGGCAAAGAGGGACCTGAGAGGCCAGCGCTGTTTGGAAAGCGATGCCAGCGAGCGCAATTGCGAAGTGCTGCGCGTGAGTCCTCATGGTCCGGGTGGGCGGATTCTACAAGACTGCGGGCTCCTTGTAGATCCAGGCGCCGAGGATCGCTCCGATAATCATCGGGACGATCTCCAACCAGATCCATTTCCAATAGAAAGCCTTCTCGTAGAACGGAAGCGGCATATTGGCCAGATTCGGCAGCGCCTCGATCGCGAACCAGGCGACGACTCCCGCCCAGATCGCGGTCTTCACACCCGCGCCGAACCGCGTACGCGCGGCGGTGTAGAGGAGCATGACCACGAGTCCTTTACCGAGGTCGAAGGCCCCGAAATAGACGAATGCTGTCGGATCGTGCTGCACCACTTTCCCGGCGCCGGTGATGGCCGCCTCGTGCTCCCGTCCCAGCACCTTGCCGTGGATCGCTCCGTCGGCGATGAAGTAGAAGATGCCGGCAATCAGCACTCCGGCGATCAGGCGCCCGACGTTGATTCTTCCCATACGATGTCTCCTTCGAGATCACATCGTACGACGGTTGCCACTTGTGCGCGCAGCCTCATTGCGCAGCCAGCTCGCTGTATCGGCGAACGCCCGATCCGCAATCGGAGCGATCGAAACAGCCTCGAGAAATGAATGAACAGCGCCGCGGTACATCTCGAGTGTCACAGAAACGCCTGCCGCCGCGAGGCGATCGGCGAGCTGCACGCTTTGCTCCGTCAGAAGGTCGCACTCCGGCACGACGAGTAGCGCGCGCGGCAATCCGCGCAAGTCAGCCCGCAGCGGACACACCAGAGGATCGTCGGCGTCGCGATCGTCGCGCAGGTAGTTGCGCCAGAAACCCTTCATCTCTTCGCTGGTGAGCATGTTTCCGGGGCCGCCGAAGCGACGTTGTGATTCGCCCGATGACCGACGGTCGAACACACCGTAATTGAGAACCATGGCGCGGATGAGTCGCGAGTACCCCTCGTCGCGAAAGCGAAGGCACGCGGAGATGGCGAGGTTGGCGCCCGCCGAATCGCCGCCGAGCGCGATGCGGAGAGGGTCGATGCCGAGCTCCGTACCTCGCTCCCCCAGGAAGCGCACAACCGCAACGACTTGCTCGAGCGCGATCGGGTACTTGGCCTCGGGCGACAGCGCGTAGTCGACGCCGACGACCATGACATCAGCACGCGAGGCGTACTCGCGCATCACACGATCATGCGTATCGAGGCTGAAGAGCGTCCAGCCACCACCATGTAGATAGATGAGGGCCGGCTTCGTGACATCCGGGCCCGGATCGTAGCAGCGGATGCGTACCGGCCCGCCTGGGGCGGGCACAGTATGCTCTGTGATCCTCGCCATTTGCGGGCCGCCGCGCGCCCACGGCGCCCGCACTTCCTCCGCGATCCGCCTCGCCTCGGCGTGGGACACGGCGGAGAGATCGCCGTGTCGGGCCCAGGCGGCGGTCATCTCCGTCATGAACCGCTGGATGTTCGGATCCAGCTCAGTCTTCACCGATGGTCATGCAAAGCGCCTTTGGAGTGCGGTGCCTTGGCACCGCTTTCAAAGGCGGCGGCAAGCCGCCGCACTCCGAAGGCAGGACTCAGAAGTGGAACCGCGTGGTGGCGATGATCTTTCGCGCCATCCCATAGTTGCAATAGTTGGGGGATGTGCACACCGCAACGTAGGTCTTGTCTGCGAGGTTCGTACCGCTCAACTGGAGCTCCGCGTTGTGCCAGAGGTAGCGCACCGAGGCATCGAACAACGAATAGGACGGCACCTCGATTGTGTTCGCAGAGTCTCCTGCGCGCGACCCTACGAAACGCATGCCCGCACCAAAGCCGAAGCCCGTGAGCGGTCCACTGGCCACGGTGTATTCCCCGGCGAGGGAGTAGAGATTGTCCGGCGCGAGCGGCGGCCTTTTTCCGAGAGCTTTGGGGTCTGTCGTTCGAGTGACTTTCTGGTCGAGATGCGAGTAGGCCGCGTTGAAGTTCAGCGTCGATACGAGATTGCCGACCGCCTCGACCTCGTAGCCGCGCGAGCGAATCTCGCCCTGCTGCAGGGAGAAGAACGCATGATCCGGATCGGGCACGCTGACGTTTGTCTGCGTGATCTGAAAGACATCGGCTGTCAGGAAGCTGTTCGACCCCTTTGGCTGAAATTTGAGGCCGCCCTCAATCTGCTTGCCTTCCGTCGGTTTGAATGGTTGACCGGAGAAGCTCACATCGGTGACCGGAAGGAACGACGTCGAATAGCTAACGTACGGCGCAAGCCCGATCTCGCTGAGATACGTGAGACCTTCGCGATGGGTGAACTTGTTCGGAGACTGCTTGATGCTCGTTTTTGCGATCCGGTTGTCCGTCGTGATGTCCGTCGAATCGTGACGCCCGGCGAGCGTGACCACCCATCGCGTGCCGATCTTCACGTGGTCCTGAAGGTAGAGGCCGAGCAGCGACGTCGGCTGCCGCGTGTTGAAGTAGGTGAAGAGATCGGGGACTGCAGCGCCATAGACGGGATGATAGACATCGATCGACGGCGCGAAGGCGAATCCGCTGACGATCGTCGACCGTGATTTCGAATAGTCCACACCGAACAGGACGGAGTGATCGACCATCCCGCTCTTTGCTCGCATCGACGCGTTGGTGTCCATCGTGAACAGGGGGAGATCGAGCGAGTTGCCGAACCCAAATCGGTTCAGCGTGCGCAGATCGTCCTGGAGGCCACCGCCAAACACGGTGTTGCCGTTGTACTTGATGCTCGAGTAGCGGAGGGTGTTTCTCACGGTCCACGTCTCATTGAGACGATGCTCGAAGAGGCTGCCTCCCGACCACTGCGTGCGGTGGAAGAAGTCGTAACCCGGCTCACCGACGAATACGTCGCGCGGGATCCGTCCGTTCGGATTCGCTGTGATGGTGCCCTGCGAAGGGAGGAACTGACTCCAGCCCGTATCATCTTTTTGATAGTCGCCCAGGACCGTCCAGGTCGTCTGCGATGACGGCGTCCAGGTGAGAGCCGGTGCGATGAACCATCGATTGTCGGGGACGAACTTCACTTGTGTGTCGCTGCGTCGATAGAGTCCGGTGAGCCGGTAGCGGAACGTGTTGTCATCAGTGCCCAAAGGTCCGCCGAAGTCCGCCGCTACCTGCCGTCGATTGAATGAGCCGTAATTGAGAACGAGCTCGCGAAGCGCTCGTGAGGGCGGTCGCTTCGTCACGAGATTGACCAGGCCGCCGGGCTGGTTCTGGCCGTACAGCACCGAGCTGGGACCCTTGACGATGTCGACCTCCTGGATCATGTACGGATCGATCTGCCCCGAGACGTTGCCGCTCTGCCAACGTGAGTTGTCGCGATACAGGCCGTACGTCGACTGATCGAAACCGCGGATGTTGATCCAGTCGTAACGCGTCTCCATTCCGTAGGTGTCGACATCGACGCTGCCGGTGTAGCGGATCGCCTCGCCGACGGTCTGGACGTTCCGCGAGGTCAACTGATCCTCGGTGACGACCGAGACCGACTGCGGGATCTCGATGAGAGGCGCATCTGTTTTCGTGGCGCTGGTCGAGGAGCCGGCAAAGAAGCCACCCGGCTAATTGACCGTTATGATGCTGCTGAATGTCCCGGTCTGAAGCGTGAAGTCACGCTGCTCGGGCCGCGTCAACTGCACCGTCTCCGCGGTCATGTCGAAGCCGGGCGCGTTGACCTCGATCAGATAGGAACCTGCTGGTGCGGAGATGCGATACGTCCCGTCGCCCGTGGTGCGAGCGTCCTGGCGGAAGTTCCCGCATCGCAACGCCACGCTCGCCCCGACCAGCGGCGCGCCGCTCGAGTCAGCAACCTTTCCGGAGAGCGACACACGCGGTGCGGCAGGATCCGGCCGGCACGACTCGAGGAATGAAACCGGTTTCTGTTGGGCCCACGCGATCGCGGGCAGCAGGCAGGCCAGCGTGACAGCGGTGGAGAGTCTCATGTTCAAACTCCTTCTACCGATTGTTCGTTGAGCGGGATGCTCCCACCGTAGTTGGTATCTCACAAGAGCCAGCTTTTGAATTGTTCATGGTGCCAGGCTGGACTCATAAACATGTCCATTTCTGGGCCTTTACTGTGACCAGCAGCGCCTGCAGAATAGGCGGCCATGTTTGTGCGACCCTGCTGGCGCCCGCAATCGCTCGATGAGGCGTATCAGATCATTGATGAGAACCTTTGGGCGCTGATGATCAACAACGGCAGTGACGGACCGCTGGTCACGAATCTTCCCCTGCTGCTCGATCGTTCGAAAGGACGCCTCGGAACGCTCCTCGGGCATCTCGCTCGCGCAAACGAGCACGCCGTTGCTCTCTTCTCCGCGATGGAGCCGACGCTCGCGGTGTTCCACGGTCCCTACTCGTATGTCACTCCGTCGTGGTATCCGAACCGCGACATGCCCGGCACCTACTACTACACAGCGGTGCACTGTTACGGCCGCATCCGGCCGCAGAGCGACGCGGAGCTCGAGGCAACGTTGAAGCTGCTCAATGACCGGATGGAACAACCGATCCCCGGAGGCTGGAGGATGGACGAAGTGCCGCGTTCGGAGATCACGCGGCGGCTGCCGAACATCGCCGGTTTCGAACTGGAGATCGAGCGCCTCGAGGCCAAGTTCAAACTGGGACAGGACGAGCCACACAAGGATGCGATGGCCGTGGCCGATCGACTGGCGGCTTCACCTGACTGGTCGCAACGTCAGCTCGGGCAGGCCGTCCGCCGAGCCAACGTCGATCGATCGGACTGACATCGCGGAGGTGAACTTCGAAATGCGCACCCTCTCCGGCCTCTGGATTGATCGGTCCGCACGTCCCACGCTGCAGGATCAACTCGCTCGACAGATTCGGGAGCGCATTCGAAACGGCGATCTCGCTCCGGGCGATCCGCTTCCCTCGACGCGCGATCTGGCCAGCGAGCTCAAACTATCGCGCAACACCGCGGTGTACGCGTACGAGCGGCTGATCAGCGAAGGCTACCTGGAGTCTGCGTCGCGTGCAGGGATCTTCGTGAGCCGGGCGATCACGATGCCACGTGACTCGAAGCGGGCGGCAACGTGGAAAAAAAATGCGCCCCGATCCGCGGCGCCCGTTCTCCAGCCTCACCTCACAGCGCCGCGGCCGTTCCGGCCGTGCCAGCCGGATGTGGGGCTCTTCCCGCTGCTCACGTGGAACCGCATGCGCGGACGCGCGTTGCGCCGCGAAGGTCGCAACATTCTGCATTACCAGGCTTCGTGCGTCGCGGGACTTCCCGCGCTGCGAGAAAACGTCGCCACGTATCTCCACGACCATCGCGGCGTACGCTGCGACTGGCGCCAGGTGGTCATCACCTCCGGATCGCAACAGGCACTCTTCCTGTTGGCGATGTTGTTGCTCAAACCACGCGAGGGCGTCTATGTCGAGGATCCCGGATATGTGGAGGCGCGGCTGGCGTGGCGCAACGCCGGCGCGCGGATTGTGCCCGGTCGAGTGGATGCGCAGGGACTTCCTTTGCCGACACCGGAGAGCGGCAGGATCTCGCTGATCTACACCACGCCGTCGCGTCAGTTTCCTACCGGCGTCTCGCTCTCACTGCCGCGCCGCCTGGCGCTCATCGACTTTGCGGCGCAGAACCGGTCGTGGATTATCGAGGACGACTACGACTCGGAGCTGCGCTATGGCGCCGCGCCGCTGCCGAGCCTGCAGAGCCTCGACGCGAGTGGACGTCTTATCTACACCGGCACGTTCAGCAAACTTCTTTTCCCTTCCCTACGCCTTGGCTACGTCGTGGTGCCGGACGCACTGCTCGACCGATTCGTCGAGCTCAAGCACCTGAGCGACGATCACCTGCCGCTGCTCGATCAGGCCACGCTGGCGCTGTTCCTCGAGAGCGGCGCGTTTTACTCCCACATTCGGCGCTGCCGCCGCGAGTACGCGGAGCGACACGCGCTGTTTCTCGAGCTGTTCGCGCGCACTGATTTGCCGCTGACCTTCGAGCACACCGATGGCGGCATGAACGTCGTCGGGTATCTGCCGGAGGGAAGCGACGACGCTGCGTGGTCGCGGCGATTGCAGGAGGCAGGGTTCGACGTTCCGGCGCTGTCGCACTATGCGATCGAGCCGATGCGGCCGGGTCTGGTTTTCGGCTTCACGGCTTTTGCGGCTGATCAATTGCGCGTCGAGTTCAAACGCATACGTCCCATCCTCGAGAGAGCAGCGAAGGAGCGGGCGTGAAGAAATTGCTTGTCGTCCTGGCGCTCTGCAGCTCTGCGACCGCTGCGCCGGTCGCTCCACTCCCCTTCGATCACATCCTCCGCTATGACGAGCTGACGAAGCTCCTCCGCGCCTGGGCGGATGCGCGGCCGGATCTCGTGCAGCTGGAAGGCATCGGCGCAACCCCAAAGGGACGGACGATCTGGTTCCTGACTCTGACCAACAAACGCACAGGTGCCGCGCTCGAGAAGCCCGCGCTCGTCGTCGACGGAAACATGCACGCGACCGAGTGGGGTGGCGGTGTGGCGGCGCTCCACTTCGTCTGGAGACTGCTCAAGGATTACGGCAGCGACGAACGCATCACGCGTCTTCTAGATACGCGCACCGTCTATGTTCTGCCGCGGATGACGCCGGACGGCGTGGAGGCCACCCTGGAGCAGGGGCGGTTCATCAGGTCGGTCGATCGGCCGTATCCCAACGCCGCGATGCAGCCGGGCATCCACCAGCGTGATCTCGATGGCGACGGACGGACGGTCTTCATGCGGTACCGCGATCCGAACGGACCATGGAAACAATATGCCGGCGATCCTCGCCTCATGCTGCCCCGTGCCCCAGACGAGACAGGCGGCGATTACTGGCGAGTGCTGCCGGAGGGAATGATCACCGACTACAACGGCGCGACGATCGCCGATCCGCTGGCGCACGAGCCGCTCGATTTCGGCGCGAACTTTCCTGGTGATCTGGGGACCGCGCCGCCGAGCAAAACCGCCGGTCCTTATCCAGCCTCGGAGCCGGAGGTGGCCGCATATGTCGGCGCCATCGCCCAACGTCCCAACATCGTGGCGCACGTGACATGTCACACCTTCGGCGGTCTGGTCCTCACGCCTCCGGTCAATATCGGAGAGCAGGTGCCGGCCGCGGACCGCCACGCGTACGAAACGCTCGCGGCAAGGGCCGCGGCGCTGACAGGCTATCGCGCGATGTCGTACCTCGACCTGCGCAGCGAAGGTCGAGAGAGTTACATCCCGAGCGCGTTCGGATGGCTCTACAACCGGCGCGGGATCTACTCGTTCATCACGGAGTTCTGGAACCCGCTGCGAGCGGCCGGCATCTCTCTCGAAGGCACCACCGAGTCCGCATGGCTATTCGGCTTCCACTCGGTCGATGACGAGGTGAAGCTCCTGCGCTGGAGCGA
The DNA here is from genome assembly GCA_003223635.1 of Acidobacteriota bacterium. Lineage (GTDB taxonomy): Bacteria > Acidobacteriota > Thermoanaerobaculia > Gp7-AA8 > Gp7-AA8 > QHVS01. The sequence goes on along the minus strand of QHVS01000056.1, from coordinate 5,619 downwards.
CAAGGAGCTCGGCGGCGATGGTTTCGTTCCGTGGCACCGGTTCAATCATCCGCAGCTCGGGCCGGTCGAGATCGGCGGGTTCGATCTCATCCGCTACTGGTACAACATCCCATTCGATCGACTGGAGAAAGAAGTCGCTCCGCACAGCGAGTGGCTCATCTACCTCGGGCTCGCCACGCCGCGGCTGGCAATCCGCTCATTCTCGGCGGAGCCGATTGGCGACAATCTCTGGCACGTACGGTTGGTCGTCGAGAACAGCGGGTGGCTGCCGACGAACGGCTCGCAGCAGGCGGTCGACCAGCAGGTTGTCGGCGGCGTCGCTGCCGAGCTGACGCTACCGGCCGCTGCTCACCTCGCCGATGGAGAGCCGCGGCGATCGCTCGGTCAGCTCGAAGGACGCAGCAGTCAGCGATCGACTGCGACATGGTGGGGATACAGTCCGGGTACTCCGGATCGTGCGGTTGCCGACTGGGTCGTTGCAGCTCCTGCCGGCACGACACTCTCTACCAAAGTAAGTTCTGATCGCGCTGGGAGCGCCCGAGGTGAGCTCGTGCTCCGAGGAGATAGAAGATGAAGAGGATTGCATTCGCGCTTGTCTTTCTCACTGTTCAGGCATTCGCCGCCGAGCCGCCAAGAATGCTCGTCGAGATCTACCACATAGCCCCCGGCCAGCACACCGCGTTTCTGGAGGCGATCGCAAAGTACGACGAGGCGAATCGCATGGCGGGGCTGCCGCCGCGCCAACTCTACGTCCACAGCGACGGCGCGAGCTGGGACTTCCTGTTTATTCAGCCGGCCGAGACTCCGCCCGACAAGACCGCTGCGCTCAACGCCGCGTGGGAAAAGCTCGGCTTACCATCGGGCGCGGATTTCTTCCTGAGCTTCCGTCAGTACATCGCCTCGCACGAGGACACGTTCGTCCTCGGTCCGACGACCGCCGCCGACTTTCTCGCTTCGCGCAAGAGCAAGAAGAAGTGATGGGGTCGCCGCTTCTCTTCATTCTTGCTGTCGGTGCGATTTCTCTCGTCGCCGGGTTTATCGGATCGCTCCTTGGATTGGGCGGTGGCCTGATTGTCGTGCCCGCACTGACGCTTCTGTTTCATGTGGACATCCGCCTGGCGATCGGCGCCTCGATCGTCTCGGTGATTGCCACCTCGAGCGGCGCGGCGGCGGCATATGTTCGCGATCGTCTGGCGAACATGCGCGTGGCGATGTTCCTCGAGCTGGGAACGACGCTCGGCGCAATCACTGGCGCATATCTGGCCGGGATCATTCACCCGCGATTTCTGTTCATCCTCTTCGGTCTGATCCTCGGCTACTCGGCGTTTGCCATGCTGCGGGGCCGGCGCAGGAGCGAAGAAGAGGAAGTGCAGGTCGGACCCTGGGCTCGCGTCCTGCGGCTGCGAAGCTCGTATTTCGATGATGCCGCCGGCGAGGAGATCATCTACCAGCCCGTGCGCGCGCGCATCGGCCTCGCGCTGATGTACATCGCCGGGGTCGTCAGCGGACTTCTCGGCATCGGCTCGGGCGCCATGAAAGTGCCAGCGATGGATCTGGCGATGGATCTGCCGATCAAGGTGTCGGCTGCCACGAGCAATTTCATGATCGGCGTGACCGCAGCGGCAAGCGCCGGCGTGTACTTCTCACGCGGACAGATCGATCCGTTCATCGCCGCGCCTGTGGCCATCGGGGTGCTTGCAGGAGCTCTCGCCGGGTCGCATACGCTCGGCCGAATCGGCAGCCGGCCGATGCGCATGACATTCGTAGTCGTGCTCGTGCTCATCGCAGCGCAGATGCTGCTCAAGGGAGTGATCGGTTGAAAACCTGGATGGACACCGCCATCACCATGCTCTTGCGCATCGGCGTCTTGCTGAGCGTTGGCATCATCGCGGTGGGCATGGCGATCGCGTTCGTACACGAACCCGTTTCCTTCTCCACGTCGCCAGGTGCGCATTTCCCCAACACGATCGGCGAAGTGATCGCCGGCGTCCGCTACGGAAGTGGCCAGGCCATCATGATGGCAGGCCTCCTGGTGCTGATCGCCACGCCGGTGGCGCGCGTGGCGCTGTCGATCGTGATCTTCGTCATCGAGCGCGATCGGCTCTATGCGGCAATCACGGCAGCCGTATTCGTGATCCTGATGATCGCATTCGCGGTGGGCTGAGCCTTCGGAGTGCGGCGGCTTGCCGCCGCTTTGGCGGCATTCAGGAAAGCGGCGGCAAGCCGCCGCACTCCAAAGGCGGTTGGTCACTTCAGTCGGTAGGCGTCCCGCCCGGGCTTCAGCGGGCGGAGCATCCAATAGGGCCGACGAGTGCCGTCGGGCGAATGCTCCGACGCGGGTCGCGTTTTGGCCATCCATTCTTTATAGGCCTCACGCGATTTCGCGACGTCGACGGAGATGTCACCGTATCGATCGCTCGGATCCGCTTTCCGGATGCGCACGGCCTGATGCCAGCAGTGCATGCCCGAGATCGGATCGGGCTGCACGGCGAACGTGAGGTTCTGATGCACGCCGGCATCCGTCCACCAGATGCGCTGCGTGTCGGCATCACGCGATTCGTAGGGCTCCACGCCGCGCTCACGCTGTAGCATGCGGAGGCTTCCCTTTCGATCGAGTCTCACCGTGGCCATCATCTGGCGCTGTCCGTTCTCCTCGGTCTTCCAGCGCCCCATGTGATGGCTGCAGGCAACGACGCCGGGGCGAATCCCTTCGGTGACCCATGCCTTGACAACGAAATGTCCGATGCGCGTCTCCACGCGCACGAGTTCCCCGTTCGTCACGCCGATGCGTTTTGCATCTTGCGGATGGATCCAGAGCGGATTCGTGTGCGCGATCTCATCGAGCCACTTGGAGTTCGCGCTCCGCGTGTGAATCTGCACCGGAAGACGAAAGGTGGGAATCAGCGGCATCTCGCCAGGGCGCAGATTCTGTGGGTGGACGTGACTGCGCGTGTAGCTCGGGATCGCCATCTCCGGCCATCCCCACTGCGCGAGCGTTGTCGAGTAGAACTCGAGCCGGCCACTGGGCGTCGGAAAGCCGCGCCGCACGACGCCGTCGATCTCCACGCCCACGCCGTCCGGTGTGGGCACCGGAACGATGTTCGGCTGAACCGGTTTCGGAGAGCGCGAGAATACGCGGCCGTGCGCATCGACGTGCACGTCCGCGAGCTCGCCCGACGGCACAGGCTCTTCATGAATCGCTCCGACGTGCTGCTTCAGCTCGAACGCACCGGAGCGCCGCATCCAGTCCAGCGGCGTGGTTCCTTCGGCCGCTGCTCTCTCGGGAAGGCCGGGGACGGAATGCTCGAAGATGTATCCATAGTATTCATCGACCGAGAGCTTGGCACCGGGCTGCTTCTTCGACTCGAAGTATTTCCGAATGCCGAGCTTTCCGTCGGGATCGATGCGCCAGGAGAGGTCGATCCAGAATTCGTTCTCTTCCCAAACCTCCCCCGGATTCACTTCGCGCGTGTCGGTGATCTTCTGCCCAAGGCGCTCCTTCGCTGCGCGAAGGACCGGTTGGCGGAAGCCGAGCCACTGCGCATCGTGTGTCTCGTACGAATGAAGATCGTGGCGCTCCGAACCGATGCCCACCGGCAGCACGTAGTCGGCGAAGTAGGCGGTTTCGCTCCAGGTCGGCGTCAGCGCGATGTGAAGTCCAACTTTCGCTTCGTCGGTGAGCATATCGATCCACGAAAATCCGTCGGGGTTGGTCCAGACGGGATTGTAGACACGGCTGAAGTACACCTCGAGCCGCCCGCGGCCATCCTGGAGAAAGTGCGGAAGAAGAAACGACATCTCGTTGCACGCGAGCGGAAATTCGTCGGGCCAGGTCAAGTCGTTCCACTTCGGTGGATGCGGCGGCATGTGGATCGGGCGCGGAACAAACTTGTTCCACGCGTTCGCGAACGTCCCTCCCTCGGTGCCGATCGAGCCGGAGAGTGCGTTGAGCATGAAGAGAGCCCGCGCCACCTGCCACCCGCCCAGGTTGCCGGCCGTGGCGCTGCGCCAGGTGTGCGTGCTGAGCCGCTTGCCCGCGGAAGCGACGATGTCGGCGACCTGCTCGATCGTCGTCGCCGCAACCCCCGACTCGGCTTCGGCAAAGGCGAAGGTGTAAGGATCGTAGAGTTCGCGAAGCACGCGCTCGAACTCTTCGAAGCTCGACCCCTCACCCGCCGCTTCGCGGCACCCTCTCCCCGCTTCGCGGGGCGAGGGCACTCGAGTGTCTTCTCCCCGCTTGCGGGGAGAAGGTGGTCCTGAGCGGAGCGAAGGACCGGATGAGGGGTCGTGGTTCGAGCGTTGCTCCATGTACTCCTGCCAATTCCACCATCGGCGGACGAAGTCGCGATCGTATCGGCCGTTGTGGATCATGTGGCGGGCGATGGCCAGAAGGATCGCCGCCTCGCTTCCCGGCCAGGGGGCGAGCCAGTGATCGGCGTGCGTGGCCGTGTTCGACAGGCGGACGTCGAAGACGATGAGCTTCGCTCCTCCTTCCATGACGCGCTGCGCGTGCGGGGTGAAGTAGTGACCCGACTCGAGGTGCGCGCTGATCAGAAGGATCACGTCGGCATTGGCGTGGTCGGGACTCGGCCGGTCGTACCCCATCCAGAATTGGTAGCCGGAGCGCGCGCTCGACGAGCAAATGTTCGTGTGAGAGTTGTGTCCGTCGACTCCCCACGCCGCCAGGACCCGTTCCGTGTAGCCGTCCTCTCCGGGGCGGCCGACGTGATACATCACCTCGTTCGGCCTCCCTTCGATCAACGCTCGCCGGATGCGTGCAGCGATATCGTCGAGCGCCTCGTCCCAACTCACGCGCGTCCAGCGATTCTCTCCACGCCGCCCGCCGCGTTTCAGTGGATAAAGGATGCGATCGGGATCGGTTGCCTGGTTGAGCGTCGCCGGTCCCTTCGCGCAGTTCCGTCCTCTGGATCCCGGATGTTCGGGATTGCCCTCGTACTTGCGGACCTCCAGCGTCTCACGGTCGACGTAGGCAAGAAGGCCGCAAGCCGATTCGCAGTTGAAGCAGGTGGTGGGAACGAGCATGTAGTGGCGCTCGACGCGGCGCGGCCAGGAACGGGAATCGAGTTCGGTCCAGTCGTCCCATCGCTCGCGTGGCGGGTACGCGACGAGATCCGTGCCGCTGGGGCCTGGATAGCGTGTGTTCTTCATGCCAGAGGCACCGCCTGGCCCGCTCCGACATGCGCGTGCTAGCCCTAGAAGGACGAGCGCAGCGGCCACCGCTCCAAACGGCAGAAGACCGAGAATCTGAAGAATGACGCCTAACGCGAACACGGTTTGGTATCGCCCGCGTACCATCTCGTGAACGGCGAGTCTCGCGTGCGCGGTCGCATGCGGCGTCACCACTTCGGCACCAACCAGAATGAGATGCAACGCGGTCGCAATCATCAGCAACGGAGCCAGATCGAGCCGCCCGGCGATCAGCAGCGCAGCGGTACCGGCAAGAACGCACTGCACGAGATGCTGCGGCAGCAGCAGCGGGCTTTGCCAGAGATCGCGCGCCTTCGCCTGTGCGAACAGAAATGCGGTGTAGGTACCCGATGCGATCGCGAGCGGGATCCCGATGAAGGCGATGGCGCGCGGCGGGCCTCCGGCGAAAAA
>QHVS01000267.1 GCA_003223635.1 Acidobacteriota bacterium | reverse complement strand
CGCCGATGCAGCTCGCCGCCACAGAGAGCGGAAAGCTTGTCGTGGCCGATCGTTACTCCGTTCGCGTGTACGGTCCCGACACAGCCCCTCTACCCTCGCCTCGGCGACGGCCCAGTCACCCGTAAGGCCTGTCAATCGAGGGAATTCGTCCTAGATTTTCTGATTTGTCATCGGTACCGCAGCCACATAGCTTTACATTTGAGGCTCGGCCAAGGATCCTTCGCTTCAGCAATGCGCCTTCGATTTTTCACATTTGCCGTTTTCGGCGTCGTCGCCGCCGCAGCGGTGGCGGCCGAGGAGGCGAAGAAGTGCACCGTTCCGGCGCGGGAGTGCGAGCAGCAGATCCGGCAGATGCTCTCCGGGCGCCGCTATCTCGGCGCGCAGCTCGAGGAGACGAACCCCGGGTTGACTGTGAAATCCGTGGTCACCGACGGGCCTGCGGAGCATGCCGATCTTCGTACCGGCGATCGGTTGATGGCGGTCAACGGCCGCTCGACGATGCAGGCCACGATCCGCGACTTCAAACAGATTCTGAGCGATGCGAAGCAGACCGGCCGCCTGACGATCATCGTGCAGCGCAGCGGAATCCTCAGAAGGATCGACGTGCACCTGGAGCCCTACACGAAGACGCAAATTGACAAGATCGTGGCGCAGCACCTGGCACAGAGCCACTCCATGACTGCGACGGGCCCGCAGCAGTAACGATGAATGGTCATGCTTCCCTCTTTCCTGGCAAAGCTGAAGGGCATCCCCCGAACCGTTGACCGGTCCAACCGCGCCTCGATTCTTCTGCCATTCCTCATCATCTCCATCGGGCTGGGCGTGCTGGCGTGGCGCTCGTACCAGCTCTCGGCGCGTATGGAGCGCGGCGTCGATACGCTCGGCATGCAGTACGCGGGATACGCCGCAGATATCACCGCCCGTCGGCTGGATGCTGCTGTCCGCAGCGAGTTTTTCCGTGTCTCTGAAGATTGGCAGCAGGTGGAGCGTCGCGCACCCGCGCCCACTACCTCCGCGCTTCAGGAGTGGATCACCAACAACCGCTGGATCGTGTCAGCGATCTATGTCCCGGATGCCGATCCGGCCGCAGCGATTTTTGCGAATGGTCCGGCCGCGGAATCGACGCCCTCTCCCACCTTCGATCGCGAGTTCTACACGTCGAGCGGCCTGGTGCGATACGCCTACGATACCCAGCGGCTGCTGGAGCGAGTCGGCGACGCCGCGCAGCAGCCGTTGATCCAGTCGAAGGAACTCAAGCAACAGGCGCGATTGACCGTCATCCGAACGCCACGGCTGCAGGGCGCGATCCGCACCATCGATGGCTTTACCTTCATCGCGCCGCTTGCGCCGCCTCTCGCCGGTCATGCGGTTCGCGCGTTCGTGCCGGTGGAGTATGGCAGGTCGGGCTGGGAGAACGCGCGTCTGATCAGCCTCGGACTGAGCCTTGTCGCGTTCGCGCTCACTACCCTCGGCGCATACCTCGCCCTGCGCGGCCTGCGACGCGAAGCGGAGACGATGAAACTTCGCTCCGCTCTGGTCTCCAACGTCTCCCACGAGCTGCGCACGCCTCTTTCGATGATTCGCCTCGGTGCGGAAACGCTCAAGCGAAGCACGAAGCTGACCGATCGGCAGCGCGTGGACATCGAAGAGTCGATTCTGCGCGAGGCGGTGCATCTCTCGCACCTCGTCGAAAACGTTCTCGATGTCGGCCGCATGCAGAACGGCGGAAAGGCGTTGGTCTTCACTCCCGTCTGCCCGCGCGATCTGATTACCACTTTGGTTTCAACATATGAATCGTGGATCCGCAGCAAGGGTTTTGAGGTGGCGGTGTCCATCGAGGATACAGTCGACGAGCAGCTCTGGGATCGCGACGCCGTCTCTCGCGCTCTGCTCAATCTCATCGACAACGCAATCAAGTACTCGGGCGAAGACAAGCTCCTGGCCGTTTCTCTGCGCCAGAGCGCGGAGTTCGTGATCATCGAGGTGAAGGACCGGGGCGTCGGCATCGACTCGCACGATTTGTCGCATATCTTCGAGCCCTACTACCGGGCTCAGTTTTCAGACACCCAGACCCGCCGGGGAGCCGGCCTGGGGCTGACATTGGTGGATCAGATCGTGGCCTCGCATGGCGGCCGCATCGAGGTGGTGTCCTCACCCGGCGCGGGCTCGACATTCAGACTTCTTTTCCCTCGCCAAGCCTCGCGAAAACCGGAGGCGGCGCCGGCGTTGTCCGAGGCGCCGCAGACGCCCTGAGAAACTCGCCGGGGAGCAGATACGTAGAAAAATCGGAGAAATCGAATGACCAAAATCATGATCGTCGAAGATGAAGCCGGTCTCCGCCAGGGCCTGGAGATCAACCTGCGCATGGAAAATTACGAGACCGTCCAGGCCGCGGACGGCGAAGAAGCCATCCGTCTGTTTCACGCCGATCAGCCCGACCTCGTCCTTCTCGATCTGATGCTGCCGAAAAAGAGCGGCTTCGAAGTGCTCGATCACATCCGCAAGTATTCGAGAGCACCGGTCATCCTTCTCACCGCCCGCGGTCAGGAGACCGACAAGGTGCGCGGCCTCCGCGGAGGCGCCGACGATTACGTGACCAAGCCGTTCGGGCTGCAGGAACTGTTCGCTCGCATTGACGCCGTGATGCGCCGGAGCGAAGCGACTGTCGCGGCGAAAGTGATTTGTGAGGACGACCTGATCAAACTCGATCCGTCGACACGCGAAGCCTCAGCTCGAAATCAGAAGCTGAAACTCTCGCCCAAGGAGTTCGATCTGCTCATGTACCTGTTCCGTAACAAGGAACGTGTCGTGCCGCGCGACGAGCTGCTTTCGCGCGTCTGGAACTATCGCGTCGATCTCAATCTGAACAGCCGGACCGTCGATACCCACGTCACGCGCTTGCGACGCAAGCTGCAGAAGGCGGTGGGCACCGACGCCGCGGTGATCGTCGCCGTAGCCAAGATCGGCTATCGGTACCTCGGCGATGCCAGTTCTGCCGCCTGAATTGACAAGCACGACGATCGGACATACGTTGAGCGCCCACATGAACCGGAAATTCTGTTGTGGCCACAAGGTCCGTTTCGTTGAACGATGATCTGAGGTCGCTGCACATCGAGTAACGGAATCGACCCGAACGAACGTTCGGGTCTTTTTGTTTTCTTTCAAGGAGGATTGGAAATGCAACACGGAAAGATCTACGACAACATCACGGAACTGATCGGCAACACGCCCATGGTGCGCTTGCGCAAGGTGACGTCGGGCGGCGCCGAGGTGGTCGTCAAGCTCGAGGCGTTCAACCCGCTCTCCTCGGTCAAGGATCGGATCTCCATCTCCATGGTCGATGACGCCGAGCAGCGCGGCGAAATCAAACCGGGCAAGAACACGATCGTGGAAGGGACAAGCGGCAACACGGGCATCGGCTTGGCCTTCGTGGCCGCGGCGAAAGGCTACCGCTGCATTCTGGTGATGCCTGACACCTTCTCCGTCGAGCGGAGAAAACTCTTACAAGCCCTCGGCGCCGAGTTAGTGCTGACGCCAGGCACCAAGGGGCTCCCGGAGGCGCTGCGCGTCGCCGAGGAGATCGCGGCGAAAACCCCGGGCGGCTGGCGCCCGAAGCAGTTCGACAATCCCGCCAACCCCAAGATTCACCGCGAGACGACCGCCGAAGAGATCTGGCGCGATACCGCCGGGAAGCTCGATGCCGTGGTCGCCGGAGTCGGAACGGGCGGAACCGTCACCGGCGTCGGGCAGGTCATGAAGAAGAAGAACGCGAAGATCAAGATCGTCGCCGTGATGCCCGTGGAGGCTCAAGTGCTGAAAGGCGGCCCGTTCCAACCGCACAAGCTTCAGGGCATCGGCCCAAGCTTCATTCCTAAGATCTACGACGCGTCAGTCGTCGACGAGGTCTTTGATGTCACGTTCGATCAGGCCGTGAGTACGGCGAGACGGCTGGCCAAGGAAGAAGGGATTTTCGTAGGTATTTCCTCCGGCGCAGTCGCGTATGCGGCGCTGCAGACGGCCAAGAACCTCGAGCGCGGCAAGCGGGTGGTGGCGGTGCTCCCCGACACCGGCGAG
>QHVS01000248.1 GCA_003223635.1 Acidobacteriota bacterium | reverse complement strand
ATAGCGCGCGTTCAGCGTGCGTACGATGTTCGGATCGTTCATCCAGCGGTAACAGCGCTCGGCGTCCTCGCGGTCGAAGGCCCGAAGGATGACGTGCTCGCCGGCGATCATGAAGCGCCGCCGCGGCATCTCGCGCGGATCCGGCGCGAAGTCGCGTTCGGTGCGATTCGCCATGTGGCGCGGAATTATAGCGTTCGCCTTCGGAGTGCGGCGGCTTGCCGCAGCCTTCACTCCAAAGCCGCTACCCCGCCAGAACCACCTTCGGCCTGACTTCCACCGGCCCCCCCTCCCGCAGGACATTCACCACCTCGCCGATGGCCACGAGCTGATCATGCGGATTCCCGAGCGCGAGCAGGTCGCCCTTTCGCACCAGCACAGCGGGGGTCATGATCACCCCCTGGCCGCGCATCATCTTTCCCTGTTGCGACCAGTCGATGCGAAGTTTCTCCAGCGGCAGATCGATCTCCGAGAGCGACTGAAAGTGCGGCCGGCCGATGAGCACCTCCAGCGCGGAGTTTTCCAGTTGCTCGAACGGAAGGGAGTCGGCCACGGCGAATTTCCCGATGGACGTCCTGCGCAGCTCCTTCAGATGAGCGGGAACGCCTGCTGACGCGCCGAGGTCGTGGGCCAGCGATCGGATGTAGGTGCCGGCGGATGAGCGGACGCGGAACTGCACCGTCGATCGGCGCACCGCGATGACCTCGAATTCATGCACCGTCACTCGCTTCGGTGTCAGCGCCGCAGTCTCCCCTTTTCTGGCCAGCTCGTAAGCGCGGACGCCCTGAACTTTTTTCGCCGAGAACTGCGGCGGCATCTGCTCGAGCTCGCCGCGGAATCGGGCCAGATGCGGCTCGAAATCGATTCCCTCGACATTGACTTCTCGTTGTTCCCCTGCAGGCGCGCCAGCCGCGTCGTACGAATCGGTGGCCCAGCCGAACTGAATCGTTCCCTCGTACGCCTTCTCCATTCCCATCAGATACGACTGCAGCCGCGTCGCCTTCCCCACGCAGAGCACCAGCAGGCCAGTGGCCAGCGGATCAAGAGTGCCGGTATGTCCGACCTTCTTGATCCTGGCACGACGGCGGAAGACTTCCACCACGTCGTGCGACGTGATGCCGCTCTTCTTGTCGACTAACAAGACGCCGTCGATGTGCTTCTTGGCTTCCATTGGTTAAAGGTTAACGGTTAACGGTGCCAGAGGCTTTGCCACCGTTAACCGTTACACCATTAACCGCACGCTCGAGGAGCACGAGCAGTTTAAGCTTGGCCGCGGCCAGCGGAAGGGGCACCGTGCACCCCGACGCCGCCTTGTGCCCGCCGCCGCCGAACATCGCGGCGACGGCCTGCACATCGACGCCGGGCTTGGCGCGCATGGAGACCCGAGTGCTGTTGCCATCGATCTCTTTCAGCAGCGCCGAGACGAGCACGCCGTCGATCATGCGCCCGTAGTTGACGATCCCTTCGGTGTCCTCAGGCGACGCCTCGGCCTCGGCGAAGAACCGTTTGGGCAGCTCGATCGTTGCGATCTTCCCGTCCTTCGTAACGTCCAACGTCGTCAAGCAGAGGCCGAGGAGCTTGATGGATCCGCGCGATGCGCTCTCGTTGATCCACAGCGAAACGTCGCCGGGAACGACGCCGGCGCGCACCAGCTCTTCCGCCGCGTCGAACGCCCGCAGCGTCGTGTTGTGATAGCGGAAGAAGCCGGTGTCGGTAGCCAGCGAGACATAGAGCGCAATAGCCGTCTCGCGATCGAGCGGCAGGTGCAGATGCTTTCGATTGATCTGCAACACCATCTCCCCGACCGACGGCGCCTCGAGGTCGAGGTAGTTGATCTCCCCATACATCGTGTTACCCAGGTGGTGATCGATGTTGACCACCGGACCGGGAAGCACCGGATAGCCGGTCCGCTCCACCTCGGGGCACTCCATGGTGAAGAGCGCGTCGTAGGCGCCGGGATAATCGGATGGCAGGTTATCGGTCACGGCCACTCCGTCGGCGCCTGGGATGTTGTAGAGCGCGCCGAAGAAACCGTCGCGCACCTGCATGCGCGCCTGCTTGCCCATCGATCGGATGAGGCGCTGCAAGGCCAGACCGCTGCCCAGCGCGTCGCCGTCGGGATTCCGATGCGAGGTGATGAGAAAGTTGCGGCCGCCTCGAATGCGCTCGGCGACCTGGCGCGCCGCGAGGTCAGGAGGATTCGTTGTCATCGTCTGACTTCTTGATCTCCTGCAGAAGATCCTCGATGCGGCCCGCGCGAGCGGACGTCTCGTCATACCGGAAGTCCAGCTCCGGCGTGAGGCGCAGGCGGATGCGCTGGCCGAGAAAATGGCGCACCCGCCCCTGCTGCGCATTCAGATCGCTGGAGATCTTCTGCGCCTCCTCCGCGTTCAAGGCGCTGATGAATACTCGCGCCACGTGAAGGTCGGGACTCACTTCCACTTCGGTGATCGAGACGAGTGCCAGACGGGCATCCTTCAGGTCGTGTCGAAAGACTTCGACCAGCGCGTCACGAATCGTCGCGCCCACTTGGGAAGTTCTGCGCGTTTTCCGCATCGAGTCAGGAGCATAACAAATGTCTCTCGAGATCCTTCTCCCCGCTTGCGGGGAGAAGGTGGCCCGAAGGGCCGGATGAGGGGCCACGCCAAGTTACAGCCCCGCGTTCTCGTCGAAATCGAGCTTCTCGCTCATCCAGCCGACCACCGTGGCGTCGGTGTTCGATTCTACGAAGGAACGAAGCTTCTCCAGCATCCCGTCCGCCGACGCGCCGCCATCGACGATGAACGACACGGCGAGGCGCGCGCGCTGATGGAAATCCTGCAGCGCCACCTCGTTCGCCGCTACGTCGAATCGACTGCGCAGCCGGTCGCGCAGACTGCGCACGACCATGCGTTTGTCCTTGAGGGATTGGGCGTAAGGAATGTGGATTTCGAAAAGCGCGACCGCTACGATCATCTGCCGACGAAGAGCGGCGGCATGGCCGCCGCACTCCAGATCACGCCAGCACGGCGTCCAGCTTCTCGACCTTGAACGCCTCGATGACGTCGCCGATCTTGATGTCCTGGAAGCGCTCGATGCCGATACCGCATTCGAAACCCTGCCGCACTTCGGACACGTCGTTCTTGAAGTGCCTCAGCGAGCCGATCTTGCCTTCGTAGATGACGCGGTTGTCCCGCAACAGGCGAACGCTCGCCGTCCGCGGAATCACACCGTCGACCACCATGCAGCCGGCGATGGTTCCGGCCTTCGGCACCTTAAAGGTCTCGCGAACTTCCGCGCGTCCCTGGAAGACTTCCTGGAACTTCGGCTCCAGCAGACCGGTCATCGCCGCCCTCATCTCGTCGACCAGGTTGTAGATGACCGTGTACAGGCGGATGTCGACGCCTTCTTTCTCCGCCAGCTCCGCCGCGTTGCGCTCCGGACGGACGTTGAATCCGACGACGATCGCTTCCGACGCCGTGGCCAGCAGAACATCGTTGGTGGAGATCGCGCCGACCGAGGAGTGAATCACGTTGACTTTGACCTCGTCGGTGGAGAGCTTGCGCAGCGTGTCGTTGAGCACTTCGACGGAGCCCTGCACATCGGCCTTGAGGATGACGTTGAGATCCTTCGTCGCCCCCTGCTGCATGCGCTGGAAGAGCTGATCGAGCGAGACGCGCGATTCCTTCGAGTGCGACGCCTCGCGAGCCTTCTCCGCCCGCATCTGGCCGATCGTGCGAGCCTGCGACTCTTCATCGACCACCTGCATTGTGTCGCCGGCGTTCGGCACATCGTCGAACCCGGTGACCTGCACCGGCGTAGCCGGTCCGGCCTCCTTAGCCCGCTTGCCGAGATCGTCGGACATCGCTCGAACGCGACCGTACGTCGAGCCTGCAAAGAACGCATCACCGATTCGCAGCGTGCCGTCCTGCACCAGCATTCCTTGCGCGCTTCGAGAACCACGCCCTTGGCAGGCATTTCCGGTGTGGCCTTCAGATCCAGGAGATCGGCGGTGAGCAGGATCATGTCCAGCAGATCGTCGATGCCCTGCTTCTTGGTCGCCGAGACCTCGACGGAAACGACGTCGCCGCCGAATTGCTCCACGAGCACGCCGGCATCGGCCAACTCGCGGCGGACGCGATCGACGTTAGCGTTCGGCTTATCGATCTTGTTGATGGCCACGATCATCGATACCTTCGCTGCGCGCGCGTGGTCGATGGCCTCTTTCGTCTGGGGCATGACGCCATCGTCGGCGGCCACGACCAGCACGACGATGTCGGTCACCTTCGCCCCGCGGGCACGCATCAAGGTGAATGCCTCGTGGCCCGGCGTATCGAGGAACACAATCTTGCGACCGCGCTTCTCCACCTGGTAGGCACCGATATGCTGGGTGATGCCGCCCGCCTCACCGGCGGCGACATTTGTTTCCCGGATCGCATCGAGCAGCGAGGTCTTGCCGTGGTCGACGTGTCCCATGACAGTGATGACCGGTCCGCGCGGCGTGGTACCCGTGCTGGCCGTTTTCTCGATCGCCTGGAGATCGGCCGCTGTTTCGAAGGAAACGACTTCCGCTTCGATCTCCAGATCTTTTGCGATCTCCAGCGCCAGGTCGGCGCCCAGCGGCTGATTGATCGACACCATGAGGCCCTTCTTCATCAGAAGGTGCTTCATCAGATCGTTCGCCTTCACGCCCAGCTTGTCGGCCAGCTCCTTGACCGTCACACCTTCGGTGAGCGCCACCTTGCCGGTCGGCTTCTTGAACTCGAGCACCTTGGCGGAAACAGGCGCAGCCTGCTTGCGCGTATCGCGCCGGGCTGACGGAGTCTTCGGCTTCTCCGCTTCTTCATCCGTCGGCTCGGGCAGAATGATGTCCGGCCCGAGGTCGTCGGCGATGATCTGCGTACCGGAGAAAGGACCTTTGGTGAAGAGCTCCGCGTCGACTTCGAGTTCGCGCGTCTTCTTCACGCCCTTGCCGGCAGGTTTCTTCTTCTCCTGGCGCTCTTCGCCGATTTCGTCCGTCGATTTCTTGCGACGGGTCGGTACAGCACCGGGCATGGCCGGCGGCGGCATTGGCATCGGACGCGGGGCACCTGCCGGACGAAGACCGGGACCCGCACTAGCGCGCATGCCGGCACCGGCGGGACGAGTTCCCATCGGCGCCCCGCTGCGCGCACCAGCGGCCGGACGCGCCCCCATCGGAGCGCGCTGAGCCGGACGGCCACGCTCGGTCATCGGCGTCGATCGCACCGCGGACGGCTGCCCGGCATAATTTGGACGCGCACCCTGGGGAGCGCGCGATCGCGGACCGGTCGCGCCGCTCGGACGCACCCGTCCAGCAGAAGGTCTCGGCGCGCCGCCGGCGATCGCCGGCGCCTGTGCCGCAACCTTCCGCGTTTCTGGCGCTGCAGGCGCTTCTTTCGCGGCGCGTTCCTCCGCCTCGGCGGCCTGAACGAACTCGGGGATGATCACCGGCGGCGGCTGAGGCGCGGCAGGAGCTTCTTCCTTTGGCGTTTCGGCCTTGGCTCGAACTGCAGGCTTGACGATCGGACGCGGCGGACGGACGACTTCCTTCTTCCCCTTCACCGGCTCGGGCTTGTCTTCGCGCATGATCACGCTGCGGGTACGCGTGGTCAGCTTCTTTCCGGTGATGAGCGCCTGAATGACCTCCGGCTCGAGAACCTGGCTCGGATCGGTCACATCGGCGCCAAGCGACTGCAACTGGAAGATGACGTCCTTCTCGGACTTTCCCATCCTCTTGGCAATGTCGCTTACTCGAATTTTCGCTGCCGCCATTCAGTCTCCTGGGTTCCTGAGTTACTCGGTTGCTGAGTTGCTCGGTGGCCCGGCTGCTAGCAACCAAGCAACCCTAGCAACTTCCTTACTCCACTTTCGCCTCTTCCGGCTTTTCCTCGCCAGGCTGCGTTTCCGTGGCCACCGCCTCTCCTTCCTCCCCTTCCCCTTCCTCGGCGTACGGCGTCTCCTCCACTTCCTCGTGCTGGCGGGCGACCTCGATGATCTTCGCCGCAGACTCGGAATCGATGCCTTCGATGGCCGTCAGATCGTCAATCGACGCATTGACCACCGAGTCGAGATCGTCGTAGCCGGCCGCGTCGAGCTTATCAGCCCATTCCGGCGGCATCTCGTCGATGTCGTGCACGTTTGTTTGGGCGCGTGACTCGGCCATCGCTTCCTGGAGCATGGCGCTGAGCGCATCGGCCACTTCGCCTTTGACTTCTTCTTCCGACTTGATGTCGATCTTCGCGCCGATCAGCTCCGCCGCCAGCCGGACGTTCAGTCCACGCTTGCCGATGGCCAGCGAAAGCTGATCGTTGTCCACGATGACGTCGAGGTGCGGACGATGCGCCGCCTCGTCGCTGGTGACGCTGACGCGGGTGATCTTCGCCGGCGCCAGAGAGTTCTGCGCGAACTGCACGACGTCGTCGCTCCAGGGAATGATGTCGATCTTTTCTCCGCGCAGCTCGCGGATGATCGACTGCACGCGCGAGCCCTTCATGCCCACGCACGCGCCGACCGGATCGACGTCGCGC
>QHVS01000247.1:4213-9254 GCA_003223635.1 Acidobacteriota bacterium | reverse complement strand
GACTCCGTCGCCGGAACGATTTCCGCTCGAACCATCCCCAACGGCGCGCTCCACGCGAAGTACGGCGTCCTGGGATCGGCGACGTTGACGGCGACGAGCTCGTTCCCCTGGTAGGACACGTACGCCACGTCGGCGCCATCGGCCACGACCTCGAAATAGTGGTTCTTGATGCCGCCGATCTGTGTCGGGTCGGAGAAGTTGATGAAGTCGACGACGTGAAGGCCGCTGAATGGATTCCCCTCAATGATGGTGTCTCGCAAGAATGCCGCGTTGCTCGGCGGCGAGCCCTGCGAATGCCACACCTTCGCCAGCCGCGGCGCGTACGGGTTACTCACATCGAGCAGCTGCACATCTCCGCGGCCATAGATGATCAATTGTTTCCTGAGGAGGCGGACGCGGTCGCCGAGGTTGTCGAAGCGGATCGACGACAACTCGCGCGGCGCAACGGTGCTCGAAACGTCGAGAACGCGGAAGTAGGGGTGATCGATGACGTAAGCCAGCGTACCGTCTGTGGCGATGCCGGAGACGGGGCCTGCGAGATCGTCGAATTCGCCGATCGCGCGCGGCGCGGCAGAATCGGATGTGTCGTAGATCCGAAGCGGCACGCCTATCTCCGTGGTCAGCCCGCGGTCGATGAGCGATCCGGAAACGTAGAGCCGCGCATCCGACGCTGCGATGACTGCTGCAGGTTGGCGGATGGTTGCTGCAAGGACCGGCATAGTCGGAAGGGTGACGTCAAAGACATCGACTATGTCCGACGGCTGAATGGCGTATGCGCGCCCGCCGCTCGCCGCGATCCGCGTCAGATTCAGCTCGCCGCTGACGCGGCCGAGGAGCCGCGGCGCGCTTTCGTCGTGCAAATCGTAGATGGCCAGGCCGCTTCCCCCGGCGGCGACGTAGAGCGTGTCTCCCTCGATGGCGAGGTCATGAGCATTCTCCGGAATCACCATCGGCTGGCGCGCTCCGCTCGGATCGAAAAACCAGATTCCGATGCCAGGCACCGCGGCGAGAAGCGTGTCGCCATGCCAGGCCAGAGAGCCGATGGGAGCCATTGTCGTGAATTGCGCAACACTCACCAGTCCGTCCTGGGTCGGCTGCCAAACGACAATCTCGGAGTTCGTTCCTCCGGCGACGGAATGTCCATTCGAAGCGAGAATGGAGGCCGTCGTCGCAATACTGCTGGCCCGCGCGAGCGTGCCGTTCAGAGAAAGCGAGAATCGCTCGAGGCGTCCGCGTGTAGCGACGATCACATCGGTCCCGTTCAATACCGTTACGTCGATGCTTTCGGCGGCTGTCTCGATCACGGAGAGACGGCGGATGTTCGCGGCGTCGCTGACGTCATAAACGGCGACGCCGCGTCCATCCGCGGCGATCACGAGATTGCCCTGCACGACGAAGCGCCGGCTGATTCCACGGGAGCCCCACTGGCCGGACTGCCCCAACGCAGTGGCGACCGCGGTCAGAAGGATCAGCGCTGTGCTGGAGATGGATCGCATGCCGGGCCGCTGCTGCAACCGGCGTGCGCGGTCACTCGAAGCGCAGTCGCCCGAATGCGGCCACCACGTGAAAATCGGCCGGATTCTTCAATGTGGGGCGCCAGGCACTGAACTCGTCCCCGTGCGAGTGGCTTCGGTCGATGCGGAAGAAATTTCCCCGCCACACATCGCCCGGTGCGGGAATGTGCACCCCGAGCGAGGAGAACGGAATACGAACGATCGTGTCGACGAATCCCGGCGTACGCCGGATGGCGGCAAAAAGATTCTTACAGGTCCAGCCGCGGTCGACTCGCATCGTGCTGCGCACGCCATCCGGCGACTCGACTCGCGCGTCAAACGTCGTCCCCAGCGGATTCACCTCGATCTCGAAGTACGTTGTCGGCGTCGCCGGAGAGAGAAACACCTCGACGACGTCTTCCTCATAGAGCGGGTCATCGTGATTTCGGTACCTGGCGATCACTTCGTCGTCCGCTGCGTGAAAAAGAACGTTCAGGTACTCCCGATCGGCGTAGGTCGTCACTGTGGTTCGCAGGCGGGGAATGCCGCCGTCGGTGGACCGCCGGAGCTCGACCGGCGTGCAGCCGCGCGGGACATCCCACGGCGCCTCGATCGAGAACAAAGCGTGGCATATGAGGAGGAAGTTCATTGCAACGGCACATGATACGGTGTGGGGGCTGGCGCGGCACACGGCGTGCACACCGCACGACGGGGACAGATGTGGATCCGGAATTCGACGAACTGAAACGCGAATTTCTCGCCGAGGCGGACGAGAAGGTTCGCGAGATCCAGGCCAAATTGGACGGCGATCGCGGCCCGCAGTCGCTGGAGCGCCTCGTCTATCTTGCCCATCAGCTGAAGGGATCAGGCGGAAGCTACGGCTTTCAGCGGATCTCAACGGATGCTGAGGAGCTGGAGAAGGCGGTCGAACTGCTCCACAGCGGCGGGCCGGACGAAAGAGTGGAAGAGCGAATCCAGCAGCACGCGGTGAATTTGCGAGCGGAGGTCGACCGCAGAATGCGCGAACTGGCCACGCCGGCGCGTTAATTCGTAGGTGCCGCCGCCGGTGGGCGGCTGGAGCGCGAAACTCCTTCCAGCCGCTTGTCCGCCTGGACCTGATTGCGTCCGTTGCGCTTGGCCCGGTAGAGCGCTTTGTCCGCGGACACGATCAGCTCTTTCGCTGAGTGAATCTTGCTGTGCGGAACCGTGGCCACACCGATGCTCACGGTCAAGGCGATGGATCCAGCTTGCGTTTGGATTGACGCTGACTCAACGAGAGTGCGTATCTTTTCGGCGAAGGTAATCGCATCCTCCGACTCTGTCTCCGGCATCATCATGGCGAATTCTTCACCGCCGTAGCGCGCCGCGAGATCGGTGCTGCGGATCGAGTCCTGGAACATCCGGGAGACCGCTTTCAGCACCTCGTCTCCCACGGCATGCCCGTAGGTGTCGTTGATCTTCTTGAAGAAGTCGAGATCGACGATG
This sequence comes from Acidobacteriota bacterium, assembly GCA_003223635.1. GTDB lineage: Bacteria > Acidobacteriota > Thermoanaerobaculia > Gp7-AA8 > Gp7-AA8 > QHVS01. The sequence goes on along the minus strand of QHVS01000247.1, from coordinate 6,276 downwards.
GCCAGTGAGAGAGGCCGCTCATAGCGGGCCGATTCCTCAAACGCGCGCGCCAGCTCGTCCTGAAAATGGCGGTGGTTGTACAGTTTCGTCAGGCCGTCGGTGATGGAGAGCAGCTCCAGGCGCTTGTTTGTCTCCATCAACTCCTTCTGCAGGTCGACGATCCGCTTTCCCGCGCGAATCCGCGCCAGGAGCTCCGGATACTGGAACGGCTTGGTGACGTAGTCGTCTGCGCCGAGGTCGAGGCCGCGGACCTTGTCTTCCTGTTCGTCTTCGCCGGTCAGCATGATCACGTAGCGGCTCTTGAACTCCGGGTTCGATTTCAATTCCTGGCAGAGCACGACGCCGTCCATGTCCGGAAGGCGTCGATCGAGAATGGCCAGATCCCAATCGATTTTTCCAAGCTGGGCGCGCGCCTCCTCGCCTGTGGCGAATTCGACGGTCTCGTATCCGCTGCGCTTCAGGAAGAGGCGCACCAGCCGGCGGATGGCCGGATCGTCGTCCACGACCGCGATCCGGAAGCTTGCCGCTTCAGCCATGACACTCCCCGGCCGCAAACGCGGTGCCATTACGGGCTAGCTCGCTCTATGCGCATGGAGATGTCCAGCGCCTTCACGGAATGCGTGAGCGCGCCAACGGAGATGCGATCCACGCCGGTCTCGGCGACTTCCCGGACATTCTCCAGCGTGATTCCGCCGGACGCTTCCAGGGGAACGGAGCCTGCGGCTCGGGCCACGGCGGCGCGCAGCTCGGAAGGCTTCATGTTGTCCAGCAGGATGAAATCGGGGCGGAGCGTCAGCGTCTCCTCGAGCTCGGCTGTGTTTCGCACTTCGACCATGATCTTCTGCGGCATGCGGCGCTGTCGGATCCGCTCCACCGCGGCGGTGATGGAGCCGGCGCGATCGACGTGATTGTTCTTGATCAGGAACATGTCGAAGAGGCCGGTGCGATGATTCTCGCCGCCGCCGCAGCGCACCGCGTACTTGTCGAGAGCGCGCAGGCCGGGCGCCGTCTTTCGCGTGTCATAGATCTTCGCGTTCGTTCCGCGGACCGCATCGACGTAACGCCGGGTCGTGGTGGCGATTCCGGATGCGCGCTGCAGGAGATTCAGCGCCGTCCGCTCGCCCGACAGCAGTGCGATCACCGGCCCCTCGACGTCGGCGATCACCTCACCAGGATGAATGCTGTCGCCGTCATTCTTCCGTGCGGTGAAACTCACCATCGGCTGAATGGTCTTGAACGTCGCCTCGGCGAAGCGCAGACCGGCCAGGATTCCGGCTGCCTTGGCCATGAAGCGGGCCACACCCTGATCGGCGGCGTCGAAGATCGCCTCCGACGTGATGTCTGGAAGGTCTTCATCCAGCGCCCGCCGGACGATCAGATCGATTTCGCGAGGATCCATACAGGAATGCTGCCACTGCCCGCGCCGTTTTGCAGCGTAGTTCGTTGACAAGTTGGGGGCGCAACGGCTTCGACGGGAACATGTCGGGGCTACGGTTGCATGCCGAGCTGATTGACTCGTAAATCCGATCAAACTGAGTAGCTGCGAACAACAGCGAACTCGCACTCGCAGCCTAATTAGGCCTGCGACGCCCGCCCGATGGTCGCTCACGCCGTCGGAACGGGTGTCATGAAGGTGAGCTAAGGATTCGCGGTCCGCCTCACCGCGCGTCACGAAAACCGCGAGGCTGGTCCGCGTCTGATCCCCGCTCTCGGGCAGGACGCGGACGAGATCAAAACGAGAGCTAAGCATGTAGGAGCCGGGTCGCCACTGTTTTCGGACGCGGGTTCAACTCCCGCCGCCTCCACCAACACCTCATCCAACGACATCCAGCTACGTCCACTAAACTTAATCCCTGTCATGCTTTACGTCGGTGAAGTGTTTACCAACGTTCAAAGAAATCCAGTAAGATCTACCCCCAACTGGGGGTCTGATTGGGGGTACGGAAGCTGGCGCATTTCGCGTCCCCAAATTGCGCTCCTCGGGGTATCACCAGCCCCTTCACGGCCATGCGCAAAGTCTACGGGTTGACTCCGATGGATGTACGCAGGCCTTGAATTTCAAT
>QHVS01000247.1:0-4134 GCA_003223635.1 Acidobacteriota bacterium | reverse complement strand
CATTCCCGGTGTAGGACACATCGAACCAGGTCGTGGGTCCCGCGCCCTCGTCCAGGTGAATGGTGATCGTTCTCTTCACACCACCGGGAGGAACGTCCGATGCCATCGGGCCCGACGAGTCGAGTGCCATCAATCGTGCCGACAGCACGGTGAAGTCGGTGTCCACGGTCTCGCGCTCGCCCGCGAAATCGGCCGACGCGGTGATCTTCACAATGGTGTTATGAGAAACGCAGCGAAGTGCAAATCCGCCGAAGGCAGCGTAGCCGGACGAGTTCATTTGAATCGTCGAATTGTCGAACGCGATCGGCGTCGCTGTCCCGTCCAACGTTTGGGACGTGAGCCTCACGCTCAAGCCGGGTGCCTGAGCCATCGAATCGACTTCGATCGATGCGTGTTCACAACCCTTCGCTGAATGCGCGCCCATCACGGAAGGAAATTTGATTCCTGCGATCGCGATCGGCTTCACGGTGACGGCCTGCGACTTGGTGACGCCGCCGGATGTCAGCGAGATTTGGCCCGTGACCGGTCCTCCCACACCGTATGCCGATACGTTGAATTCGGTCTTGTTCGTGCCTCTTGCGATCCTCAACGACGGCGAAACCTTGATCTCCCTCCGATCGCTGGACACGGAGACGGAGATATCCTCGGCAGCGAGTCCGTCCAGGAACGCTTTGCATTTCAGCGGCGTGTAGGCGCTGACGGTCGCCGGCTGATCACAGCCGGCAAAAAGCTTCGGCGGTAAGACTCGCAGGGTCGCCGATTTTGATTCCGCTCCGATTCGCGCGGTGATTGTCACGTCGGTCGGCCCTTTCACGGGAAACGTTTTGACCGGGAACGTTGTCACTCCGCGCGCAAAAATGCTTTCAGGAACGGCGGCGATGTGTGCATTGCTGCTTTCGAGATGAACCGTCGCGGCCATCTCGACGTCGACCTGCCCGGCTGTATCCTGGCTTCCGGTAACCGGGCCGAGGACACCGATGCTCTTGATCACGATCGCGAAGAGGAGAGCCGGGCCGGTCATGACAATGACATAGTTCCCGCGCGGAGAGGAGCGTTACGGCGGTGCGCCTTCGCCGGCACGCTGCGGCGCCATATTGCCGATCGATTGAGTTGGACGATGCGTGGATTTCGTTAATGGGCCGAGCACTCCGATGCCCCGTCGCGATTCGCCGAAGCGCAGGATCACGTTTTCGGAGTCGCGGGGAATCGTTAGCGAATTGCGCGAGAATATCGACGCCCCGCGCGCGCCAAAGTGTAAGTGATGCAATGTACCCGCGACGCGAGAGTTCGGCAGCGACAAAGTATTCGCCGGCGATTCCCGCGGAGCGCCCTGCGGTATGCGTTGAGCGCGCGTATCTCAAGGGCGGGTTCAACTCCCGCCGCCTCCACCAACTTTCCGGCTTTGTTGTCAGCAGCTTACGACTTCGGGGCTGCTGAGAGTTCCCAAAAAGTTCCCAAAAAAATCGTCAGCGTCGCCCCCTTTTCTTATGTCGCACCCTTACTTGCAGTGCCGGGATCCTAACTGCAGTCTGTCACCGCACTGCCGCGCCCCACAATGCGGCAGGGCTCCAAACGACAAGCCCCACGAATCCGACGAATTCACGGAATGGATCAGGAGATGTCCTGAAGGGTGAAGTTCGTCAAGAGATATCACGTCGTCATCATCGACGACGAGTACGCAGGGTTGGCATTATGCCTTTTACTTTCGAACCATCGGGTCGCCTTCGAAGTTCATGCCTGCTTCATCATCTCAAACGCCCGCGCGATCGTTACCAAGTCGATGCTCCGTTCCAGATACTCCCAAACGGCAAACACTTCCTCCCGATGCGGCAAATTCATCTCATCCAACTGTGTTTTGTCGGATGCGATCGCGTACTTGGCCCGGTTGTACCAATTCATTGCTTCCTTTGGGTGCGAGCGGAGGTATTCGCGCGCCTGCTGGATGAGAAGAAACTGGTCATTCGGAACCAAATTGTGCAGGCCAATGAGCTTCACGTGCGCAGCCGCACGTTTCGCCTCATCCAGAGCAGCAAGCTTCGCGCGTTCCCTTTCCAGCGGTTGATCATCCGGTCGGATTCCGCCAACCGCCGCGAGCGCACGCATGATCTCGCTCATGCGTTTTTCCGGGTCGTCCACCTTGATTCCGGAGCGATAGAAGAGCCCCCCTTGGTTGGTGGTTTTCGAGAGGCAACTCCAAACGAGAATCGCTGTCAGGCTCGTTGACACGTCCCCGATGCGGAACTCCACACGAGCCTTGGCGCGCACTGTGATCGCCTCAGCGTGTTCGAGCTGCATCCCACCTTCGGAGATCTCGATAATTTTGATGTCGGTGCCCCCGAAGTAGCCGGTAACTGGATCAAGAAGAACAAAGCGACGGAACGCTCGCGAGTCGGTGACTCCATCCGTCTTCTCCATACCACCGACGTGGAGTATAGCGACCACCCATCGCCTCGGAGGACGGACTCGCAGCCGGAGAGATGCTAATCCCCGGCGACGAGCGTGTCGGCTGCAGGGCGTGATCGCGCCACGGCGCCGCTGATGCGCGCCGCGAGGGCAAGTTGCCCCGGGAGCAGTTCACCGCGTTTCTATGCGCGAATTTCACCGCCGGATGTGAGGGCGATCGTCGTGTTCGGTACTGCCCACATGCCGAGCTACTGGCCGAAACATTACGGAACGACGAAGTTTCAGCCGCCGGAGACATATCTTGGGCAGCTCACGTATCCGTTCCGGCGTCAAGCGGAAGGCACGCCGTACGGCTGAGGGCAAGGCCTTCGAATTGCTTGTCGCTAGGCTTGAGCGTATGAACACGATCTCGGACATCGATTCTGGCTGAGTTCTATCCTCTCGAGGCTGCAGTAATCGAAGAACAAAGGAGAAATGATCATGAGTAAGCCCAAGAACACCGGAGCGGTTATGGATCGCGCACGACCGCTCGATCGCCAGCAAGCGCATGAGATCCAGGCGTTCGGTCACACGACTCGAATGCCGATCGCTCTCTCTCAGAACGTTGCGAAGCAGAGCGTGGAGAATCTCAACCAGATTCTCGCTGACACCTGCACGCTTCGAGATCTCTACAAGAAGCATCACTGGCAGGTGGCGGGGGCGACCTTCTACCAGCTCCACCTTCTCTTCGACAAGCACTACGAAGAGCAGAACGATCTAGTGGACCAGCTCGCGGAGCGCATTCAATCGCTCGGCGGCGTCAGCATCGCCATGGCCCCCGACGTGGCCGAGACCACGATCATCCCGCGGCCCCCGAAGGGGCGTGAGGAGGTGCCGGTGCAGATCTCGCGGCTCCTTCACGGGCACGAGATCGTGCTCAAGGAAGCGCGTTCGATGGCCCGCCAGGCGGCCGAAGCAGGCGACGATGGAACCAACGACCTGTTGGTCTCCGACATCATCCGAGGCAATGAGAAGCAGGTCTGGTTCCTTTCCCAGCATCTGGTCGACGTCCCGTTGGTCAAGGCCGACTGATACTCGTCGTGGTACGTGGCGGACGATTGTGCGTCGCGGGGTTTGTGGTCCTGAGGACGGCTTCGTTGATCGCGGCGCCGCAAGCCATCACCGCGAAGGATGCAGAAGCGGCGCTCGTCGATCACGGGATTCACCCAGCGCTCGTCTATGACGGCGCAGCATTCGGTGATCTCTCGGGCGGCGAACGTCGCGGAACTACGTATCTCGGTACGCTTCGATTCCAGCTCACTCTCGATGGGTCACGCCTGGCCGGCGTTTCCGGGATGACGCTGTTTGTCGAAGGACTGAACATCCATGGAGGTCATCCCAGCCGCTTCGCGGGCGATGCGCAGGGGGTGAGCAATCTCGAGGGACCGGCTCGTTGGATGTTGAACGAGGGATGGATCCAGCAAAACCTGTTTGATAACCAACTCTCGATCCTGATCGGGCGCTACGATCTCAACACTGAATTTTATCGCTTGCAGTCTGCCGGCTTGTTTCTCAATAGCTCCTTTGGCATCGGACCGGAGTTTTCACAGAGCGGCCGGGACGGGCCATCGATTTTCCCCGACACGTCTGTAGGAACTCGGATCGCCTGGAAACCGGCGAGAGGCGTGGTCTTGCGCACTGCGATCCTCGACGGAGTGCCGGTCGACCGGGCGGACGGCAGGAAGCTTTTCG
>QHVS01000251.1:8350-12847 GCA_003223635.1 Acidobacteriota bacterium | reverse complement strand
GGCACGCGAATCAACTCAGAGCGCCAGATTCAGCTCGGAGCGCGGTACATCTACTAAGGTTGTCATCTGGAGTGCGGCGGCCATGCCGCCGCACTCCTACTGCCGCACCGCCCCGGCATGAACAACTTCACCGCGGCTCTCGCATCAATCCGTCGTGTGAAGAGTGAGGGCGTCGTCAAGGACTACGCGATCGGTGGAGCGATGGCGCTCGCGTTCTGGTCCGAGCCAATTCCTACCTTCGATCTCGACGTATTCGGTCTTCTCGTCTCGCTCGAGCCAATCTACGATTGGGCTCGTCGCAACAATTACCGAGAAGAAGCCGAGCACATCTTCATCGCCGGAATACCGGTGCAATTCATCCCGGCACACAACGCGCTGGCGGAAGAGGCGATCGCCACGGCCGCTGAACTCGACTTCGAGGGTCAACCGGTTCGAGTCATCCGTCCCGAGTATCTGATCGCGCTATATCTCGAGCCGGGCGCTCGAACTCACAAGCGACTCGAGCGCGCAGCCGCCTTGCTGGAAGAAGGCAGCGTGGACCGCGGGTTGCTGGATACCGTTCTGACAAAGTACAACTTCAAGCTGCCTAACTATGAGTGAGATGAAGGTTGCACATGCACTTGAAGCGCTTCGGCAAGGAAAGCGTCAACTGCGGACTTCCCGCCGAAATCTCACGTTGGCCGAGAAGGTCGACCAGGTAGTCGAGCTTCAGAGAACCGTCCTCCTTCTCATCCGTCGACGTCGGCCGTTGAAGCCGTGGGAACGAGTTTGGAAACTCCGCGCGTGAGGGTGGACACAAAAAATGGCTCCGGGAGCCCTTGTCCCACCGGAGCCTTTCTCGACGCGTTGACATCCACAAGGGGGCATTCGCGCCAATGTTGCCCTGAGTGACCCATCGCGTCACCACGACCGATCCGGCACGTTGACATCCACGATAGAGCGTTCGTACCGAATCGTTTTGCCTCGATGAACTATCGCGTCATTCTCGGCAGCCTCAACACGTTGGCATCTGCGATGGAGCATCCGTGCTGAGACGAACAGCAATGTAGGTTCATCGATGCGAAGATGCAATGGATTTTTGCCATTAAATTTTTTTTTCTTTTCCACAAGCTTCCACAGGGTTGCGTACACGATGTTGTGCATCATTCGCGAAGATCAGACGCTGCAATGAAATCGGCTCGCCTAAGTTGTGGAACGCGAATGGCCGATGATCTACGGCCGCGCCCCATCCTCGATCCGAATCTCGACTCGCTCGAACCGATCAGGCAGCTTGATCATCAGCGAGCCATCTCTCGCGGTCCAGCCCCGCTCCACTTTCTCCAGGTCGGCCACGCGTGAAAGAGAAACGCCGCCAACCGACACGCGTGCGGACTCAGCTTGGGATCGCACCGTGATCAGCATCGGCCGCGGCTGCGGACGATAGCTCCCGTCCGGCGCTCCGATCTCGATCACCAGGCCGGACGGTTCCTTGCGCGACAAAAACCGCCGCCGGGCGAACACTCCACGCTGATACTCAAAGCCGTTGCCGGTGTCCTCGTATAGCCACCGCTCTGATGTGCTGCTCGGGAAGACATCCACATTCAAGGACCCGGGCATCTCGCCGGTGTGTTGCACGACCGGCTGTCCGAACACGAATGCGCCGCCGCGGACGAAGATCGGAATCGAGGCCAGCGTGACCGGGACAACGATTCTCTTCCCTCCGGTGAAATGTTCTCCACTCCAGTAGTCATACCAGTCGCCTGCCGGAAGGTAGACCTCACGCTGTGTCGCTCCTTCCCACAGCACCGGAGCGATCAGAAGATCGGACCCGAACAGGAACTGATCGTTGTTCCCGTAGGTCTGCTCGTCATCGGGATACTCGAGCATGAGCGGACGCATGGCCGGGATTCCACTCTCGGCGGCCTCGCGCATGACTGAATAGATGTACGGCAGAAGCTGATAGCGCAGCTCGATCGCCCGGCGATTCAGCGCTTCGTGCGCGGTTCCATACGACCACGGCTCCTGATCGGGTGATCCGAACATGGTGTGCGTGCGCATGAACGGATAGAAAACTCCCGCCTGAAGCCACCGCGTGAAAAGCTCGGCGCTCGGAGCCTCGACAAACCCGCCGATGTCACTGCCGACGAATGGGAACCCCGAGAGCCCCATCCCCAGCAGCAACGGAATGCTGCCGCGCAGATGCGCCCAGTCGCTGGTGTTGTCCCCCGGCCAGAGCGCGGAATACCGCTGCCCGCCGGCGTACGAGGCTCGGGAGAGGATGAAAGGGCGCTCGTTCGGTCGCAGTTTGAGCAGCCCTTCGTAGGTCGAGCGGGTCATGAGCATCCCGTAGACGTTGTGGATCTCGCGGTGATCCGTCGGCGCGCCCTCGTTCTCGTGACGGACGTCCAGCGGCATCGTCCCGCTCGGGACGTCGAAGATCGCCGGCTCGTTCATGTCGTTCCAGATGCCGGCCACTCCGGCGTTCAACAGACCGGCATACAGGCCTCCCCACCACGCGCGCGCCGCGGGCTTGCTGAAATCGGGAAAGACACTCGGTCCGGGGTTTTTGTCAGCCTGAGATGGCCACACTGGCGCTTCGTAGATCGAGCCGTCAGGGTTTTTCACGAAGTGATCGCCGGCCAGGCCGGAATCGTACGGCGCGTATCCCACCTCTTTTTTCGGATGAGGATCGACAATCGTGATGGTTCGAAATCCTTCCTTCCTCAGATCGCCGATCATCCGCGCGGGATCAGGAAAACGCTGACGATCCCACGTGAACGGCTTGTACGAGTCCTGGTAATGGATGTCGAGCCAGATGGCATCGGCCGGGATGCGGCGCTCCCGGAAGTTGTCGGCGATGAAACGAACCTTCTTCTCGGGATAGTAGCTGTAGCGGCACTGGTGGTATCCGAGGGACCAGAGCGGCGGAAGCGGCATCCGTCCAGTGAGCGCGGTGTAGCGTTCGATCACCTTCTTGGGATCCGGACCGTAGATGAAGTAGTAATCGAGCGCTCCTCCCTCCGCGCCGAATGACAGCATGCCTTCTGTCTGATGTCCGATGTCGAAGTTGCTGCGGAAGGTGTTGTCGAGAAAGATGCCGTAGGCCACCCCCTTGCGCAGATCGATGTAGAACGGCACGGAGACGTAGATCGGGTCGGTGCTGGAGTCGTAACCGAACGTGTCGCTGTTCCACATGGTGAAGCTGTAGCCGCCGAGCTTCCAGCCGCGCTTGTCGAGCGGGCCGTTCTTCTCGCCGAGGGCGTAGATGTGCTCGTCGTCACGGAGTCGCTTCCAGACGCGAATGGTTGTACCGGTGAGAGCGGTCCCGCGCTGCGGATCGTCCTCATCGAGCGACTGGCCAGCGCTCGTGGCGAAGGCAACGCGGAACGGCGCGTGCTGGACTGAGACGCGAAGCGCGCTCGTGGAGATCATCGAGCGGGCGGGCTCGATGGAGACCGTCGCGCCGGGATCGCCGAAATCGCGATTGATGACCGCGTATGAATGATCACGGCCCTCGCGACCCGGCGTGACGCGCAGGCGAATCACTTCCGGAGAGAGGGCCGTGATCACAACGACGGCTTGCGCGTTCTCGAACCGCAGCGCATTGCCCTGGCGCGCTGGCTGGGGCATGTCGCCGAGGGCCTTCCACTCCCCTCGGACTTGAATCGGGACGAATAACAGCAGGAGTGCGGCGGCTCTCGCGATCGTACGCATGGCTCGCGATTCTAGATCAGCTCGGAATCACTTACAGCGCGCACGCGAAGATCAGTTCGACGGATTGCTGCGGCACCCATCCGTATTGGCGAGAAATCGCGCCAGCGTGCGGCTGAAGTACTGATCGATCGCCGCCTGAAGCGCCGCGCTCAGCACATACCGAGGATGGGAGCCCGGCTCGGCTCCATGATCATGAAATCGATTCGACGGTACCAGCGTGTAGGTGCCGTCTGGTTTCTGCGACGGTATACCGAGCTTCAGGATGTAGGGAGTGCTCCGGTTGGACGCGAAGGAAGACACGAACGACACCATTGAGGGCGCGCCAGAAATCGGCGGGTCGAGCTGGTGCGGTCGGATTGATCCGTCGCAGGTGCGGCCGGGTCGTGAGAGAATGCGCCAAACATCAGGGGGGAACATGATTCGGATTCGCTTCGCAGCGATTGGCGTGCTCTTGTTCGCGTTCTCGGCGACGATCGCTTTCGCCGGGTTTCAAATTCAGGTCGACACCATTACCGATCTCGGGAAATCGTTTCATCGAGTAGCGATCGTGCCGTGCCCCGCTGCCGAGGGAGTCGATCCGGCTTGGGTGGACTCGCTGTTGCTGGAGAAACTGACGGCTCGCCACATCGCTGTGGTTCCTGCCGCCAAATTGCGGCAACTGCTCTTCGATCTCGGGGCAACGAACGTCAACGACGAAAACAAAGCCACGCTGCCCGAGAAACTGCAGGTCGATGCCTTTCTCATGTCTTCTGTTGGATCGGCGACGACCGATACGATCGCGATCATTCCCTTGCCGTATGCCGG
>QHVS01000251.1:461-8301 GCA_003223635.1 Acidobacteriota bacterium | reverse complement strand
GAACTCACTCTCGTCGCTGCCGACAGCGGACGCATGCTGATGCACGGAGTGGCTTCCGGTGGGGCCGGTTTCCGGACAAAAAAGAGCGTCATCGGAGGCATGTTCAATCAGTTGATGGACCGCGCGTTCACGCCCGCTTTCTCCGCGGCGTACATGGCAAAACATTAGCGGTCGAAGACGTCTCACCACGCGATCTGTTTGCGGTCGTGGAAGAAACCACCCGTTGGGCCATCGTCGGGAAGCATGGCCAGCCAGACGATGCCGTTCGCTCCTTCTTCGACACTTCGCGGCGCGGAAGATCCACCCATGTCAGTGCGCACCCAGCCCGGATCGGCGCAGTTGACGAGGACGTGATCGCGGCGCAGCGCGTTCGCAAACTGGATCGTGATCGCATTGAGCGCAGCCTTCGAAGTCGAATAGGAGGGCGCATAACTGGACATCGACGAAAGCTGGCCCGCACCCGACGACACGTTCACGATGCGCCCATGTCCGCTCTTGCGCAGAAGTGGCGCGAGTCTCTTCGTGATCAGGAAAGGTCCCAGCGTATTGGCCCGCCATGTTTCTTCGAACACGCGAGGCTCGACGTCGACGATGCTCTTTCCTTCATCGAGGAGAATGGCCGCGTTGTTCACGAGCACATCAAGGCTGCCGATGTCTCTGTCTATGAACCGGCCGAGTTCGTCGATCGATCGGGCATCGGAAACATCGAGCTGATGCCCGACTGCATCCGGCTCGATCTTCCCCGCCGCTTTCTTCGCTATGCCCGCGTCACGGCTGGTCAAGATGACTCGAAAGCCGCGCGCCGCGAGTTGACGCGCGACTTCATGACCAATTCCGCGGCTCGAACCTGTGACCAGAGCGACGCGGACCATGGCGCGAGCCATTCTAGTCTCTGGCGTTGTTTCTGCACGCCTATCCGGCATGAGCTTGCGCAGAGATCCGATCACCCCCGCTCTCGTCCTCTATCTGTTGGCTACGCTGAGCTGTCGTCACGCGCAGATTCCGCTGCCGTCCATCGCCAAACCGGTACCCAGCGACGCTGCGCGCGGCGAAACCATCGTGCGGAACGTGGCGGTCTGCGGAGGGTGTCATGCCGCAGATCCGAGAAACGACGTCGACGGGCCGCTCAGTGGTGGAACGGAGTTTCAAGACTGGCGAATCGGCACGTCGCGCGCTGCGAACCTGACATCGGATGCCGAGACCGGACTGGGGACGTGGAGCGAGGCTGAAATCGTGCGAGCGCTGCGAAATGGGCAACGGAAGGACGGACGTCTGCTCGCACCGGTGATGCCTTACGAGTGGTTTCATGAGATGTCGGACGACGACGCGTTCGCGGTAGCCCGCTATCTGAAGAGCCTTCCACCGGTTCGCCGCGAGGTGAAGCAGAGCCCGAATCTCGTTTTCAAGCTCGGCAAGTTGCTGTTTCTCGCGCCGAAACCGTCGATCTCGGCGTCGGCACCGCCGCGCGGCGCGACGCCGGAATATGGCGGCTATCTCGCGCAGCACGTAGGGCTGTGCGCCGACTGCCACACGCCCCGCGGTGGACTCCTGGCCACGCCAGACAAGAGCCGGCTCTTTGCCGGCACGGCGCATCCGCCGAAGGACTTTCCAGCGAACCCCTCGAATCTGACGCCCGACAATGCGACCGGGATTGGCCAATGGACCGAGACGGATTTCCTGCAGACGTTGCGCACAGGAGTGAATCCCAAAGGAGTTTCCCTGCACCCGTTCATGCCGTGGCGCCAGATCCGGCGGATGTCGGATGAAGACCTGCGCGCGATCTACCGCTACTTGCGCACGGTGCCGCCGATTCGCAACGAGGTGCCGCGGCGCGGGCTGGCTCGCTAAATTCGCTGCTGCCGCCTCTTCCTGAGCCCGGGAACTGCGCAGTGCGCAGATGGTGCGGTGATGACACGACCCCTCACCCGCCGCTTCGCGGCACCCTCTCCCCGCTTCGCGGGGCGAGGGATCTCATGTGAGGTCCTTCTCCCCGCTTGCGGGGAAAAGTCCTCATGTCTAAACGGTCCGGTCGACCGATCACCCGCAGAAGATTCGTGAAGCTGACAGGAGGCGCCGCTGCGGCAGCAGGAATGACCTCGGCCTTCCTCTTCCCGCAGCGGGCCCTGGCCCAGCAAAAGACGCTGAAGATCGTGCAGTGGAGTCACTTCGTTCCCGGCTATGACAAGTGGTTCGACGGCACGTTCACGAAGGAGTGGGGAGCCAGGCACAACACCAATGTGACCGTCGATCACATCGCCACGGCTGAGATCCCCGCGCGCGCGGCCGCGGAAGTGGCAGCGAAAAGGGGACACGATCTCTTCATGTTCGTCTCCCCTCCGGCGTCATACGAGAAGCAGGTCATCGATCACAAGGAGATCTACCAGGAAGTGGAGCGTAAACACGGAAAGAAGATCTCCCTGGCGGAGAAATCAACGTACAACCCGAAAACGAAAAAGTACTTCGCATTCTCAGATTCCTACGTCCCCGATCCGGGCAACTATCGCAAGGATCCCTGGTCGCAGGTGGGCTTTCCGCACGGTCCGGACACGTACGACGATCTTCTCGCCGGCGGCAAGCGCATCAAACAGAAATTCGGCAACCCGGTGGGCATTGGGCTCTCCCAGGAGGTGGACACCAACATGGCCTTGCGCGCCATCCTGTGGTCCTTCGGCGGCGCCGAGCAGGACGAGGCCGGGCGAGTGGCTCTCTATTCGAAGCACACGATCGATGCCGTGAAGTTCGTGCGCGACCTCTATCAGCAATGTGAAACGCCGGAAGTCTTTTCCTGGGATGTGTCGTCCAACAATCGCGGCATTCTGTCGGGCAAGCTCTCGTTCGTGCAGAACGCCATCTCAGTGACGCGGGCGGCGGAGAAGGACAACCCCGAGATGTCGAAGCAGATTCAGATCACGCGCGCGCTGAAAGGTCCGGTGCGCCGCATCGCCTCCGAGCACGTGATGGACTGCTACGTGATCTGGGAATTCGCCGAGAACAAGGACGGCGCGAAACAGTTCCTCGCCGACCTGGTCGACAATTTCTCGGCCGCGTTCCACGCCAGCGAGTTCTACAACTTCCCCTGTTTCCCTTCGACGGTTCCCGATATCGACAAACTGCTGGCCAATGATCCGAAGGCCAGCCCGCCGGACAAATACAAAGTCCTGAGCGACGTTTTGAAGTGGGCAACCAACGTCGGATATCCCGGCTATGCCACTGCGGCCATCGACGAGGTGTTCAACACGTTTGTCCTTCCGACGATGTTCGCCAAGGCGGCGCGCGACGAGATGACCCCTGATGCGGCAGTCCGAGCGGCGGACACGGAGCTGAAGCGAATCTTCGGCAAGTGGAAGTAGGCGACTCTTCTGATGTCAGGCCGCGGAATCACCGCCGAACCTCATACCGCAGCCAGACCAGGTCGCCTTTGAGCCTTTCGACAGATATCAGCCGGAGACGGCGTGACGGTCCTCTCCCCGCCTGCGCATCGAATAGCGACGGCGTGCCGATGCCGCCGTCCGCGACGGGCGCCACCAGGACGCTCAGCTCATCGATCAGACCGGCAGCGAGGAACGATCCGTTGATCTTGCCACCGCCCTCCAGCAGCAGTTTCCGGATCCCGAACTCTTTCCTGAGCTTCACAAGTATTTTCTTCAAGTCGATGCTGGTTCTGCCGCCGAACAGATACGAGATGCCCCTGGATTGAAGAAACGCCAGATAATCATCTGACACACGCTCGGACAGCACGGTGATCACGTGCTCTCCACCGATCGCGTTCGATTTCCATGTGAGCTTGCCGGACGGATCGATGGCGATTGCGTACGATTCCGCATCGGAATCAGCGATGAAGTCCTTTCTCGGAATGCGACGCCTCACCTTGCCGTGCGGCACTCTTGTCTTGCCGGCGTACGGCTCCATCGAAATACGCCCGATGATCCACGCGTCCGCATCGAACGTCTGGGCGGTGCGCTCGTACTCAGCAGAGAGTCTGCGCAGCAAACCCCACTTCGCGGTGACGATTCTTCCGTCGATGGACGGGGACATGTGGCAGGTCACGTAGGGTCGCGTCACCAGAGGCTCTTGTCACTCATGGAGCACCTGATGGACGAACCTTCGCCGACAGCGGACGCGACGCGCTTGACGCTGCCGCTCCGAACGTCGCCCACTGCGAACACTCCGGGCAGACTCGTTTCCAGCAGATGAGGAGGCCTGACCAGCGGCCAGCGCGCCGTGGCCAGCTCTTCCTGTGTCAGGTCTGGCCCCGTCTTGATGAAGCCGTTCGCATCGAGCGCGAGGCAGCCCTCGAGCCAGCTTGTACTGGGAACCGCGCCAGTCATGACGAAGACGTGTTTGATGTCGTCCGTAGTGATCTTGCCTGTGCGGAGATTGCGGATGCGCACGTGCTCGAGGTGATCCGCTCCTTCGAGGCCGACGATCTCGGTGCGGGTTCGTAGATCGATGGCCGGATTCTCTTCAATCCGACGAATCAGATATCGCGACATGCTCTCGGCCAGCCCCTCCGACCGCACGAGCATGAGCACGCGGCGCGCGGTCTGAGCGAGAAATACAGCCGCCTGCCCCGCTGCATTGCCTCCCCCTACGACCACGACGTCTTCGCCCTTACACATCTGCGACTCGACAGGCGTCGCGCCGTAATAGACGCCCGCACCCTCAAATTGCGCCAGGTTGTCGACGGACAACTTTCGATATTCAGCGCCGGTCGCGAGGATGACGCTGCGTGCTGGAATCCCCTGACCGTTATCGATTTCAATCTTGAATGGCTTCCGGTCGCAGGCAAGGTGTTTCGCGTCCCTGCCGATCATCACTTGGGCCCCGAATTTCTCCGCCTGGCTGTAAGCAGCCGCCGCCAGTTCCCGACCGGAGATGCCGGTCGGAAACCCGAGATAGTTCTCGATCTTCGAGCTCGAAGCAGCCTGACCTCCCGGCGAATTCGACTCGAGCACCAGGACATCGAGTCCTTCAGAAGCCGCGTAGACAGCGGCCGCCAGGCCGGAAGGTCCCGCGCCAACGATGATGACATCGCGGACATGCACCGGATCGATCGCGGCGTTGAAGCCGATACAGTCGGCAACCTCCTGATTGCTCGGATTCTTGAGCGTGACACCGCGACAGATCACGATCGGAATGTCTGCGGCGTCGAAACCATGGCTGTCGTGAGGATCCAGATCGACGTAGGTATATGGATAACCGTTGCGCGTCAGAAATTCTTTGATTCGAAGAGTCCCGGCGGAGTGGTTCGAACCGACAAGCACGACGTCTCCAACATGTTGCTCGATCAGTTCCGCCCTTCGCAGGATGAAGGCGCGCATCAGGATTTCGCTCAGCTCGCTGTCGGTCTGCACGATCGACCGCAAGGTTTCGCGACTCAGCTCGATCACCTCGCCTGCTCGGCTCACCCTGGCTCGCATCAATGCGCGACGGCCGGAGAGCAGGTTGAGCTCGCCCGTGAACTGGCCCGGCCCGTGACGAGCGACGATCTTCTCCTGCGCTCCGCTCGGCTGGATCATTTCGATCTGGCCTGCTCTCACGACAAAGAACGGCACGGTCTCGTCGCCCGCCTCGATCAGGACTTCCCCATCACGAACTTGGCGCACACGGCCGTGCGATGCCAGGCGTTCGATCTGCGGCTGCGTCAACGTCGGAAAGACATGCTCCGCGGGCGACGTACCGGTCAACGGGATTGGCAGACTGATGTCGGTCATTTGACGAGATCAGGCTGTGCGCAGGCGCGCGGGCGCGAACCTGATCGTCGCTACAATCGCCAGCACAACGAAAAGCACGAGAACGGCGAGCTGCGCGATCAAGAACGGAGGCTCGGTCTGCTTCGGAGCGATCGCTTTCAGAGCGGGCACCTTCTGGAAGGCCTGTACCACGGCGACGAAGACATTGAGATAGAGGGCGATCACGGCGCTAACGACATAGATCCAACGCCAGGCGCCGCTCAGGTGAAAGGCGTAGCGCGCAATGAGAGCAAGCGCGAGAACCACCAGCGAAATGACGCCGACATAATGCGGCGGCAAAAACTTATGGAACGGAAAGCCGAATCCGGTCACGCTGGTGGCAACCGTGCTCGCCAGAAAGACCGCGGTCCAGCCCTCGAGCCTCTTCCCGGTGAGCAGCCCAACCACCACAACGAATCCGGTGAGAATCCCCACCAGGCTCAATGCGACGTGCACGAGAGTAAAAGTGGATGTCGTCATGCCCCAAATCATGAACCTTGACCTCTATGCGCGATGTGCGCTCAGTCGTCTTTCTTCTTAATGCAGGGGCCGAGGTACTTGCCGGAATACTTGTAGGTCACCGACCGGCCGCCGGAGGTGATGTGACTTTCACCCTTGTACGTGTCGCCGGAGAATGTGAATTTCCCATCCATCGTCATCTCCGGCTTACGACACCTGGTCGACCAGGTCACCGTCTTGCCCACGATCTTGTTATTCACGTTTTCGCAATCGATCTTTTTCTTGTCCATCTTGGGCGGTCGCGGGTTTTCTGCCTCTTCTTTCGTGATGCATTGCTCGATGGTCATGGGTGAGAGCATGCCGACCCCTTTCATGTTCTCCGGCATGCCGGGGACGATCATCTGCATCGTGATCTCCCACTTACCAGGCTTCATTGGACTCTTCGGTGCAGCGGCAAAAAAAGGAACGGCAACAAGCGCAAGCACAATCACGAGCAAACGCGTTCTCATCAGGTCTCCTTTTATTTCGGTGAAGGAACGGCGAAACGGAACACGGTCGGCTGCACGTCCGGATTTGCGCGTGGTGTGAAGATGACCGTGGAGCGGTCGATGACACTCGGCGGGCTTTCCCGCGAGGTGTCGCTGAAAATCTTCCGGATGAGCAGCGTCTCCGCGTCGATCCACAGCGTGACAGGGCTGCTCGCCGTGACAACGCCGTTGCCGTATGCAGGCGCGTAGATCCCGATCACTTTGTAGCAGCGATGACCATCGACCGCTTCGGCGGGTAAGAGACGCGGCTCCTGCAGCGCGGTCGCGTCCTGCAGTCCCGGGAAAATCAGCGCCGAGATGATGGCGATGGATCCTTTTGTCGGTAGCGAACCGATTGCGAATCCAGTCGCGCCCTGGCCCTGGGGATACTTGTCGTGAACGCCCGTAGTCTGCCACCAGGTATTGACTTCGGCGCCGTCGATCCACAGAACGAACCGGTCGGCTGAACCAGTGGGGTCGGCCCTGAAGTCAAAGAAGAACTGTTTCGGCGCCCGTAAGTAAGTCGTGACGGTATGGTGCTCCTTTAAGGTTGTGGGAGAACCGCCGTTTTCTTCCTGGATCACGACGCCCGTATCGGAGTAAGTTCCGTTGCGTTCGCTGCGGTTGCAGCGGCCGCGTTTGCGACACTGCATAACAGCACCAGGAGTGAGGCTGTCCAGTTTTTCATGCTAATCCTTCGAATCGTTGGTCATGAACACTATGTGATGGCTGGAGTTCCACACAATCATCGGTGCCTGCAGCTCGGTGGCGTCACTTGAAATCTGGGCTCCTCCCGTCGATTTATCGTAATCTTGTGCGCGCACTGCAGCTACCCCTTTCCAGGCCAACATCTCTACACGTTTTCCTTCCTCCTTTACCTCTACGAGCCCGCCGGTGCCGTGTGCTCCTATTGCCGCTGAATTGAATCCACCTTTGTTGTACAGATAAATGCCTCTGGACACAGCAACGGCGGTTAGCGTTGTACCCGCAGGGAGGCTATCAGCGACCCTCATAATGACGCTACCGGTTGAATCGACGATCTCGAAAGGAGCCGAGAACCTCGTGACCTTCTCAGATGGAGCGATTTGCGGAGCTGGCTTGGGCGGCGGTTGCTTCGGCTTC
>QHVS01000251.1:0-398 GCA_003223635.1 Acidobacteriota bacterium | reverse complement strand
CAGGTGCTTGCGCCGGCGCTCCAGATCGCGGATTCTCTCCTTCGCCACGTCGAGCTCCACCGCCAGTGCATCGAGCCTTGATCGCAGTTCGTCCAAACCGGTTTTCATTTTCCCTCCGAGTATTAGTCGCCTCGATCGTTCGTCTTCAACACCACTTTCCCGTTCGCGTCGACGACCTCGAGCGGGGCATTGAGTCGCGACGACTTCTCCGACAGATCGACCGTGAACCTATCGCCGTTGCGCACGCGAAAGCCCAAACCGTCGTCGAAAGCAGCGATCGCCGCGTATACATTCATATCGGCTTCCTTCGCCACGCGGACGACGCCGCCGCTTTGAACCGCGACCATGCCGGCGACGATCTTGCCGCTTGAATTATGAACGAAAGCTCCCCTCGCACC
>QHVS01000250.1 GCA_003223635.1 Acidobacteriota bacterium | reverse complement strand
CGACTCCATGCGCAAACACCCCAAGATCTTCAACGACCTCTACACCAACATGGTCGCCGCCGGCGAGGCGGGCGGTATTCTCGATACCATCCTGC
The DNA here is from genome assembly GCA_003223635.1 of Acidobacteriota bacterium. Taxonomy (GTDB): domain Bacteria; phylum Acidobacteriota; class Thermoanaerobaculia; order Gp7-AA8; family Gp7-AA8; genus QHVS01. The sequence continues at coordinate 3,990 of QHVS01000250.1, read as the reverse complement.
AGCGTCTGGCCATCTACATCGAGAAAGCGGTCAAGCTGAACAGCCAGGTCAAGTCGGCCATGATCTATCCGGTGGCCGTCATCTCCATCGCCTGCATCGTGGTGATGATCATTCTGTGGAAGGTCATCCCGGTGTTCGCTGCACTGTTCAAGGGACTGGGTGCTGAACTGCCGATGCCGACCCAGATCGTCATCGCCCTGTCGAACTTCATTGCCGGCTACTGGTGGCTGATCGCCATCGTGGTCGGCGCGTCGATCTACTCCATCCGCAAGTACCACTCGACATACAAGGGCAAGCGGGTCATCGATGGCCTGCTGCTGAAGGCGCCGATCCTCGGCATGCTGCTGCGCAAGATCGCCGTGGCCCGCTTCTGCCGCACGCTGGCCACCCTGACTGCGTCCGGTGTTCCCATCCTCGACGGCCTGCAGATCACCGCACGCACCGCGGGCAACTCGATCATCGAAGACGCGATCATGGCCACGCGCAAGTCCGTGGAAGAAGGCAAGACCATCAGCGAGCCGCTCGGCGATACCGACGTCTTCCCGCCCATGGTGGTGCAGATGATCGCCGTCGGCGAGCAGACCGGCGCGCTGGACACTATGTTGTCCAAGATCGCCGATTTCTACGAAGACGAGGTGGATATCGCGGTGGCCGGCCTGATGAAGCTTCTGGAGCCGGTCCTCATCGCCTTCCTCGGCGTGGCCATCGGCGGAATCGTCATCGCCATGTACATGCCGATGTTCGCGTTGATCGGACAAATTGGATAAGAAGCTTTCAGCTCTCAGCTCTAAGCTGTCAGGGCGGCGCGCTCGCGTCGCCCTTGTGCTTTGCGGCCTAAGAGCTGACAGCTAACAGCTAAGAGCTTTATGCCTTCAGATGCACGGATGCTCATCGCGGTCCGCGTCGTGGTCATCACGACGCTGCTCATGGCCGCGCTCATCATTCAGTACACGGTCAAAGAAATCCTCCCCATCAACTATCTGTACACCATTGCGGCGGTCACCTACGGCCTCACCCTCTTCTACATCGTCGTCGCGAACTTCATTCGCTCCCGCAAGATCAATCTGGCCGTGCAGATCGCCGGAGATCTCATCGTGGAGACGCTGCTGGTTTACTTCACCGGCGGTCTGGACTCGCCCTTCTCGTTCCTCTACCTGGTGTCGATCATCACCGCGTCGATGCTGCTGTTCCGCCGCGGTGGTCTCTTCACGGCCAGCGGTGCGGTGATGCTCTATGGCGGCCTGGCGGACCTGATGTACTACCGCGTCATCGCCATGCCGGAATCGTCGTGGATCGTCCCCACACTGTGGACCTCCTCGCGCCTCTACATCAACATGGCTACCAACTTCGCGGGCTATTACGCTACCGCGCTGCTGACGTCGTACCTCTCCGAAAAGCTGCAGAAGACGTTCGAAGAGCTGGACGTAAACCGGCAGCACCTCGCGGCGCTTCGGGCGCTGAATCAGAACGTGGTGGAGTCGATCCCCTCCGGCCTCATCACGCTGTCGCGCGAAGGCGTGGTCTCCTTCATCAACCCCGCCGGGTGTCAGATTTTGCGCACCGATCCGCATGCGGTGATCGGCCACCACATCAACGAGCTCCAGTTCTTCGCGCCGCCGGATTGGGAATCGGTGTGCGACACGCTTGCCACGGAGCAGGTGGTGCGCCGGGAGAAGGACGACATCAGCGTCGGCGAGGAGAATCGCAGCCTGGGCTACGCGGTGACGCCTCTCAACACGCTGGAAGGTGTCGCTTCCGGATACACGCTGATCTTCCAGGACCTGACCGACATGAAAAAGATGGAAGCGGAGCTGCGCCTGAAGGACCGCATGGCTGCCGTCGGCGAGCTCTCCGCGGGCATCGCCCACGAGATCCGCAATCCGCTGGCCGCGATCGCCGGATCGGTGCAGGTGCTCAAGAAATCGAACGCGCTCTCGCCGCCGGAGCAGCGGCTGATGACCATCATCCTCAAGGAATCCGAGCGGCTGAACAAATCGATCGCCGACTTCCTCCGCTTCGTGAAGCCGCAGGAGAAGCGAACGACGGAGTTCGACATCGCAGCGAGCCTCTCCGAGACGCTCGATCTGCTGGCCAATTCGCCCGAGCTTCGCTCCGACCATCACATCGAGCGCCGGATCTCCCCGGCCTCATTCATCGTCAGCGGCGACGCCGATCAGATCCGCCAGGTCTTCTGGAATCTGGCGCGCAACGCAGTGCAGGCCATGCCGAATGGCGGCGCGCTGCGCGTGTCCACCGAAGCGACAGCCGACACGTATCGCATTCGCTTCAGCGACAGTGGCCGCGGCATGGCGGAGGCGGATCAGCGGCGGTTGTTCCAGCCCTTCCGCACGAATTTCCCATCCGGCACCGGCCTGGGCATGGCCATCTCCTATCGCATCGTGCAGGAACACGGTGGGCAGATCGATGTGGCGTCGTGGCCGGGCATGGGAACCACGATTACGGTGTCGCTGCCGATTCACGCCGCACAAGCGGTTGTCGGTTCCCAGTTGTCGGTTGTCGGCGCAGGTCGCTGACAACTCGTTACAATGATCGCAGTGTCCGACGCCCGAGTTTTGAGCGCGCAGCCCCTCGAAGACGAGCTCCAAACTGAACTCTCTCTCCGTCCCAGGCGGCTGAAGGAGTACATCGGGCAGCAGAAGGTCAAAGCCAATCTGGAAATCTCGATTGCCGCGGCGCGCAAGCGCAACGAGACCCTCGATCACGTTCTCCTCTTCGGCCCCCCGGGTTTGGGCAAGACCACGCTCGGCAACATCCTGGCCAATGAAATGAACTCCAACATCCGCACCACGTCGGGGCCGGCGCTGGAGCGGCCGGGCGATCTGGTGGCCATCGTCACCAATCTGGAGAAGGGCGACACGCTTTTCATTGACGAGATTCATCGCCTTCCGGCGCCGGTGGAGGAAGTGCTCTATTCGGCGATGGAGGACTTCTACATCGACGTGGTGATCGGCCAGGGACCCTCGGCGCGCACGCTGAAGGTGGAGATCCCGCGCTTCACGCTGGTCGGAGCGACGACGCGGGCCGGGCTTCTCACCTCGCCGCTGCGCGCTCGCTTCGGCATCGTGCATCGCCTCGATTTCTACGACGCGGAGTCACTCTCCGTGATCGTCCGCCGCTCGGCGGAGATCCTCGCCATTCCGATTACTCGCGACGCCGCGGACGAGATCGCCCGTCGCTCGCGGGGAACGCCGCGCATCGCCAACCGCCTTCTGCGCCGCGTCCGCGATTACGCGGAAGTGCGCCACGAAGGGCGCGTCGATACGCCCATCGCGCGCGAGGCGCTGAAGATGCTGGAGGTAGACGACTACGGCCTCGATGAAATCGACCGCAAGCTGCTGACCACGATCATCGAGCGCTTCGGCGGCGGCCCGGTCGGCGTCAACGCGCTGGCCTCATCGATCGCCGAGGATCGCGGAACGATCGAGGACCTGTACGAGCCGTACCTCATCCAGATCGGATTCCTGCAGCGCACCCCGCGCGGTCGTGCGGCGAGCAAACTCGCCTATGAGCACCTCGGATATCCATTGACGCAGCGGAAACAGACGGAGTTGTTCTAAGACAATTCAGTCCCGCCGAAAATGCGCCCCTCGCGACACCGGATTCTTGAGGGCCGCGTTCGACACGATCATCGCCATTTGCTGACCGTGGAACAGTTCGACGATCGCCTTGCTGATCGTCGACTCGTGGTAGTACTTGGTAAGGCGGTTGCCCAGCTCGCGCATGTCGGCCACCGAGCGCTTGAGCCTCTCGTACGTGCGAACGATCCCCACGTAGTTCCACATCGTGTTCTGGATGGTCGTCCAGTCCTGCAGGATGAGCGCGGGATCCTCCATATTCTGTGTTCCGGGCGGCTTCCAGTCGGGAATCGACTGCAGCAGCGTGTCGTCGATGACGCCGATCCCCGGCGGACGCGTGGCGTACGACCGGCGGATCGCCGGCGCGTCGCTGAGGCGCGCCTTCCGCGGCACT
>QHVS01000249.1 GCA_003223635.1 Acidobacteriota bacterium | reverse complement strand
CGTCGATTGCACGCAGTGTCTGGAAGGGACGGTGAACCTCGGCGAGTACGCGACCGGCTCCGCACTGGCCCGCGCCGGCGTCATCAGCGGATTCGACATCACGGCCGAGGCGGCGCTGACCAAGCTGTATTGCCTGTTCAGCCGCGGCCTTTCGCCGGCCAGGGTGAAACGAGAGATGCAGAAGGATTTGCGCGGTGAGATGACGGTGGAATCTGAAATCCGATGACGCGAACTGCAGAAGAGTCTGAAGAAACCACTCGCCTCGAGGCTTTCAGCGACGGCATCTTCGCCATCGCCATGACGCTCCTCGTGCTGGAGATCCGGCTGCCGGAGGAAATCCCGCCGGGCACTCTCGGCGACGCGCTGCTTCACGTCTGGCGCTCGTACCTCGCGTTCCTGACCAGCTTCGCCACGATCGGCGTCATGTGGGTGAACCACCATCGGATTTTCAATCTGATCCGCCGGACCGATCAGGCGATCCTGACGCTGAACCTTCTTCTGATGCTCGGCGTTACCTTCCTGCCGTTTCCGACAGCCGTGGTGGCAAGAAACATTCGCAGCGTCGACGCCCGCACTGCTGTTCTCTTCTACAACGGGACATTCACGGTCATCGCAATCTGCTGGGGCGTGCTGTGGCGATATGCAGTTCGCAATCGGCATCTCATGGGCAAGGATGTCGATGAGCGTTCGGTGCGCGGCGTCTCACGGCAGTACGCGCTCGGGCCGCTGTACTACATCGTGGCCGGCGGCGTGGCACTGGTCAGCCCTGTGAGCAGCGTCGTCATCGATCTCCTGCTGGCGATTTTCTTCGCCGTTCCGGCACGGGTGTTCCACCGTCAGTCGACGAGTCCCTGACGAACGGCGTGAATGTAGTCGGTGTACGCAGGTGTCTCCCCTGACTGTCGGACGATCGTGGCGATCTGGCCGCGATGATACGTGCCGTGCAGCACCACGTGCGTGAGGATGTCTTCGATGGTGTTACTCCACCGCTCCCCTTGGGAGTTCGTGTAATCGACGCGGCGACTGAGATCCTCTTCGTGCAGGGTTCGAATCCACTCGACGAGCAGGACGCGCGTCTGCGCTTCGCATTCGTCGAGGGTCAGCTGCGGCCAGACGACTGCCGGTTTCGGATCGCCGTGGATGCGGCCGAGCCACAACCATTCCGCGCCGAGGATGTGACTGAGGATGGTGAGCGCGCGTGGCGGCACGGCGATGCGACGCAGGTGGGAGATGACTTCCCGATTTGCCCACGTGTCGTACTCGAAGAGACGGTGGAGCTCCGGCACCGCGACATCATACGAAATCTACGGTTCGTAGAACGCTCGTGACCGGCTGCTACAATCGATCCGGTGTCGAAAAGGGCGACGACGATCTACGCATGCGTCGAGTGCGGCGCGCAGGCGACGAAGTGGCTCGGCCGCTGCCCCGAATGCAACGCGTGGAACTCGTACGCGGAGGAAGCGCCGGCGACTCCGATCCATGCGGCTGCGCTGAGCAGCGGCGTCGCGCCGATGTCCATCGGTGCGATCGAAGCCGACAGTTCCCCTCGCATCACCACGAATCTTCCCAGCCTCGATCGCGTCCTCGGCGGCGGAGTCGTCGCCGGCGGGGTGACTCTAGTCGGTGGAGAGCCCGGCATCGGCAAGTCGACGCTCCTGCTGCAGATGGCCGAAGAGTTGGCCCGCCGCGGGCCCGTGCTCTACGTCTCCGGCGAGGAGTCGCCTCAGCAGATCGCACTGCGCGCGCGGAGGCTCGGTATCGCGAACGCCAACATCTCCATCTTCACGGAGACTTCCGTCGAGCGAATCATCGCCGCCGCCGAAAAGCTCAAGCCGGTGGCGGTGATCGTCGACTCCATTCAGACCGCGCACACAGCGCTGAACGGTTCGGCGCCAGGATCGATCGCCCAGGTTCGCGATGCCGCCGGCGTGCTGATGGCGGCGGCCAAGCGTCTGTCGATCCCGGTCTTCCTCATCGGCCACATCACCAAAGAGGGGACGATCGCCGGGCCGAAATCGCTGGAGCACATCGTCGACACGGTTCTCTATTTCGAGGGAGAGAAGTTTCAGAATTACCGTCTGATCCGCGCGTACAAGAATCGCTTCGGGCCGGTGAATGAAGTTGCTCTGTTCGAGATGCACGACGACGGGCTCGAAGAGGTGGCCAATCCTTCGGCCGCATTGCTGGCCCAGCGCAGCAGCGCCGCCGGATCGGCGGTGGTGGCCGCCCTGGAAGGCACGCGGCCGCTGCTGATCGAGCTGCAGGCTCTCGTGTCCGCCACGCACTTCCCGTCGCCACGGCGCATGGCCATCGGCGTCGATGCCAACCGCGTCGCGCTGCTCCTCGCCGTCGTGGAAAAGAAAAACGGCGGCAACCTCCTGGCCAGCGACGTCTACGTCAACGTGGCCGGCGGACTGCAGATCGATGAGCCGGCCATCGACCTCGGCATCATCACCGCTCTCATTTCCTCGCAGCGCAATGCTCCGATCCCGCACGATCTCGTCGTCTTCGGCGAGGTCGGCCTGCTGGGCGAGATCCGCAGCGTCTCCCAGGCCGATCTGCGCGCGCGCGAAGCCGCCGCCCTAGGCTTCCGCCGCGTCGTCGTCCCCCACTCCAACGCCGCGGAGATCCACGCCGACGTCGACATCATCGCCGTGCGGCGGGTGGAGGAGGTGGCGGAGCGGGTGGTGGGGATTTCGGCGCCCGGTATTGTCCGGTGAGTCCGACGGAATCCGTTTGTATTTGACTCTTACAATCGTCGGCGCTGCGGTCGCGTTCACACTCGGCGGCGCGCTATGGTTCGGTCTGCGGCGGCGCGGGCGGGCAGGTTGGGCGGCCGCTGCTTTCGTTGTTGTGGCACCGCTGCTGACCGTGGCCGCGACGGCGACCTGGCACACGTACGCTCTTGACTCGTTCGTGGAAAGCGAAGCCGGCCAGCTGCGCGGGATCATTGCTACGCCGCAGTCCGATTACGTCCATTACGACTACAAGCCCAATGGTAAGTTCTACGAACGGTGGGCATTCACGTACCCGTTTGTGGCAACAGTCATTCTTCTTCTTGCCTATTCGGTGTCTGGTTCGATCATGCTGTGGCGGGCCCGCTTCGGTCTTGGCGCGATCACGCCCTGGCTTTACGCGATCGCAGTCTTATGTTTTTGGCTGCTCGTCGTCGGCCCTGCGTACTTGGAGGCAACCGCGTTTTTCGTCTAGAGCTAGATGAACACCAGCCGCCGAGATCGATGAACCACGCTAATCTAAGGAGATAGCCGTGACCGTAAGTTTATTGTCTCAATTCAACAAGGAGAGTGACCCATGCGGAAGATTATCGTCGGCGCCATGGTCTCCATGGATGGCGTCATGCAAGCGCCCGGCGGGCCGACCGAGGATCCAACCAAGGGCTTCAAGTTCGGCGGCTGGGAGATGCCCTATTTCGATCAAGCGTTCGGCGAACAGCTCGACCGCGTCTTCAAGGAGAAATTCGACCTCCTGCTAGGCCGCAAGACCTACGAGATTTTCGCCGCGTACTGGCCCTACTACGACGACGCTCCCCATGGCGGCATCGCCAAGCTGTTCAACGACATCAAGAAGTACGCGGTTTCGCGCTCAGGCCAGGTCGATACGAGCTGGGCGGGCTCAGTGC
>QHVS01000252.1 GCA_003223635.1 Acidobacteriota bacterium | reverse complement strand
CACCCTCCGGAAGGTCTGTCGGATGAGTGATATTGATCTTGAGAAGCTGCCCTCGCGAAGTCACAGCCATGCCGCTGCTCTTGCAGCCGGCGGTGACGAACAATGCGATGGCCAACAGGGCCAGGGCAGAGACGGTGAGAATGCGATTCGTTTTCATCTGTACATCTCCTTTTTGGAATGGCCGCGGACGCGGCCGTTTCACCCGAAAATAGTGCAAAGGATGGTCCGCTTCTGGCGCCGGCTAGTAGCCGGCGCTACAGGAGATACACTCCGCGCATGACGTACTTTCTCGGCGTCGATGGCGGTGCCTCGAAAACTGCCGCGCTCGTCACTGATGGTGAAGGCAAGCTCCTGGGCGACGGCATCGCCGGCCCCTCGAATCATCTGCGCGTCGGAATCGAGACGGCGTCGCGCAACATCGAACGGGCGGTCAACAAGGCCTTGGTTGCCGCGGATGTGGCCAGCCGCGAGATCATCTGGGCATACTGCGGCATTGCCGGCGCGGATCATCCCGCCCATCGGCAGGAAGTCGTCGACTCCCTCAACATTTTCTTTCCTCGCGGCAACTTCACCATCGACAACGACGCACGGATCGCGCTCACAGGCGCGATCGGATTCGGCGCCGGGGTGGTGGTGATCGCCGGCACCGGATCGGTCGCTTTCGGCCGCAATGAAAAAGGGGAGGAAGCGCGGGCGGGAGGTTGGGGACCGATCGTCGGCGACGAAGGGAGCGCATACGGAATCGCCCGCGCCGGTCTCGTCGCGGTCCTTCGCGCGTTTGACGGCCGCGGAGAACCGACAGTGATGACCGAACTGCTGGCTCGCGATTACGAGCTCACGCCGGAGGAGCTGCCGCGATTCGTCTACGCGGCCACGACGCACGCTGACGACATTGCGCGCTACGGCAGAGTGGTGACGGCAGCGGCCCAGACGAACGACGCTGTGGCCATCGGAATCCTGCACAATGCCGGAGTCGAGCTCGGCTCTGCCGTGCTCGCCGTGGCCAGACGGCTGGGGATCGCAAGCGGTCCGCTGTCGGTCGGTTACGTCGGTGGAACATTCCGCGCCGGCGAGCTGCTGCTGGGTCCGATGCGCGAAACCGTGAAACGCCAGGTGCCAGGCGCCGACGTGCATCCTCCGCTCCGGAAGCCGGTGGAGGGAGCCGCGATGATGGCCATTCGCGCTGCCGCGCATCCACGTCCAAGCCGTCCGTCAGCGGCTTGAAACACCTTCTCATCGTGTGACGAGAGTCACACTTCTCCCCTTCGATTGTCAGTAAATGCCTTGCGGAATTCGCGAAAGCGCGAAGAAAGAGGAGATGCCTATGCGACCCCACACTCTGCTCGTTGCTCTCTCAATCCTCTCACTCATTACAGCTGCCGCGTTCGGGCAAACGCTCGGAGCGGTCCTCACCGGGGCCGGGGAGGTGCCACCGACCACCAGTCCAGGGTTCGGCAATGCCACAGTGACGTTCGACTCGACGCGACAGAACATCACCGTGACGATCACTGTCACGAACCTCGGCAGCCCAATCATTGCCGCCCACATCCACGAAGCACCCGCCGGTCAGCCCGGCAACGTCGTCATCGGCTTTACGCCCCTCTCATCATTCGTCAATGGCAAGCTGACCGGAACGTTCCCCATCGCATCCGACGTCGCGCAGCGGATGCTTCAGAATCCGAGTAATTTCTATGTGAACGTGCACACGGATCAGTTTCCCAACGGAGCGGTTCGCGGACAACTCGCGTACGTGAACGGCGGGCCGATTACTTACGTCGCCGAGTTGCGCCCGCAGAATGAAGTGCCACCTGCTACCAGCACTGCCTTTGGGAGCGCGTTCGTCACGCTCGATCTGATCAACAACACGATCGCCTGGGAAGTGAACAGCAAGGGGGTGGTCAGTCCCACGCTTTCCCACATCCATCGTGGACCGGCAGGCGTTGCAGGACCCGTGATCATCAACTTTGCAACGGGGCCCTCACAGATCGTGAACGGGCATACCAGCGGCTCAGCGACGATCGCGGCGCAGCAGACCTCAAACCTCCAGGCTTCCGACCTGCTCAACCTAGCGAATCCGGGCACGGCGATCGGCTACTACGTGAACCTGCACTCCACCGCCTTCCCAGGCGGCGAGATCCGCGGGGCGCTCGTGCCGGCAAATGAATACGACCTCGCGGTTGCTGGCCGGACGACGGGCGTCGGCACGGTGTTCGTCACGGATGCGCGCGTGTTCAATCCGTCATACGACACTCCCGCGGCCGCGCTGCTCGAATACTTCCAGGCGGGGAGCACGGCAAATGCGGTCGCGACGAAATCGATGGCCATCAGCATTCCGCCGCGCGGCACAGCGATCCTGGATGACGTCGCCGGGCCGAATGGATTGGATGTCAGCGGCACGGCCGGCGCCATTCGCGTGAGCAGCGCCACGGTGCTGGCGGTCACGTCGCGCATCTACTCGGATCAGCGTTCGAGCGGCAAGGGAACGTTCGGCCAGTTCGTTCCCGCACAGGCGCGGGCCAACGCCCTGCGGCGCGGCGTCATGCCCCAGCTGGCCAATCAAGTCAATCTTGGGGGCGGCTTCCGCACCAACATCGGCTTTTTCAATCCCAACACTGCGGCGGTGACGGTGCGGCTGGAGTTGCGCGACGATGCCGGGGCGCTGGTCGGCACGTCAAACCTGACGCTTCAGGCGTTGTCGCAACAGCAGAATTCGATCGCCACATACTTTCCGGGTGTCGATTTGAACAATGCCCTGAATCTGACATTGAGCTTCGACGCCAGCGCGCCGATCGACGCGTACGCCTCGGTCATCGACAATGTCTCCACCGACCCAATCTTTGTGCCGGCGCAGCAGGACGCCGGTGTGGCTGCCTCCCAGTGAGGAGGTAGGTGCGTAGCAAAGTGGAGGACAGGCGCCGCAGCCTGTCCTCCACATTTTCTAGAAACGGAACGTCAGGCCGCCTTCGAACATCACCGGATTGATCTTCACCCGCGGCACGTACTTGCCGTCGACGGTGATCGCGAAATTCGGCGTGATGGCGAAGCCGAGGCCCCGCTGAAATCATCCGCCACCGCGGTGTACGTGGTCGGCCCCAACGCCACGACGCCGATCACGGCGATCCTGCAGTTTCACTTCATTCTGGGTGAGGCGGAGTTGAATGTGCCGCTGCTGTTGGTATCCGCCCAGCTGGCCCATCCGGTAATCTCGAAAGATCGATCCGCTGCTGCCAGCGGCACGGCGACGAGGAGCGCAACTGCCAGAAGAACAAGACGTTTCATATTCACAACCTCCCGGATTTGCGCCTGGTGCAAAAGAGCCGCCCGGCCCCGCGGCGCTCGTACTAGCGTTCGTTACAGAACATGCGCTGACACTCGGGGTGGGCGCTCTTGCGCTCGCTTTCATGATTGGCCGCAAGGTGTCGCCGGCGGCGGCCCAACGAGCCATCGACGTCGATCTTCTGCTCGTTCTGTTCGCTCTTCTCACTGCGGTGGAGATCCTGCGCCAGTCGGGCTACCTCGACTTGATCGTGGCAGTCACCGTGTCTCGATTCACTACCACGCGCGCATTCGCTCTGGCCTTGATCGCGCTCAGCGGCGTGCTTGCATCGCTGGTCACCAACGACGTGACGCTCTTCATCGTCATCCCTTTCACCGTGGTGGCCAGCCGCTTCTCAGATTTCGATGTGGAGGACGCCGTGGTGCTGGAGATCGTGGCTACCAACCTGGTCGGATGTCTGACACCTCTCGGCAATCCGCAGAATCTTTTCGTCTTTCACCGCTCTGGATGGTCGGCGGCGCACTTCATGCGCGTCATGCTGCCCTTCGTCATCTGGAGCATTGCCGGTTTGCTCGCCGCGCTGTTTCTTCTCGGCCGCTCGCGGGTGATGACCAAGACGATGGTGAATCTTCCGCCGCGCGATCGAGCTGCGGCCATCGCCGGGGCGATCTGTTTCGCGTTCGTGCTCCTGGAAATCGCGCGGGTGATGAACGCCTGGCCGGCAGCCATCGCCGCATTCGCCAGCGCCGCGATTTTTCTTCGGCGGCGCGTCTTCCGAGTCGACTATTCGATTGTCCCGCTCTTCTTCTTTGCCTTCATCGTGGTCGAGGGGCTGCGCGCCCTGAACCTCTATCGCGGCGGCGCCCATCTCTACGCATCGTCCATCCTCCTGTCGCAGGTGATCTC
>QHVS01000055.1 GCA_003223635.1 Acidobacteriota bacterium | reverse complement strand
GAGCAGCACGCCGCCGCTCTGCGAGTCCATGGCTCGATAGTCGGGGATGGTGCCGAGGTAGGCGCCGTAGCCGCGGCTGTCTCCTTCCAGGGCGGGGGCGGCGGCGAGACGCGCGTAGGTCGGCGTGACGTCGCCGCGCGCGAGCGTCTCCACGATCCCCGCAGTGAAATCGACGACGCGCGAGGCGCCGGGGTAATTCAGCGTCTCCGCGCGATCATCCGGCGTGTGATACCGCTCGTGCGCTCCGGTGAAGAGATGGAGCACCGGGATGCGCTTGGCGTAGAAGCTGGTCTGATCCGAAGGGCCGTAGCCGTCGCCGCGCGAAATCACATTCAGATGCGCCGCCGTCGCTGAAGGCTCGATCACACTCCGCCACTGCGGCGCGGAATCCGCGCCGAGCGCGACGAGCAGGTCGTCGCGAAGCTGGCCGACCATGTCCAGATTGACCATGGCCACGACGTGGTCGAGTGGCATGGGGGGATGATCGACGAACCAGGACGAGCCGCCCAACCCGACTTCCTCGGCAGAAAAGAGCGCGAACACGATCGTCCGACGATCGGTTGCCTTCGCCAGCGCGTCGCGGAGACGCTCTGCCGCGAGCAGCACGGCCACCGTTCCGGAAGCGTTGTCATCGGCGCCGTAGTGGATGGCTCGCACATTCGGTCGCATGGAGCCCGCGCCGCCGTAGCCCAGGTGATCGTAGTGAGCGCCGAGAACGACGACGTCCTGAGCGAGTTTGCCGCGGCCAGGCAGAATGCCGGCAAGGTTCGCGGTCGTCACGTAGGTGTTCTGCACCGCGACGCGTCCATCGATCGTGATCGGGAGAGCGCGCGAGCGCGGCTTCAGATCGGAGTCGACGTCTTTCTGAAACTGCGCGAGATCGACCCACTTCTGCGCCACTGACGTCTTGACCTGCAGCACCGGGAGTCCCGCGGGACTTTCCGGCCCATCGTTTTTGAGAACGGGCAAACGATCCTTCGGCTCATCCTGCAGCGGGCCGGTGACGAAGATGACCGCCGCGGCGCCGCGCTCGCGGGCCTGCAGGATCTTGTAGCGCACCGCCGACCAGCGGCTGGGGCGCTTGCCGTCGAACGGCGAGTTCTCGTCGCGCTCCTGCGGCTCGTAGCGCAGCATGAGCGCGATCTTTCTCTTCAGATCGATTCCCGCGTAGTCGTCGTAGTTCAACGCCGGTGCGGAGATGCCGTATCCGACGAAGGCCACCTCACCGGAGAACGCGCCGGTGCTCGACATTCCGAGCGGAGTCCAGTCGTCGTCTGCCACTGTCGACAAGCGGTTGCCGGCGGCGAGCGCGACGCCCGTCTTCACCTGAAAAGGCTGTCGATAGGACTTGCCGAATGCCGGCTGGAGCTTTGTCGCTCCCAGTTGCGATTCGATCCAATCGGCGGCCAGGTCGATGCCGTGCGTGCCCAGCCCGCGTCCTTCCATGCGGTCCGACGCCAGCAGACGCACGTCGCGCTCGAACTGCGTGGCTACGCCCGGCCCGCCGACGGCGGCCAGAGCACAGAGAAGTAGAAAAGTAATCATGGCGCCGGAAGATTACCGGCTTCGCGCGATTCGCGCTACGTCCGGACGAGCGCGATGCGTTACCATTCGCGCGCTTTGTTCGGGAGAAGTTGACATGCCCGGTCCGATCACCCAGTTCGTGCAGCATCACTTCCGCCACTTCAACGCCGCGGCCCTGCGCGCCGCGTCCGACGACTACATCCGGCATCTCGATCGCGGAGGCCAGATGCTGATGACTGTCGCCGGAGCGATGTCCACGGCGGAGATCGGCCTCTCCCTGGCCGAAATGATCCGCCGCGGAAAAGTGCACGCCATCAGCTGCACGGGCGCCAACCTGGAGGAAGACATCTTCAACCTGGTGGCCCACGATTGCTACGAGCGCGTGCCGCATTATCGGCAGCTCTCTCCTGCCGACGAGCAGACGTTGCTTCAGCGCCACATGAATCGAGTCACCGACACGTGCATCCCGGAGGGCGAAGCCATGCGGCGCATCGAGTCCGCCGTGCTCCATCACTGGGTGGAGAAAGATCGGAAAAGCCAACGTCTGTTTCCGCACGAGTTCATGTACGAGATCCTGCGCGACGGATCGATCAAGCAGTTTTATCAGATCGATCCGAAGGACTCGTGGATGGTCGCCGCCGCCGAGAAAAACCTTCCGATGTTCGTCCCCGGCTGGGAGGACTCCACCCTTGGCAACATGTACGCCGGCCACTGCATCTCCGGCGACGTGAAGAACGTGCAGACCGTGCGCACGGGAATCGAATACATGATCGCCCTCGCCGACTGGTACACGAAGATCGCTCCCCGCAGCTCGATCGGCTTCTTTCAGATCGGCGGCGGCATCGCCGGCGATTTTCCCATCTGCGTCGTCCCCATGCTGCATCAGGACCTGCAGCGGACCAACGTGCCGCTGTGGGGCTACTTCTGTCAGATCAGCGACTCGACGACCAGCTACGGGTCGTACTCCGGCGCCGTCCCCAACGAGAAGATCACTTGGGGAAAGCTCGGCGTGGACACGCCCAAGCACATCATCGAGTCGGATGCCTCGATCGTCGCGCCGCTGGTCTTCGCGTACGTGTTGGGGTGGTAATTTCGTCATCCTGAGCGAAGCGAAGGATCTCCGGTAGCACAGCGATGTCCACGCCACGGGCAGCGCTCGTCGCATGCCCAACGCTGTGCTACCGGAGATCCTTCGCCGTCTTCGCGGCTCAGGATGACGTAGCACTACCGTTGAACGACCATCGGTACGCTCGCTCTCCGCGGCGCGTCGCCTGAACCCTTCTTGTGGATCGTGATGTCGAGCGCTGAGGCGCCGAGAGCGAGGTCGCCAGGCGCGTACTGGAACATCAGCTTGGTGACGTCATCGCCCTGCAGCTCCTTCACCAGACTGGACGGCGTCGGGCGCGACGCTCCGCTCTCATCCCGAACGCTGGTCTCCCAGGCCACCTCGTCGATCGCCGCGTTGTAGACGAAGACCGCGAACTGGCGCTTCTCGCCGTTGCGCAGCCGCACCGTGGCGCTGGGAATGAACGGCTCCCCATTGATCTGGAACGGATAGGCGGAGTTGCTCGCATCGTGCGAACCGCCCTTCACCATCAGCCACCTTCCAGGCTCGTCGAAGAAAAACGGGGGAAGGACGGCCACCTCACTCGCCGGCGGCACGACGATATCGGTCCGGGCATATCCCTTCCGCTCACTTTCGACCGCGCGCACCAGCGCCTTCACTGCGTATTTCCCTTCCGGAAGGCTGAGCGTCGCGTAGTACTTGATGCCGCTTTCGCGCAGCTTCTCCGCCACCTTGGCCAACTCGAGGGTCATTCGCTGAAACATACGGTCGCGAACAATTCCCTCTTCATCGAACGCATAGAGATAGATCTCCACGGCGATCGTTTTTGATTGGCTGCTGCGCAGCAGATCGGCGCCGTTGATTTCCAGGATCACCGGCACGTGCGCGTTGCCCCTTCCCGGAAACGGAACCGCGAGCGCGGACACGGCGATGTCCGGCTGTGGGATGTCATTGAGGACGACCTCCGCGTTGGTCAGCGTGCGCTCCAGCGCGTTTTCCGCCCCCGCTTCGTAGTAGCCGCGGCGGTGCGATACCCGGAAGCCTCCGGGGATGCCGTTGACCCGCACCTTCATCTCATGGAAGCGTCCGGGCGTGCCGGTGGGGGCTTGAAAACCGAGGATGTAGACGACTTCCTGTTCGCGAAGCATCTGGTCGAGGTCGTGATTCAGATCGTTCGAGTTGCGAAAGACGTCTCCACCGGTTGGCTTGGAGAGAAGAAAGAGCGCCTCGTTCGAGCTGATGGTCGATCCCGTCTGCAGATCGTTCTGCATGCGCACCCCGCGGATGTCGACCGCATGCAGCACCACGTCTGACCCGCGGAAGAGTCGGGCCATCTGTTCGACGTTGGAGAGGCTGTTGGTGTTTCCGTAGCGGAGATCGGAATCGATCTTCCACGCTTCTCCCCGTTCCGCGTACGTCATGTCCTGCAGGGACTCCGCGTTCATTCGCGCGTCGCGTCCCTGGACCAGGCGCGGATCGAATCCTTCCGAGAAGAAGACCACTTGCTTGCGCCCTGGCAGCATTCGAAGCGTGCTGGCCAATGAGCCGAGGAGATTCACCTGCTTTTCGATGCGACCGCGGTTGAAGCTGTCGTTCATGCCGCGCTGCATACGCGCAATCTCCGCGAGCTGGTCGGCCAGCACGGCGTGGGCATCGGACTGTGCAACCGCTCCGGCAGGGCCGCCGCCCGGCGGCACTTCGAAGTTGAGCGTCCCGGCGATTTGCAGCGGGTCGCTGGAGCGGAAATGTGCCGGGTTACCGATCGCGGCGGTCAGCAGGTTGCGGTCGGTGGTGAACGCTGTCAGCAGCCGGAAGCCGTGATCGACGTCCACGGTCCCCACGGCGGCCAGATCGCGACGCTGCATCCCGCGGGCGACAAAATTGCGCGCCGCTTCCTGCGCTTTCGCCGTGCCGTTGGGAGAGGCAAAACTCATATCGAAAAGCAGCAGAAAACTCCGCCGCGCCGCGGGGTTGAGAGGAGATGCGCTCTTCATCGAATCGGGAGAGGCGAAGTCGATGCGGTCGAAACTGGTGATCGGGCGCCTCCGTCCCTGATCGATCAGCTCGAAGTTCGACGCTCCCAGACCGCGGACGGGGTTCCCCTGGCGATCCACAACCGTGACCGGCACCTCGACCAGGTGCACGTTCACGGTTTCTTTCACCTGCCCGAGGGCCGCGCCGGCCGTCAGCAGCAGGATGCTCGTGATCGAAACGAGCGCTCGCATGGGGGTCTCCTATTTGGCCACAGGGCGGATTGCATACCTGTTACTTCTCGGTGGATCTTATAAACTGACGAACACCAATGTACTTCAAGCAGTTCTATCTTGCCTGCCTCGCGCATGCATCGTATCTGATTGGAGACGGTGGCGAGGCTGCCGTGGTCGATCCACAGCGGGACGTCGATCAATACGTCGACGAGGCGGCTCGCAATGGCCTGGCCATCCGCTACATCATCGAAACGCACCTGCATGCCGATTTTGTCAGCGGACACCGCGAGCTGGCGGCGCGCACAGGCGCGAAAATCGTCATGGGGGCCAAGGCGAACGCGGCGTTCCCGCACACGCCTGTCGCTGACGGCGATGTCCTCCGCCTCGGCTCCGTCGAGCTGCGGGCGCTGGAGACGCCGGGACACACGCCGGAGAGCATCTGCTGGCTGGTGATGCAGGACGGTCGGCCCGCGCGCCTGCTCACCGGCGATACGCTCTTCATCGGCGACGTCGGCCGCCCCGATCTGGCCGGATCGCGCGGCCTCACGCCGCAGCAGATGGCTTCCATGATGTATGACTCCGTCCATCAGAAACTCCTGATGCTTCCGGACGACGTCGAAGTGTGGCCGGCGCACGGAGCGGGTTCGGCGTGCGGCAGAAATATCTCCAGAGAGACTTCATCCACCGTCGGCGCACAGCGCAGGACGAACTATGCGCTGCAGCCGATGAGCCGCGACGATTTTGTGAAGATGATGACCACCGACCTGGCGCCTCCCCCGCCCTATTTCGCCCGCGACGCGGAGATCAACCGTCGCGGCGCGCGCTCATTGGCGGAGATCAGCGCGTCGCCGTTGCCGATCGATGCGGTGCGCGAGGAGATCAATCGTGGCGCGGTCGTGCTCGACGTGCGCGCTCCCGCGGTCTTCGGCGCCGGCCACATCGCCGGTGCAGTCAACATCGGCCTGGGCGGACAGTTTGCCTCCTGGTGCGGCACTCTCCTGCCGGCGGAAGCGCCTCTCGTCGTCTGCGCCGATACGGACGCCCGCGCCGGTGAAGCGGTGATGCGTCTGGCGCGCGTCGGAATGGAGACCGCCATCGGCTACGTGACATCGTCCGAAGGATTGCCCGGCGCTGCACTTCCGCAGATCGACGTGACGGAGCTGCGCGCGCAGAGACTTGCCGTTCTCGACGTGAGACGGCACGCTGAATACGCCGACGGCCACGTCCCTGCCGCGCGGAGCATTCCGCTCGACGAGCTGTCCCGCCGCGTGAGCGAAGTGGGATCCGATCGCCTTGCGCCGCTAGCCATCATCTGCGGTAGCGGGTACCGATCGTCGATCGCGGCAAGCCTGCTCATGCGCGAAGGCTTCTCCAACCTGCGCAACGTCTCGGGCGGAACGTCGGCGTGGGTGCGCGCCGGCTTCGGGGTGGAGTAACGCCGCCAACCTGGCGGCGGGTCCGCCGACAACTTGCCGACGGCTGTCATTACGGATGCAGGCCCGTCGGAGCGCTCAAGTTCGCAATCGATGACTTCAGCGCAGCGTTCCCCGCGATCCAGGCCGTTCCCGCTTTGAAATCCGCTTCGACGGCCTGTCCCGCCCGCAGACCATCGACCGATCCCAATTTGAATTGGAACGTTCGCCCCACCGCCGGCTCGTTCACCGTGATGACGTGAGTCGCCGAGTTGATCGCAGCGATGTTGCAACACGCCATCGTGGCTGCATTCGGGTCCGCATTGATGGCGTCGCCCGCTTTGAAAGCGACGTTGGCCGGAACGTTGAACTTGAATGTGCGGCCGCTCTGCCGGACGCGTCCGGTGGCCACTCCGTTGACCACACCCAGCACGGCGGCATTCATCGCGCCCTCGGGCTCCACGATTCCGCGAATGGCCATCGCGGTCGAGCCTTCCGACGCGGTGATCTGGGTCGTGCTGGTAGCAACGGTCGTCGTAGTCGATGAACCGCTGCCCTTCGTCTTTTTCTTGTCAGCGACAGCGAATAGGGCGATCAGAAGGATGCAGAGGGAAAGAAGCGACTTGCGGAGCATGGGTAGGCCTCCTTTGGCGTGAATGAGTTCCCGTGGCCGGACAGACGTTACTGATCGGCGTTGGCCAGTTGCTGCGACTTCGACCCGTTCATCGCATCCGTGGAGCCGCGCCGGGCCATGGTCCGCTCGAGCAAGGAGAGGCGCGCCAGCAACTCGGCCTGATTGCGCATGATGGCCGTGATCTCCATCTCCGCCTTGAGGTTCACCTGGTAGTCGTTCTCCGCGAGCAGCTTGTCCTTCGACGACTGGCGGTTCTGACTCATCATGATGATCGGCGCCTGAATCGCTGCCAGCGTGGAAAGCACGAGATTGAGCAGGATGAAGGGATACGGATCGAAGTTCGCCATTCGAGCGATGTTGATGCCGATCCAGGCGAGCATGATGGCAGCGAACATGAGGATGAACGGCCACGAGCCGCCGAACGCCGCGACTCGATCCGCGACGCGCTGACCGAAGGTCAGATGCTCTTCCTCTTCCTCCAGCACGTTGCGCGACACCTGCTGTGACATCAGCTCGTTGGTCTGGCGGAGGCGTTCGCTCATCTCCGAGATGATGCGCAGCGCCGCCGAGGGACTCTTGTTGATGAAGTCGACCAGATCCTCGCGATCGAGGCGCATCAGGCGCGAGCGGCGAGCAGCGGTGGCGGTGGCCGATCGCGGAGAACCATCGAAGAGCGACAGCTCGCCGAAATACTGCCCGGTGAAAAGCGTGGCCAGGGTGATGCGGCCGCGCCCTTCGCCGTAGGAAATCTCCACGGCGCCATCTTCAATGATGAAGAGCGACGATCCCTGGTCGCCCTGCCGGAAGATCACGTCGGCATCGGCGTATTCAGCCTGCTCGAGCCGCCGCGACAGCGCGTCGAGATCCGCGGGGATCAGCGACTCGAACAGCGGGATGTTCGCCAGAAGCTCCTGCCGGGACATGAGAAGCGTAAGAGTACCAAATTGTCATGCCGAGCGTAGCGAGGGACCTGGGCGGGGTATCGCGCGACTCACTTCCGCTTCGTACGCCGCGCGGCCGAGCCGGAGTCTTCCGCAAACATCATCGGCGCGATGCCTTTCGCCGCCCCCATCTCATCGATCAGCCGCACGAACAGATCGGCAAATCGCTTGCGCTCCGCGACTGGCATTCGGTCCAGCGCTTCGATCAGGCGCTCCTGCGCGACCGGCGGCGCTTTCTGCAGAATGGATCGGCCGCTCTTCGTCAGATTGAGGACCAGCCTCCGCCCGTCGCGCGGGTCTCGATCCCGTGACACATGCCCCGATTGCACCAGGCGGGTGACCACCACCGAAACAGAGCTCTGATCGGTTCGCGTGCGTTTGGCCAGATCAGACAGGGAGAGCGCTGGCGTTTTCCCCAATTCCTTCATGACAAAGAGCTGCGCGCCGGAGACACCCAGCTCGCTCTGCGCGACCTGGTCCGTGAGCCGGACCAGCCGAACCAGGCGCCGGATGGAGTCGATAATGCGCTGGGTCTCGGTCACAACCGGACATTATCAAAGGTTGGGCGGTAGAATCCTTCATGGCCCGCTACATCCAGAGAATTTCTCTTCGTCCATACAGCGACAGCGACATCTGGGCCGGATGGGAGCTGGAGGGACGCGACGGCGAGATCGAAGGCCTGATCTGCGCCGACGGGATGAGCAGCGAGGAGTTGGCCAAGTTCGGAGTGACCGAGTTCCAGAAGATCCCCGAGGAGTACTTCGATACGGGAGAGTTTCAACCGCGCAAGTGACGAATGCAGAATGCAGAAGGCAGAATGCAGAATGCAGAATGCAGAATGAACGACTCAGATTAACTTCTACTTTTCTCAATTCTGCATTCTGCATTCTGCATTCCGAAACCCGTGACAGACCGTTCGCGTATTCACTGACATGCTCGCCCTGCGCCTGACCCTCGCGATCATCTTCACCCTCATCGGCTTGGTTGGGGTCATTTTGCCGGTTCTGCAGGGCTGGCCGTTTCTCATCCTGGCCTTCCTGATATTTTTCCCGCGGCACCGCGACGCTGCTGAAGATCGAGACGCGCGCGCCGCGCGTGGCGCGGCTGATGCGGCGGCTCGGCGTCGGCGCCTGAGTCAGATCACTCTTCCAGGTCCGATTCCGGCAACTGCTGCTCGGGATTGAAGTCGGGACCGAGCGCGGGGATCGGCACCGCAACGGGATGCCGCAGGCGGCTGTGGCGGTAGCCGTACAGCAGATAGAAGAGGAGACCGCAGAGCAGCCATACGAAGAAGCGCATCCAGGAGCTCGGCGGAAGGTAGTAAGCCAATCCGATGCACGACAGCGCGCCGAGAATCGGGAACAGAAACGCCCCGCCTGGCGCGCGGAAGGGCCGCTCGCGCTTCGGATCCTTCAAGCGAAGAATCATGATCCCGATGCAGACGAGCATGAACGCGAAGAGCGTCCCGATGTTCGTCAGATCGACCATCTCATCGAGCGAAGTGAACATGGCCGTCACTCCGACGAAGATGCCGGTGAGGATCGTGGCCACATGCGGAGTTCGGAAGCGGGGGTGCACCTTGGCGATCCACGGCGGAAGGAGTCCGTCGCGAGCCATGGAAAAGAAGATGCGTGGCTGGCCGAGCTGAAACACCAGCAGCACCGCAGTGTGCGCGATCACCGATCCCAGCGCCACCACGCCGACCATCCAGTTCGGCATGGAGACGTATTTCATGGCCAGCGTCAGCGGCTCGGCCTGTTCGCTGGAGAGCGTCTTCACCAGCGCGCCGTAGGGAATCAGCCCGGTGAAGACCGCGGCGATCAGGGCATAGATGATGGTGCAGATGATCAGCGAGCCGATGATGCCGATGGGCATGTCCCGCTTCGGGTTGCGCGCCTCCTCGGCCGTGGTGGAGACCGCGTCGAAACCGATGTACGCGAAGAAGACGATCGCCGCGCCGGCGGCGATTCCGTGGAATCCATTCGGCGCGAAGGGGTGCCAGTTCTCCGGCTTCGTGTATTTGAAGCAGACCAGCACAAAAAACCCGAGGACCACCAGCTTGATGGCCACCATGACGAAGTTGAAGCTGGCTGACTCGCGGATTCCCCACACCAGCACCACGGTGATCACGGCCACGATGACGAAGGCCATCAGGTTGAGCACGATCGGGATTCCAAAGAAGTGCGGCGCGGCAGCGACCAGCTCCGGCATCTTGCGCGCCGCCGTCGTGTAGTCGATCCTCAGCCACGGTGGGAGGTTGAGCCCGAACCCTCCGATGAACGTGTTGAAGTAGTTGGCCCAGGAAATGGCCACCGCCACGTTGCCGATGGCGTACTCGATGATCAGATCCCAGCCGATGATCCAGGCGATCAGCTCGCCGAGCGTGGCGTACGAGTAGGTGTACGCCGATCCTGACACCGGCACCATCGACGCGAACTCCGCGTAGCAGAATGCGGTGAAGGCGCACACGACTGCGGTGAGGACGAACGACAGAATGAGCGCTGGTCCGGCTCCGGGACGGAGATGATCTCCCGCCGCCGCGGTTCCGATCGTGGCGAAGATGCCCGCTCCGATGATGGCGCCGATCCCGAGCGCGACCAGATTCCACGGACCGAGCGCTTTGCGGAGCTGGTGGCCCTCTTCATGCGTCTCGGCGACGAGCTCATCGAGCGACTTCGTGCGGAAGAGTTGCCCGAGGACTGACATGCGCCCGCGAATAATATGCGATGGGCAGTGTGGCGATCACCCGCCGAAAGGCGTACATTCCGCGTTAGAAGAGGAACAGATGACCGCAATCGACATCTCCACCAAATATCCGCCGGTGCGCAACTACATCGGCGGGCAGTTCGTCGAGGGGAACGGCAACACCTGGCTCGATGTCACCAACCCTGCCGATGGCAGCGTCCTCTCCCGAGTGCCCCTCTCGCCGTCGGCGGAAGTCGACCGCGCCGTGCAGGCGGCCAAGAAGGCCTTCCCTGCCTGGTCCTCGCTTCCGATCAAAGAGCGCGTCCAGGTTTTCTTTCGCTACAAGACGCTGCTGGAAGAGAACATCGCGGATTTGGCGGCGCTGATCACCGAAGAGAACGGAAAGATCGACATTGAAGCGCGGGCCGAAATCCTCAAGTCCGCCGAGCTGACCGAGTTCGCCTGCTCGCTGCCGCAGATCACGGCCGGCGAAGTCCTCGAAGTGAGCCGCGGTGTGGAGTGCCGCATCGAGCGATTCCCAGTCGGCATCGTCGCCTCCATCACGCCGTTCAACTTCCCCAACATGGTTCCCAACTGGACCATCCCGAACGCCATCGCCCTCGGCAACTGCATGATCCTCAAGCCGAGCGAGCAGGTTCCGCTCAGCGCCGGCCGCATCGCCGAGCTTCTGCGCGAAGCGGGATTGCCCGAAGGCGTGCTGAACATCGTGCACGGCGGCCAGGAGACCGTCGAAGCGATCTGCGATCATCCCGATATCGAGGCGATCACATTTGTCGGATCGACGCGCGTGGCCAAAATCGTCTACCGACGCGGCACCGCAAATCTGAAGCGCGTGCTCGCTCTCGGCGGGGCGAAGAATCATCTGATCGTCATGCCCGACGCTGAGCCGGAGATGACGTCATCCAATGTCGTGGCCTCCATGTCCGGCTGCGCCGGCCAGCGCTGCATGGCCGCCTCGGTCATGATGGCCGTCGGCAACACCGATCACATCGTCGAGCGGATGGTGAAGATCATGCGCTCCCTCACTCCGGGCAAGCATCTCGGACCGGTGATTTCCAAAGAAGCGAAACAGAGGATCGAGGGATACATCACCGAGGCGGAGAAGGCGGGCGCTAAAGTGCTCGTTGACGGGCGCGGCTACGTCGTGCCGGGCAAAGAGAACGGCTACTACGTCGGCCCCACGCTCATCGATTACGTGCAGCCCGACATGAAGATCGCCCAGGAGGAGGTCTTTGGACCGGTGATGGTGGTGATCAGGGCCAAGGACGTTGATGAGGCGCTCCGAGTGCAAAACCGCTCCCGATACGGCAACGCCGCGTCGGTCTTCACCGAGAGCGGCGGCGTGGCGCGCTACGTGATGGAGAAAGCCAGCGCGGGGATGGTCGGGGTCAACGTCGGCGTCCCCGTGCCGCGCGAGCCATTCAGCTTCGGCGGATGGAACGAGTCGAAGTTCGGCGTAGGCGACATCACCGGCCGCGGGTCAATCGAGTTCCTGACGAAGTCGAAGAAGATGACAACAAAGTGGAACAAGGAAGCAGGAACCAACTGGATGTCGTAAATGGGGTCAGGCCTTTCCTTCGTACTTTTCTCTACCGATTGTGGAGAGGCAGCGATCGACGCACCTCCGAAGACGTGGATCTTGACCGAGTTTTCGATCGCACCGGCGGATCAACCTCGATATGTAACCTGAGCTCCGAAGAAGGCGCAGGCCAGCGGCGATATCGCGATTGGTGAGCAGCGCTTCATTCCAACCGATCCACGCCGCGATCATCCGGGCAACGCCACCACGCCCGTTCCGCACGCGGTCTTCGTCTATGGAGAATTCATTGGCTACGGCACCAACGA
Source organism: Acidobacteriota bacterium (assembly GCA_003223635.1). Lineage (GTDB taxonomy): Bacteria > Acidobacteriota > Thermoanaerobaculia > Gp7-AA8 > Gp7-AA8 > QHVS01. The sequence continues at coordinate 11,845 of QHVS01000055.1, read as the reverse complement.
CGGCCGCCATCGTTGGCCCGCCAACAACCCGCTGCTGCCTGGGATGATCATCGGCCCGAGGCTTAATGTCCACTTGGTCGCGAACTCGCTCCATGAACCCCTCCCCTCCTAAATAAACCTGACCGACGAGATCAGTCCACGGAGTCCTTTCGAGTCCGATTGCAGCATCGACAAAATGTCGATACCGCGCGCGGGCGAGCTCGCGTTCTGACGCGAATTGCGACAGCACATCATCGACCGCCAGCCATTCCGGCGCGGGGGCATTACCGATCACCGCACGATGGCTGCTCCAAACGTAATCTTCGGGCCGCGCGACGATCCCAGCCCTCACAGGATTAAGGACTACGTAGCGCAGCACCTCCAGGTAGTAGGCCTCTTTCTCGATCAAGAACGATTGATAACGACCCTGAAAGAGATGGCCGACACGCTGATGCCGCCGATTGAACGCCTGTGAATAAGTGCCATTGAGCCACTGCATGCCTCGTGACAAGCTCTCGCTGGTCAGCTCGGTCACGAGATGAAAATGATTCGTCATCAACGCATACGAGGGAAGGATCCACGCGAATCGATTGACGCAATTCCCGAGCAAATCCAGAAAGGATTCGCGATCGTAATCATCGCGAAAGATGTTCTGCCGGTCGTTGCCTCGCACCGTGACGTGCAACAGCGAGCCTGGATACTCGAGGCGAAGTGGTCTCGACATTGCGCCACCGAGGCTACCTCGGCGGCGCTCGTCTAGGATGTGGTTCTACGAAGCGTGGAGTTAAGTACGAAGGAAAGGCCTGACCCCCTACTTCACTCGCACCGGATACGGCGGGCGCTTCGGGGTGGGCTGCGGATTCTCAGCCAACTGGTTCAGCGCCACTTCGATTGCTTTGTCGAGCTGCGGATCGCGGCCGGCGATCACATCCGCGGGCGTTTGCTCCACTTCGATATCCGGCGGCACGCCTTCGTTCTCCACCACCCACCCGCCCTGCGGATCCCAGATGGCCAGATTCGGCGCGGTGATCGTGCCGCCATCCATCAGCACCGGAAATCCGAGGATGCCCACCAGCCCGCCCCAGGTGCGGCGCCCGACGAGCGTTCCCATGTTCAATTTGTGGAACATCCACGGCAGGAGATCGCCGCCGGAGCCTGCGGTCTCGTCGATGATCATGACCTTCGGTCCCTGGATCGAGGCCATCGGCGTCTTCAGATCGGCGCCGTAGCGCATCGCCCAATAGCTGATGAACGGACGCCGCAGAATATCGAGGTAGTAATCAGCGACCTGACCGCCGCCGTTGTGCCGCTCGTCGACGATGATGGCCTGACGGTTGGCCTGCGGGAAAAAGTAGCGGGTGAAGTATTCGTGGCCGAGCGTCGTTGTGTTTGGAACGTAGACGTAGGCGACGCGCCCCTGCGTCTTGTCCGTCACGTAGCGAAGATTGCGCTCCACCCAATCGCGATTGCGCAGCGCCGCTTCGTCTTCGATGGGAACGACTTTCACAATGCGTGAGCCGCTGCCATCGGGATTCGGCCCGACGGTGATCTCCACGATGCGTCCCGCGGTGCGCTCGAAGCGCGCGTAGAGATTGTCCGGATACTTCAGATCTTTTCCTTCCACGGCCAGCAGGTACTCGCCCGCCTTCACGTCAACGCCCGGCTCGGTGAGCGGCGCGCGCATCTCGGGATTCCAATTGAGACCGCCGTAGACCTTGGCGAAGCGGTAGCGCCCGTTTTCCACTTTGTAATCGGCGCCGAGGAGCCCGCCGGGGACGGCGTCGACATTGGCCAGCGTGTCGCCGCCGGTGAGGCGGTGATGTCCGACCGCCAGCTCGCTCGACATCCACTGCATCACGCGGTTGAGATCCTGCCGTACGGAGAGATCAGGCAGGAAGACGGCGTACTTCGCCTTCATGGCCTTCCAGTCGGAGCCGTGCATGTTGGGGTCGTAGAAATAGTCGCGGTTGATCCGCCAGGCCTCGTCGAAGATTTGCTTCCACTCCGCGGTCGGATCGATCTTCACTTCGACCTTGTCGATGGCCAGCTTGTGCTTCGTGGCATCGATCTTCTCGCCGACGTCGGCGATGGACCAGGCGTTGTCCGGCATGGCCAGCAGCAAGCGCTTCCCATCGCGCGACAGGTCGTAGTCGTTGACCTTCTCAACGGCGCTCTCTTCCTTGCGCTTGGACAGGCTGTAGTGCTGCAAGTTCCTCGGATCGTCCCCGGTGAAACGATTGAATGTGCCGCTCCGCTTCAGGTAGTACAGCTCTCCCGACTTCGTCAGCTGAATGTTCGAATAGACCGCCTCGCCAACCGGCAAGGCCTGGATGCGCTGGCCGAGGCCGTCCAGGTCGACGACCACTTTCACCGGCGGCTTCTTCTCGTCGCTCTTCGCTGTGTCGTCTTTCTTCTTCTCGTCGGAGGTCGAGTCGTCGCTCTTCTTTCCCTCTTCGTCGCTCTCCTTGGCCAGCGGCGAGGGAACGCCCTTGGCCAGGACGACCATGTAGATCGAGTTGGTCGACGCGGCGCTGTTGTTCCACATGGAGAACCAGTCGGAAGTCGGGCCGGCATTCGTGGAGGCGATGAAGTAGAGGTACTTGCCGTTCGGATCGAACACCGGATCGCTTACATCGGCCAGATCGTCGCCCACGGCGAACGATTTCTTCTGATCGACCGAGTAGAGCTGGACGGTGTCCATGTACTGCGACGTGTTGCGGGTATAAGCGAGCCATTTCGAATCGGGCGACCAGTTGTGATCGAGCCCGCTTTGGTACATCGGATTCGTAGAGATCTTTGTCGACGCGCCGCTGGGCACATCGAGGACATAAAGCGAGCTCGAATTGTCGACGTAGCTGATCTTCGTTCCGTCGGGCGACCACTTCGGATCGCGATAGAAGCCGGCGCCATCGAGTTTGATATCGCGAACGGCACCATGTCCCTCCTGGGGCGCGATGCGCAGCGCGTACTCGCCCGATTCGTCAGTAAACCAGGCAATCGACTTCCCATCGGGCGACCAGACGGGAAAGCGATCGTTCGCCGCGGCCGACTGGCTCAGATTGCGATCATCGCCCTTCTCCATCGGCACGGTGATGATCTCGCCGCGGTAATCGAAGACGGCGCGGGCGCCGCTCGGGGAGAGGGTGCCCCAGCGGATGTATTTCGCCCCTTTGACGAACCGTGCCCGCGTCTCCACCAGGTCGGCGGCCACGCCGATCTTCAGGCGCGCGTCCTTGCGCGTTTGCGGATCGAAGAGGCTGAGGTAGCCGGCGCGCTCGAAGATGATCCGCCCGCCGCCGGCATTCGCATTGAGCATCGGCCACTCCGCGAAACGCGTGAGCTGCTCGACCTGCTTGGTCTTCGGATCGTAGGAGAACAGATTGAATTCTCCCGCGCGGTCGGAGCGGAAGTAGATCTTGTCGCCCAGCCACATCGGATCGGTGTCGTTGCAGCGGCCGGCCGGTTGCGGAATCTTCTCCACCGCGTTCGTCGCCGTGTCGAAGATCATCAGCCGCGCGTTCTGCCCGCCGCGATAGTGCTTCCACTGCAGGAACGGGTCGCCGATCGGCTGGTAGACGATCTTCTTGCCGTCCGGAGAGAACGTCGCTTTCGTGCCGTTCGGAATCGGCAGCCTGGTGACCGAGCCACCCACAACCGGGACGGTGAAGAGTTGCAGGTAGCGGCGGGTGTAGACCTCGCGCGGTGAACTGAAGAGCACCGACGATCCATCCGGGGTGAAGCCGAGGGCGATGTCGTTGTTCGGATGCCAGGTCAGGCGCTTCGGAATACCGCCCGCGGTCGGCACGACGTAGACGTCCGTGTTCCCTTCGTACCGCCCGGTGAAGGCGATCATCGATCCATCCGGGGAAAATCGCGGCCCCGACTCGACGCCCGGATGCGACGTCAGACGCCGGACGTTCGAGCCGTCCAGGCTGGCCACCCACAAATCGTTCGCATAGGCGAAGGCGATGTGATCGGCGCTCACCGCCGGGTCGGTCAGGAGTCGCGTGTCGCGGATGTCAACGGCGAGCAGTGAGGTGGCGGTGATCCCCGCCAGCATTGCGGTAACAATCGATTTCATTCGGACCCTCCGATTGGACAATGGGCGGGCAGTTTATCTATCGTCTTGTCCTTCGCAAAGGAGGACGTGTGCCGGAACGTGTGAGCAACCATTCGACGTCATCCACTCCAGCCACCGAAAACCTCAACTCCTACGACATCGCCCAACAGCAATTCGACACGGCAGCGCAGTACGTCCCCGAGCTGCCGGCCGGACTGCGCGACTGGCTGCGCGGCACCATGCGCCTGCTCAAGGTCGAGTTCCCCATCGAATGCGATGACGGGACCGTGAAAATCTTCTCCGGCTACCGCGCGCTGCACTCCCGAGTGCGCGGACCGGGAAAAGGCGGCATCCGCTATCACCCCGAAGTGAGCGCCGATGAGGTTCGCGCGCTCGCCTCGTGGATGACCTGGAAGTGCGCCGTGGCGGACATCCCCTTCGGCGGCGCCAAGGGCGGCGTGATCTGCAATCCGAAGGAGCTCTCCAGAAACGAGCTGCGCAAAGTGACGCGGCGATTCATCACCGAGCTGGGCGACAGCATCGGGCCGCATACCGACATCCCCGCCCCGGACATGAACACCGACGCGGAGGTGATGGCCTGGATCTACGACACGTACGACATGATGCACTCCGGCAAGAACAATCTTCCGGTGGTGACCGGCAAGCCGCTGACCATGGGCGGATCTCTCGGACGGAGAGAAGCGACCGCCCGCGGGTGCCTCTTCGTCACCCGCCGCGCAATCGAGCAGGGAGCGGTCCCCGGACTGCAATCGCTGCGCGGAGCGCGCGTGGCCATTCAGGGATTCGGCAACGCCGGCTCCTACTCCGCGGAGCTCTTCGCCGAAGCTGGAGCGAAGATCGTGGCCGTCAGTGACTCCACCGGAGCGGTGAAGGCGGACAAGGGCATCGATCCGAAAGCTGCATTCGCTCACAAGAAGCAGAGCGGATCGGTGGTCGGTCTTCCCGGAAGCACGACCATCACCAACAACGATCTTCTGCACATCGACTGCGATATCCTCATTCCCGCTGCGTTCGAGAATCAGATCCGGTCCGACAATGTCGCCGGCGTGAAGGCCAAGGTGATCGCCGAGGCAGCGAACGGACCGACCACGCCGGCGGCGGACAAGGCGCTGTTCCAGCGCGGCATCCCGGTGCTGCCCGACATTCTGGTCAACTCCGGCGGCGTCACCGTCAGCTACTTCGAGTGGGTGCAGAACATCGAGAACGAGCACTGGAGCGAGCAGCGGGTCAACGAGTATCTGCGGGAGAAGATGGAGGCAGCCACCGACGCCGTCCTGCAGATGCAACTCGAGATCAAGGACCGCAACGGCGTCAGCGTCGATCTGCGCACCGCCGCCTTCGCCCTGGCCATCAAGCGCGTGACGTCGGTGGCTCTCGTAAGGGGGATCTGGCCGTAAGAGTTACAATTGCCCCCTTCCCCACAGGAGGCGCCCATGGCCGATCTATCGACAGTCTTTACCGGTTTGAAGTTCGAGAACCCGTTTCTGCTGTCGTCTGCGCCGCCGACGGAGTCGGACGCGAACATCATGCGCGCCTTCGAGGCCGGCTGGGCGGGCGTAGTCACCAAGACCATCGGCCTCCATCCGGTGGTGAACGTCAAGGGTCCCAAGACCAAGTTCCTGCGCGCGGAGAACAGCGCCTACAACATGTCGATGAACAAGCGGCAGAACTCCACGCTGGTCGCGTCGTGGAACTGGGAGCTGATCTCAGACAAGCCGATCGACTGGTGGATCGGGCGCCTCAGCAAAGTCAAGAAGGCGTATCCGAAGAAGATGCTCGTCGCATCGATCATGGCCGGATCGGGCAATGACAAAGAGCTGAACAACTGGCAGACGCTGACCAAAGCGTGTCAGGACGAAGGGGTCGATGCTCTGGAGCTGAATTTCTCCTGCCCGCACATGGATCGCGTCGACATGGGCTCCAACGTCGGCAAGAACAAGGTCCTCTGCTCGGTGGTGACGCAGGCGGTGAAAGAAGTGGCGAAGATTCCGGTGTGGGTCAAGCTCACGCCTGCTACGGCCGACATCGCGGAGGAAGCCGCAGCGTCATTCCGCGGCGGCGCGGACGCGATCTCCTCATCGAACACGTTCCCCTCCCTGCCGCTGATCGATCCCAACACGCTCGACTTCGAGATGAGCGTGGACGGCCTAGTCTCCTCCGGAGGGCTGGGCGGGCCTGCGATTCTGCCGCTCTCGCTGCACAAGATGTCGCAGATGACCAGAGCGTTCGCGGACAAGGAATTCTCCGGCATCGGCGGCATCGCCACCTTTGATCACGCTCTCTGCTACTTCCTCCTGGGATGCGGGACGGTGCAGGTGTGCACCGCGGCGATGCTCGATCAGGCCATCGGACCGAATGTCATCAAGGCTCTCATCGCCGGCATGAACGAATTCATGGAGCGTCGGAGCTTCAGCCATCTGGAAGACTTTCGCGGCCTGCGCCGCGACCGCGTCGTCTCCCATTCGCAGATCAAGCGTCCGGAGCAGTTCGACTACCGCGGCGGGTACGAGAGCGAGGAGCAAGAGGGGTACGCGCGGCCGCAGCCCGTGTTGGCTAAATCCTGAGCGCGAAGCGCGAAGGATGACGCGGCGTTTGCCACTGAGCGAGTAGTGCGTGGTGCTCGGTGCTCAGTAGGTACGGAAGCTACCGAGCACTGAGCACCAAGCACTGAGTGGAGGTTCACCATGGCCATCTCGGTTAAGAAGATCACGCTGTGGCGGCGGGAAGTGCCCAATCGACCCGGAATGCTGGCTCAGACGCTCGAGCCCCTCTCGCGTTCGGGCGCCAACCTGCAGGTGGTGATGGGCTATCACATGGGAGAGAAGGCCATCATCGAAGTCTTTCCGGTCAGCGGAAAGAAGGGAGAGGCGGCGGCACGACAGGCTGGGCTCGCGGCATCGGGTCCTCCTGCACTGATGGTGCAGGGCGACAATCGCGCCGGCCTCGGTCATACGTTGGCCCGGGCCATCGCCGACCAGGGCATCAATATTCACTTCCTTGTCGCGCAGGTGATCGGTAACCGTTACTCCGCGGTGGTCGGCTTCGGCTCTGAAGACGAGGCCACGCGCGCCGTGAGCATCATTAAGAAGGCCGCCTCAGCGCGCCGCACGGGTTGGAATTCAATTGCTTAGAGTGTCGGCTGCCGTTTTGGTACTCGCCGCGTCGGTTCGCCTTATGGGCGCCGAGGGCGCGTTTGAAACGAACGACGGACAAGCTCCGGCGGCAGTGAAATTTCTGGCGCACGATCGCGGAAACACGCTGTTTCTTACGCCGACGAACGCGATGTGGCGATTCCCTGGCCGCGAAGCGCGCATGGAGTTCGTCGGCGCAGACAAAAGCGCCCACATGACTGGAGTGAATCCGCTGGGCAGTCACAGCAACTACTTCATCGGCCGCGATCCGAAAATGTGGCGAACGAACATTGCGAACTACGGCAAAGTGCGATGCCAGAACGTCTATCCAGGGATCGACGTTGTTTACAAGAGAACCCAGCACGAACTCGAGTTTGATTTTGTCATCTATCCCGGTGCGAATCCCGAATCGATTCAGCTTCGATTCGAGTCAGTCGATCGACCGCTGCTCGATCGCGGCGATGTTGTCGCGGGCGACATTCGGATCCGCAAGCCCTTTGCTTATCAGGCGCGCGGCGGACGTCGTACGCCCGTCCTCGCGGACTTCGTACTAACTCAAAACGATCGCGTAACGTTGAAGGTCGGTGCGTACGATCACGCTCGACTGCTTACCATCGATCCGCTTGTGTATTCCACTTACCTCGGCGGCAGCGGCAATGACGTGCCCTTTGGCATGGCCATCGACGCTTCGGGAAATGTGTACGTCACCGGCAGCACGACGTCGACCGACTTTCCAACGACAGCCGGTGCCGTCGGCCGAAGCGATGCCGGGCCGTTGGATGCTTTCGTTACGAAACTCGACAGCACAGGGTCTGTCGTTCTGTACTCGACCTATCTCGGCGGTATCGGCGTCGAACGCGGATCGGCCGTTGCGGTGGACGCGGCCGGCGATGCGTATGTCACCGGATATACCGACTCTTCAGATTTTCCGACGACAGCCGGCGCACTCAACCGGACGGTCAGGGGTAGCGATGCTTTTGTGGTGAAGCTCAATCCCTCCGGCTCCTCGCTCCTCTACTCGACACTTCTCGGCGGGAGCCAGCACGATGATAGCCGCAACATCGCCATCGACGCCGCCGGCAACGCGTACATCACCGGCGAGACGTGGTCGCCCGATTTTCCGACAAGCATCGGCGCCATTGCTACGTCGATTGTCGGGTCGGCCGACGCTTACATCACAAAACTAAATCCGACAGGCTCCGCGGTCGTCTATTCGACTCTTCTCGGCGGCAGTGGATTCGACCAGCCGTGGGGCCTGGCCGTCGATTCCGCAGACAACGCGTTCATCGCCGGCCTGACGGAGTCTCCGAACTTTCCAACCACTCCCGGCGCCTTTCGAACGATTTTCGGTGGGCCTTCCAACGACGCGTTCGTCGCGAAGGTTAACTCTTCAGGCACAGCGCTGCTCTACTCCACTTACCTGGGCGGCAGCAGCACGGACCAGGCGTTCGGTCTCGCAATCGACCGGGCGGGGAACGCGTATGTGACCGGATATACGAGTTCTGCCGATTTCCCCACCACGGCTAGTGCGTTCGATACGACATTCGGCGGCGCTGTCGACGCGTTCGTCACGAAACTGAATGCATCTGGCTCGGCAGCGCTGTATTCGACCTATCTCGGCGGTACGCTCGGGGACTTCGGTAACGCAATCGCAGTCGATGGTTTCGGCGACGCGTATGTCGCCGGTTCAACGGGTTCAACAGAGTTCCCGACGACGGCAAACGCGTTTTCAACCACGATCAACGGTCTCGGCGATGCGTTTCTGGTCAAGTTCAACGCCGCCGGCTCAGCCCTTCTATATTCGACATTCATCGGCGGCAGTATTGGCGACACCGCTTATGCACTCGCTCTGGACGATTCTGGAAACGCGTACATCGCCGGCGCCACAGGCTCCGACAACTTCCCTACGACGCCTGGCGCATTCAGCCGAAAGTTCAGCGGTCCATTTGGCCTGTCCGATATCTTCGTCGCGAAAATCATTCCAGGTGGTCGGCGACGGGTCGTGCGTGGGCACTAAGCCGTGATCGCTGCGCGACAGCGTTTTGGGATCGGAGCGCGTGGTCGCGTAGCCGCGCGCCTCGAAGAAATCGTAGACGATCGCCGATATGACGCCGCGCGTGTTCCAGGGCGCATCTCTAGGTGATCTCCAGGCGCGTCCTCTGGCCGATCCTGATCGGCGTCGCAGCAGTGCTCATCATGACCTGGCGGATGGGAAGTTTCCCCGCGCACGTAGTGGTCATCAATCAGTCCGGCACGACCCTCGCTCTCGTCGTGCTGACCACCGAAGACGGCGCGTTCCAGCTCGGCGCGCTGCGCAATGGCGAGACGAAGCGACTGTCGATCCGTCCCACGCGGACGCTGACCCTTTCGTTCAACGGCCGCACCTGGAACTCGCCGGACCCGCTCACCGCCGGACAGTCGATCGTCCTGTACGTCACGCCCGACCAGCGGGTGAGCGCGCGCAGCCGCATCGGAGCGCTCTCGCGCTAGGACGTCCTGCGCCGGATCTCCTGCAGCTTCGCGATCTGCTCGGGCGTCAGGAGGTTCCGGATGCGTACCAGCATCGACAGCTGCATCTTCTTCACTTCGCGCTCCTGGGCCATCACTTTGTCCGCCTGCTCGAGGACTCTCGCTTCGTCGATCGGCGTGCTGCGCAGGAGGCTGGCCATCTTCTCGGTGTCTTCGCTGAGCTGCCACTGCAGATCGACGAACCGCGATTGCACCTTGTGCACTTCGCTTCGGATGGCCGCGCGCTGCTTTTCCTGCAGGCCGAGCTCCTCCTGATGTCCCATCACGATTTCCGGAGGAAAGAGCTGCCGGCCGATCGGATCGTCATTCGGTGGCGGCTGCTGTGCGAACGCGGAGATGCTCAGAAACAGGAGTGTGATGAATAGGCGCTTCATGATGATGTTCCTCTCTTCGGTACGCCGAATGCGGGCACCGTTTTCATGAGTTTTGCGTTGGGCGTCTGCAGCAAGAAATCGGTGGGAGCCTTCCAGCTGGAGATGGACGTTGTCACCACCGGCCGCATCAACCGGCGCTGAAGAAGCGATGCGCCGGCGACCACGAGCAATAGCGCGGCGATCGCGAATGTGTAGCGGAGCCGACGGCGGCCTGAAGGCCGCCGCTCCATCGAACGGCGGAACGGCGGCACGTGCCGCTGCTCCGCGGCGCGAAGCTCGCGGAATGCGTCACGAAGATCGTCAGGCGAAGGCAATGCGCTCCTCCTCTTGCAGAATGGCCAGGAGCCTTCGTTTGCTCCGCTCGTAATGCACGCGAGCGGATCCGATGGAGATGCCCAGGGACTGCGCGGCTTCCTCGATGGTCATGTCGTGATAGAAAACCAACTCGACCACTTCGCGCTGCCGGCGCGAGATCGCGTCCAGGGCGCGCAACAGCCGCTCCGTCCGCTCACTGCTCTCCAGGATCTGATCCGGCCGCGCGGGCGGCGAGGTCTCCAGAAAGACAATGCGCCGCACTCGCTGCCAGCGGAACCGCTCCAGCGCGGTGCGCCGAATCACGGCGAAGAGCCAGGTCTTGAAGCTCGACCTGCCGGCGAATCTCGCTTTCCCTTCGATGATCTTGAGATAGCTCATCTGAAGAACCTCTTCCGCTTCCTGGCGATCACGGCGACAACACGAGAGAGCCCACCCGAAGCTGGCCGGATGCAGCGTCTCCAGCGTCGATTCGAGCTCCGCTCGCTCCATATGCGGCAATCCGGCGCGTTGCCACCGCTACAGGCCAAGCTGATGCAGCGCCGCCGCGGCGCGCAACGCGTTCTCTACGCCGCGGATCTGCTGCACCTGCGAGCGCTGAGTATCGGTCAACAGCGCCAGAAATCCCTGCGCATAGTCTCGCGCATGTTGCTCGATCTGGTGCTGCAGATCGCGGATGGCAATGGCGAGCTTGCCCACCGACGCGGGGTCGGCCCCCGGCGCTTCCAACGCCGCATAGAGCGCCTGCTGCGCCGTTGCGATCTGCCTTGTCAGCGGCTCGATCGCCTGCTGCCGCGCCTGAGCGAGCTGCTGGATGGCGCCGATCTGCGCATCGGTGAGTTGCAGAACTTCCTTCAGGATCAGTTCTGGCGGTGGGGCCTGTTCTCCCGGTCCGGCGATGAGAGGCACGGCCAGCAGCGCAGCCAGCGCGAATGTGATGACACCCTTTGACATGGCGGATTCCTTTCGTCTGCTTGGTTGCCGCCCGGCGTTGTGTATATGACAATGACGCCTCCATGAAAACGATCATCACCAATGGCCGCGTCGTCACCGCCGTCGACGATTACCACGCCGACATCCTCATCGAAGACGGCAAAGTGGCCATGATCGGCAAGAAGATCGACGTCAAAGCCGACAAGACAATCGACGCAAAAGGACGTCTGGTCATCCCCGGCGGAATCGATCCGCACACGCACATGGATCTCCCCTTCGGCGGCACCTCGTCGTCGGACAACTTCGAGACCGGGACACGCGCCGCGGCGTTCGGCGGCAGGACCACCATCATCGACTTTGCCGTGCAGTACAAGGGTCAGTCGCTCAGCCAGGCCCTCGACGTCTGGTTCAAGAAGGCGGAAGCGAAAACGTCGATTGACTACGGTTTCCATCTGATCTGCACCGATCTTCCCGACCAGCGCCTGCCGGAAATGAAAGAGTTAATT
>QHVS01000054.1 GCA_003223635.1 Acidobacteriota bacterium | reverse complement strand
CGCCGCGGTCAAGGAGCTCGTCGACAAGCTCAAGATCGCCGCGTAAGAATTGTCGGCGGGCGTAAAATGTTGTCCTCGCCCGGACATGAAAAAACTCGTCATCGATATCGAGACGGTCGGGATTCCGTGGGAAGAGCACGACCCCTACGTCCGTGAGTACCTGATGAAGGGCCTCAATGAAGGCGACGCCGAGGAGACGCGTCGCGCCGGGGGACTCTCGCCGTTTCGCGGAAAGATCATCGCCATCGGTGTGATCCGCCTGGACGATGGCCGCTCCTGCGCGCTCTACGAGGTTCCCGGGCAGACGGAAATGCAGGTGGAGAAGGTCGGTACGAGAACCTACGTCTCCGGAACGGAGAAGCAGATCCTGGAGAAGTTCTGGGAGTGGTTCGACAACGACTCACGCTTCATCTCCTTCAACGGCCGTCAGTTTGACGGTCCGTTCTTGATGATTCGCTCAGCGATCAACGGCGTCCCTCCGAAGCGGGACCTGGTCGGGTACCGCTACCAGCTCCACCCGAATTGTGATCTGCGCGAAGCGCTGAACTTCTTCGGTACGACGCGGGACCGGAATTTCAAATTCAATCTCGATCTCGCCTGCAAGTCGTTTGGTGTCCAGACCTCGAAGGGGGAGGGCATCGACGGACGCTCCGTCGGCGCCTGGTATGACGCCGGTCGTCATCGGGAAATTGCCGACTACTGCCTGGAAGACGTGCGCGCGACGTCGGAGCTGTACGAGAAGCTCGTCCCGACGATTCTGATGGGGAACAAGGAATTCCGTGACGCTGAGGAACGCGAAGCGCGTGGCACGCGCAAGACGGCGGAGGAGCCGATCGTGATTCCGTCGAGCGAGGCGCCGTTCGTTGAAGCGGTCACCCAGACGTCGCTCGCTCTCACCGCGTCCCTCGACGTCACCACACCCGCGGCCGCCGGAACGCTTCAAGCGATCGTGTTCGAAAAGCTGATCGCGCCGGACGAACCGGAAGAAGAGATTCCCAGCGGCATCTGACACTACAATCCGCGCGTGAAGCTGTTCCGCGGGCGCGTGTTCACGCCGGTCGCCGATCCGTTCCGCGGCGGCGACGGGCATCCCTACATCGCGCACGACGACGGCTTTGTCGCCGTCGAAGGCGATCGTATCGCCGCGGTTGGCCCCTGGGGCGAACACCCCCCTGGCGCAGAGGTGATGGAGCTCGGAAGCGACGCGCTCATCACACCCGGCTTCTTCGACACGCATTTGCACGCGCCGCAGCTGGAGATGATCGGCTCGTACGGCGGTCACCTGCTGGACTGGCTGAACCGCTACACCTTTCCCACCGAGGCGAAGTTCAGCGATCCGAAGCACGCGGAAGTCATCGCTCGCGCGATTTTCGATGAGCTGCTGCGGAACGGAACGGTCTGCGCGCTGATCTTTTCGACGATTCACTACGAGGCCACCGACATTTTCTTCGCGGAAGCGGAGCGGCGGGGATTCCGCGGAATCATCGGCAAGGCGATGATGGACCGGAACGCTCCGGCCGCGCTCCTCGAGAATGCGAAGGAGTCGTACGACGCCAGCCGCAGGCTGCTCTTGAAGTGGCATAAGCGCGGCCTGCTGCGATACGCCATTACCCCTCGCTTCGCGCCGACGTCAACTCCCGAGCTGCTGGCCCTTGCCGGCGACTTGAAGCGGGAGTTCCGCGATGCCTACGTCCACACTCACATCTCCGAAAACACGACCGAGGTATTGTGGGTGCAGGAGCTCTTCCCTGAGGCGGAGTATGCGGACGTCTACGACCGCTATGGGCTGCTCGACGAGCTCACCGTCCTGGCGCACGGCGTCTACCTGACCGAAGAAGAGCTGGATCTGCTCAGCCGCCGCAAAGCGCGCATCGCCCACTGTCCGAACTCGAATCTGTTTCTGGGCAGCGGCCTCTTTCGCCTTCATCGCGTGCTGAACGCCGGCGTAGTGGTCGGCCTGGGGACGGACATCGGAGCGGGAACGACACCATCGATGTTCACCGCTATGGCCGACGCGTACAAAGTGCAACAAGTGCAAGGCGTCTCGCTTACGCCGGTGGAGCTTTGGTATCTCGCCACTCTCGGCGGCGCCCGAGCGCTTTCGCTCGATCAGGAGACCGGAAGTCTGGAGGCAGGCAAATCGGCCGACTTTCTCATCCTCGATCTGCGCGCCACTCCCCTGATTTCGATGCGCAGCCAGCGCGCCACGTCCGTGGAAGAGCTCCTTTCCGGACTCATCTTCATGGGCGACGACCGGACGATCAAGAATGTTTTCATCGCCGGGCGCGAAGTTTGGGGCCGTCGCTGAGACTGGCGCGCCCTTTGCCCCACCGTGCGACGTCAGGAGGTTCATGATGCGCGCATTTCTGCGTCAACCAGCGATTTCGATCTTCTCGCTGCTGATCACCGTCTCCGCTTTTGGACAATCCGGCGCTCAATGGCGGACAAGTGCCGACGTCCGCGAGGGCGTTCGGGGCACGGCGGTGGGAACCGTAGCAGACGTCGACGAAGGAAGCGGACGCTTCCAGCTCACACCCGACGAAGATCGCTACGGACAAATCACTGTTCAGGCCGACTCCGTGTCGACGCAGTACCGCGGCTTCGGCGGAACTATCAACGGCTCGCCTGAGATCTTCGTCGGAACGTCTGGCTTCTCAAACATCCGCGTTGGCGATCGCGTCGAGGTTCGGGGCATAGGTCGGGCCAATGGCGCCGTCGCCGCCGACTACGTGACATTGCTCGGACGGCCAATTGCCGCCGACCAGACGGGCATCGGTCAGACGCGGTCTCCGTCGACCAGTGTGTCGACGCCCACCGTGGGCGGTACGACACCAACGACGGCACCCGATCGCCTCGGTCGAGTCGAGGGTGTGGTCAGGCAGGTGAATCCGGACGAGGGGCGCGTGGTGATGGAGACGGATCGCCGCGAGATGATCACGGTGCGCGCGACGTCGGCCACGCCGGTCTATTACCGCGGCAATACGTATCGAATCTCGAATCTCGAGGTCGGCGATCGCATCCGCGTCGAGCCGGAAAGCGCTACGTCGTCGGGCACCGAGATGCGCGCGCGGGTGATCGACGTGCTGCAGAGCGTGCAGGAAACTGGCGGAACGGCGCGCCAGGTCGGTGCACTGACCGGCCGCGTCGTCAGCGTCGATCGACGGAACGATGTCATCCGCGTGGACACAGGTCGCGGACAGGTGCGCGTCGATTTGACGTCGGCCACCGACACTTCCGGGCGCCGCGTTCGCGGCAGCGACCTTCAGGTCGGCGACCGCGTCGACCTCAGCGGGAACTACAGCGGCGACTCGTTCATCGCCACCACGGTTCGGTTCACGGACGACGTGCTAACGCCCGGCGCGACAACAATCCCGCCGCGCGACCAGGCGACGTCTGGGACGCCGACCGATCTTGGCGTAGTGACGATCTATGGGACGGTGACGCAATCGCTCGCAGCATCACCTCAACTTGTCATCCGCGACACGCAGAACAACAACCGGACCGTTCGTCTGTACGTGGTGGAAGATTTCTCAATGCGTACTCGGAGCGGCGGGTACACGACCGCCGATCGGCTGAAGGAAGGCGACTCGATTGTCGTGAAGGCATACCGCGACGCTGACGGCAACTACATCGCACAGACCATCCGTCAACGATAAGGCTTTGTGTGGGGCCGGCTTTAGCCAGCCCTGCTCTAATCTTAGATATTTATTTGGAATTTCGACGCGACTGCGAACGTCGAAATCTAAGCAATGGCCAATAAGCGACCTCTGCTGCCGGGAGTTTCTGCTGCTGCCAACGCGCCCGCGGTGATCGTTCAGTCTCGAAAGGTCATCCGAAGAGCGCGGATCCGCGCCATCCTGCGCGACATCTTCGATGTGCTGCTGCTCGTTGCCGTCGATTGGTTTTTCATTCGCTGGCCGCGAGCACACGTTCCTCTTCTCGATCGCCACGAGTCGGTTCTCGTTCTGCTGGGAGTGAACGTGGCGCTGCTCAGTTACGTGTGTCTGGCGCGGGCGGTTCCGCGCTGGCGCGCACGCCGCGTAGCGTCAACGTGGTCGTTCACCGAACGAGCGCGCTTCTTCACGCCTCCACGCCGCTAGAGCTATCCCTCTTCCCGCTTCGCCGGCTTCGGAGCCATCAGGATCTCGCGACCGACGAGGTACAGCATCAACACAAGCGCGGCGAACGGAATCAGCGATAGAAGATCGGCGCTGCCGCCGCTGTAGAACCGATTCGTCTTCGACCACGTCTCGATCTTGTCGTTGAATCCGGCCATGAATGGCACGCCTGCCAGGAAGGCGATGATGATCCCGGCGATCGCGCCGCCGGCGATGTATCCCGACGCCAGCAACACTCCGGGGCTCTTGTCGCCCTCCGCCGTCAATTGCTCGGGGGTCAGGTTCATCCCGCGATATTTCTTACGTACCCAGGCGTCAGCGAGCCAGCGGATCGCTCCGCCGATGAAGATCGGACTGGAGGAAGAGAGCGGCAGATAGACACCGACCGCGAAGGCCAGCGACGGAATCCCCGACATCTCGAGCACGATGGCAATCATCGCTCCGAGCAAGACGAGTCCCCACGGGAGTTTGCCGCCGAGAATGCCCTTGATGATGTACGACATCAAGGTCGCTTTCGGCGCGTCGAACTTCGTCACCTTCTCGCCGCCGGGCAGAGTCTTGACCGCACCGTTGATCCCGGGATCGACGTAGTACGCAAGTCGCCCGGTCTCATCGACGAGATACTTCTCAGCGTTCCCGCCTGAAGGATCCTGGTAGTGCCAGACGTAATACTCCTTTGGATCACTCGAGGCCTGCGGCCCCTTAACTCGCTCGCGACGCTGCAATGTCGAGACATCGACACGCGTGCCGGGATCTGCCATTCCGGCAAACACCCCCGCGGACTTCGTTCCTACCGAGACGTAGACCGATCCCGCCCTGTTCAGTTCCAGAAGGATCGGTCCCAGGATCAGCGCCGAGAAGAGCGCGCCGATGAGAATGGAGATCTGCTGCGACTTCGGCGTCGCCCCCACGAGAAAACCTGTCTTCAGATCCTGCGATGTCGTTCCGCCGTTCGATGACGCGATGCAGACAATCCCGCCGATGGACAGCGCGGTGACGAAGTAGTTGCTGCCCGTCCAGCCAAGCACGACGAAGATCAGACACGTCAGCAGGAGCGTAGCGACGGTCATTCCGGAAATCGGATTCGACGATGAACCGATCTCGCCGGTGAGGCGCGAGGACACCGTAACGAACAAAAATCCGAAGATGACGATGAGAATCGCAGCGGCGATGCGTGCACCGATGCCTGTGCCTCCGACATACAGCGGATTGGCAAACGCGATCGCCACCACAAGCCCGATGATGCCGATCAGAACGAGCTTCATGGAGAGATCACGATCTGTTCGCGGGACCGATGACCCTTCTTCGCCCTTCGTCGCTCGAAAGTCGCGCAGACCGCCCTTCAATCCATGCCAGATGATGGGCAGCGAACGCATGACGCTGATGATGCCGCCCGCGGCGACCGCTCCTGCGCCGATGTACAGCACGTAGGCGTTGCGAATCGCGCCGGGGCTCATGTCCCTGATGAGCGCCTTGGTCTCCGGTGGAAGGGGAGCGGCCAGTCCGCTGCCGAAGTACTTGATGGCCGGAATCAGCACCAGGTACGCGAGGACGCCGCCGGCGCACATGATCGATGCGATGCGCGGTCCGATGATGTAACCGACGCCGAGCAGCTCGGGTGAAATCTCTGTCGAAATCGACGCTGCTTCGAACGGCCGTCCGAATACGCGTTCAGGCGTGTCGCGCCAGCCGCGAAACGCGATCATCGCGGTCTTGTAGGCCAGACCAATCCCGAACCCGGTGAAGATCGTCTTGGCTTCCGTCGCCGCACCCCCCAGCGCCTCCATCTCCCGCTTGGCTGCTTCTGAGGCGGCAGCGCGCGATTCGTCCGATGCTCCGGCCTTCAGAACCTCGGCGCACGCCGTGCCCTCCGGATACTTGAGAATCCCGTGCTGGGCGACGATCAGCGCGCGGCGCAGAGGGATCATCATCAGGATCCCGAGGAGGCCGCCGAGGATGGCCACCAGCATCACGCGGGTGATCTCCAGATCGAAGCCGAGAATCATGATCGCCGGCATGGTCACACCAACGCCGAACGCGATCGATTCTCCGGCCGACCCGGCCGTCTGCACGATGTTGTTCTCCAGAATGGTGGCGTCGCGCAATCCCATCTTCGACAGAATGCGGAAGAGGGTGATGGAAATGACCGCTACCGGAATCGACGCGCTGACCGTGAGGCCGACTTTCAGAACGAGATAGAGCGAGGAGGCGCCGAAGATCGCTCCAAGGATCGTCCCCATGACGACAGGGAGAGCCGTCAGCTCCCGAAGATTTCTCTCTGCAGGGATGTACGGCTCGAATGCTGCGGATTCCGGAACGTCAGGGGCCAGACCCACGACATCGGGGTATTCCTGGTGGCTTACGCTCATTCGACTCTCCTCCGCTATGCCTGCTGCGACCGGTCCGCTTGCAAGACGGGTGCGATTCTATCGATGAACCCTTCCCAGGCGAACGATACCGCGCTCCGGCGACGCGGAATCAATCACTTAGGTATCATGAGCAGCACATCATGAAAACACTGATGGCGGCGGTCCTGCTGGCCGCGGTGTCTGCGGCCGAGCCTCCCGGTCGCCTGTTCGTGCGCATCGCCCCGGGCTTCGAAGTCTTCGTTGACGGGGTTTCAGCTGGTCTCTCATCGGCCGAAGAAGGCGGCAAACTCGTCAAAGATCTCGCTGCTGGAAAACATCACATTCTCGTCCGTTCCGCGGACGGACGGGAAGCATCATTCGACGTCTCGATCGTCCCTGGCGGGACGAGCAACGTCGCCGTATCGCCCCTCGGCCTTCGAAGGAAGGTGACCCCATCGTCTGATGATGAGACGGCCTCGCTCCGCTTTATCTCGGTTCCCGGCGACTGCACGGTTCACTTTCGCGGTACCACTATCGAGAAGAGCGGCACCAGCCCTCTGGCGATCGACTCGATCGCATCCGGAGTCTACGCGCTCACGGCGTCCCGTAGATCGGGAACGCTTCGCACCGACGTCGATCTCCCGAAGGGAATGACCGTCACTGTTCAGGCCGACTTCGCCTCCGGGTCCATCCGCACCGTTGATACGCGTCGTCGACCGCACCAGCTTCGCGTCGCCGAAGCCAATGACGCGTTGACCACTCTGGCGATCCCGCCTCATTGGAAAACCGCGATTCGGGGAACGCTTCCCGCGGGCGCTCCGATCGTGAACGCTTCGATCGTGGAGGGAAACGGGGTCAAAGTCGCAGTGCGCGTCCCGACCAACGACGTCGGCTATTCGCTGATCCGCAGCCTCGCCGCATCGACCGCCTTCAGCAAGATCACCGCCGCGGACGCGCCGCGCCGCGAGCGGATCGGTTGGGTTGTCGACTTCATTTTTTACTTCGCGCCAGGCCGCTAGCGACAGCGGTCGATCCCCCAAAGAGATAGCGGCCCGTGATGCTCCGCGGATTGGCGGAGATTTCCTCTGGCGTACCGACTGCGATTACTTCGCCTCCCTGATCGCCGCCCTCCGGCCCCAGATCGATCACGTGGTCGGATGCCTCGATGAGCTGCTGATTGTGCTCGATCACCACCACGGAGTTCCCGCGGTCGATGAGATCGCGAAGCGTGCCGATGAGTTGCGCCACGTCGGTCGAATGAAGGCCGGTCGTCGGCTCGTCGAAGAGGAAGAGGCGGCCCGCGGTCGCCTTTGTGTTCTCAGCCAGAAACGAAGCGAGCTTCAGCCGCTGTGCTTCACCGCCCGAAAGCGAATCGGTCGATTGTCCCAACCGAAGGTAGCCGAGACCAACCGAGCGCAGGGCCGACAGCTTCTTGACAATGGCGCGCTTGTCGACGAAGAAGCGCATCGCCTCATCGACTGTCATGCTGAGGATGTCATTCACGTTGCGATTCTTGTACGCGACCTTCATCACCTGCTCGTTGAATCGCCGGCCGCCACACTTGTCGCAGATGACTTCGACGTCGGCGAGGAATTGCATGTCGATCTTGACCGTGCCCGCACCCTCGCATGTGTCGCAGCGTCCGCCGGCCGTGTTGAATGAGAACATGCCTGCGGTCACGCCGTTCAGCTTGGCCGTCGTCGTCTCCGACAGAAGCTTGCGGATCTCATCCCACGCTTTGGTGTAGGTCGCCGGGTTCGAACGCGTGGACCGGCCGATGGGCGACTGATCGACGAACTGCATGTCGGAGATCGACTCGAACCCCGCCAGAGATTCGATCTTTCCAGTATCGCCTCCGCTTACCCCGCGATACTGGCGCTGGTAATGGTTGTAAAGGCAGTTCCGGATGAGCGTCGACTTGCCGGATCCCGACACGCCGGTGACCGCGACGAGCTGTCGCAGGGGAATCGTGACATCGACATTCTTCAGGTTGTTCTCGGCCGCGCCGCGGATGATCACCTTGGCGTGCGGCGCCTCGGCGCCGCCTTTCGAAAGCGGCGGCAAGCCGTCGCTTTTCGAGGGACGTGCGACACCCTGGTAAACGACCTGACCCCCGTACTCTCCCGCGCCCGGTCCCAACTCGACCGTATGATCGGCGCCGGCAATGATCGTCGGATCGTGCTCGACAACGATGACCGTGTTTCCGGCGTTGCGCAGCCGGCGAAGTACGGCGAGAAGGCGCTCGCTGTCGCGCGCATGCAAACCTACTGTCGGCTCATCGATCACGTACATCGTCTCGGTGAGCGAGCTGCCGAGGGCCGCGGCAAGATTGATGCGCTGCGATTCCCCGCCGGAGAGCGTGCGTGTCTGCCGCGCCAGCGTGAGGTAGGACAGCCCTACCTCGTCCAGGTAGACGAGACGATTGACGATCTCGCGGCGGAGATGTCCGGCCAGCGCCTCCTCCTGCTTCGACATCGCCAGGTACTCCCAGAAGCGGCGTGCGGTCTTGACGTCCATGGCGAAGAGATCGGCAATGGTCAGGCTGCGAAACTTCACGTACGCCGCCGCGGCCTTCAACCGCGAGCCGTGGCAATGCGGACATGGTTCATAGCTGCGGTACTTCGCCAGCTTCACCCGGACGTGGATCTTGTACTTCTTCGTCTCCAGCCACTCAAAGAATCCGTTGATGCCGTACCACTTTCCCCGTCCTTTGCGCAGGAGATCCCACTCCGCTGGCTCGAGATCTTTGAGGGGTACGTCGAGCCGCAGGCCATACTTCGCCGCCGCCCGCTCCAGGTCTTCATAGCAGTCCTCGTAGCCCGGGGAGTTCCACGGTGCAATGGGCAGCTCATCCAGCCGCAGATCGTGGTTCGGGATCACCTTCTCCATATCGATGCCGATGATTCGCCCGTAGCCCTGGCAATGCGTGCAGGCTCCCAGCGGCGAATTGAATGAGAAGAGGTTCGGCGTCGGCTCCAGAAATTCGCTCCCGCACTTGTTGCAGGCGAAGCGCGATGTGAAGCGATGGCTTATCCAGCCTTCTTCGTTTTCCTCGAGAACGTTGACCGTTCCTTTCGAAATCTCGAACGCCTGCTCGATCGCCTCGGTGATCTGCGACCACTTCGCTTCCTCCACTCGCATTCGGGTGATGACCAGTTCGAGCGACGTCACATCGGAAATACCCGCTTCCTTCAAGTCCTGCACTTCGCCGTTCATCCAGATGCGGTAATAGCCGGCCTTGATCAGCTGAGCCAGCACGGCATCGCGCTGTGCCGCTTCGAAGAACACCGGCGCCAGGATGACGACGCGCCTTCCGCCGAGCTGGTCTGCGATGGCGTGCGTGATGGTCTCCGGCGTTTCCTTCCGGACGACGGCGTTGCATTCGGGACAAATCGTCTCGCCGCAATACGTCATGAACAGGCGGATATGGTCGGCAAGCTCCGTCGCCGTGGCCACGGTGGAGCGAGCGTTCTTCACCGAGTTCTTCTGCTCGATGGCAATGGCCGGGAGGATTCCGGCGATATCGTCGACATCGGGCCGGTCGATCCGCTCCAGAAACTGCCGCACATACGTGGACATCGACTCGACGAACCGCCGCTGCCCCTCGGCATAGAGGGTGTTGAAGGCCAGCGACGACTTCCCCGATCCGGAAGGTCCGGTCACCACGGTGAGCTGGCGCTGCGGAATGTCCACCGAAATGTTCTTGAGGTTGTGCGTCCTCGCGCCGCGGATGGCAATGGTGCGGGAGGGCATATTCGAATGTAGAACGTTACGGGACCTGCTTTGTCATCCCGAGCGTAGTGAGGGATCTGTGCGGGCGGGGAGCCCACCCAGTTTCCTCGCTACGCTCGGAATGACAGCTACAAACGAATCCCGTGCCGCTGATAGAAGTTGTAGTCGCCGAGCCGAGCGCGAAGCTTCTCGATGACATCGGCAGGCATCGACCCCTCAGCGGCGGCGACGTTCATCTCCACCTGTCGAGGACTTCTCGCCCCCGGGATGGTCGTGGCGATCGCGTCATTAGCCAGAACGAACTTCAGCGCTCCTTCGGCCAGATTCCGGGAGGCGCCGCCGATGATCGACTTTGCCTCGTCCACCCGTTCCAGCGCTTCCTGCAGACGCCGTGGTGTCAGGAAGTTCTGTCGGACATCATCGGCGGGAAAGAGCGAGTCGATACGAAACTTGCCCGTCAGCAGACCCGACGCCAGCGGTACGCGGGCGATGACGCCGTACCCTTTCTCCTTTGCCAGCGGAAACAGCTCGCGCGCGGGGGCCTGATTCAG
Organism: Acidobacteriota bacterium; assembly: GCA_003223635.1. GTDB lineage: Bacteria > Acidobacteriota > Thermoanaerobaculia > Gp7-AA8 > Gp7-AA8 > QHVS01. The sequence goes on along the minus strand of QHVS01000054.1, from coordinate 7,536 downwards.
AGCGTTGTAGAGCACCTGAAGGGCGTGCGCCCATCCGCGGCGGATCACCTCGACACCTTCCTCCGGGGTGGAAACCGAGACGCCCCAGAATCTGATCTTGCCGGCGTCCTGCAGACGATCCATCGCGTCCTGCACCTCGCCACGCGCCAGCTCATCGATCGTGGGATTGTGGACCTGGTAGAGATCGATGTAATCGGTCCGAAGGCGCTTCAGCGAACCGTCGACGGCGTGAAAGATGTGCTGCTTGGAAAAGTTCTTTCGCAGCTCGCCGCCCGCGGTTCGAAGAACGCCCACCTTCGTGGCGATCACAACCTCATGCCGATGCCGCGAGAGGACGATGCCCAGGAGCGATTCGCTGCGGCCGAAGCCGTAGGAGTCGGCGGTGTCGAAAAACGTGACGCCAAGCTCGCGCGCTCGACGGATGGCCGCCAATGACTCGTCGTCAAAGGTCTGTCCCCATCCGAGGGGTGTGCCGGAAGCCTCAGCGGTGCCGCCAATGGCCCATCCACCGAAGCCGATGACACTGACTCGGATTCCAGTTCGGCCGAGATCGCGGTACTGCATCACAGACGAACCTGCTTCACCTCTTCCATTTCCTTGAATGAACGGAGAAAGCTGAGCGTGTCCTTATCGAGCGGCGAATCGACGGTGATGATGGCCATCGCCTTTCCACCGCTTCCGCTCCTGGCCAGATTGTACTCAGCGATATTGATTTCGCGATCACCAAGAAGCGTTCCCACCTTGCCTACCACGCCCGGGACGTCTTTGTTGATGATGTAAATGAGATGGCCTTCCGGCTTGAACTCGACGCGGAAGTTGTTGACCGAGACAATCCGCTGATTCTTTTCGCTGAAGAGAGTGGCGGAAACGCAGATCTCCTCTCGAGCCGAGGCCGCTCGCAGCGTGACCAGGTTCGTGTAGTCGTGCGGGATGGGGTGCGTGGTGGCGCTGATGGCGATCCCGCGGTTCTGGGCGATCTGCTCGGCGTTGACGAAGTTGACCGACTCCGCGAGGTGCGGCGTGAGCGCACCCTTGAGCGAAGCGACGGACATGATCTTCAGCAGCCGCTCATCGATGCCCCACAACTCGATCGCCGCGCGCGTGATCGGCCCGTTGATGATCTGCGCGGAAAAGAGGCCGATCTTCTCGGCGAGGCTGATCAGCGGCGCAGCATCGGCATCGGACAGCCCTTCGAACGGCAAGTTGACGGCGGAGACAAAAATGGACCCGCGCAGAGCGTCGACGACCATCTCCGCCGTCTGGACAGCCACGCGGTCCTGCGCCTCGATCGTGTTGGCTCCAATGTGCGGTGACAGAACGACGTTCTTCGCCTGCAGCAGCGGGGCATCCTTCGGCGGAGGTTCCTGCTCGTAGACATCGATCGCCGCGCCAGAGACTTTGCCGCTTTGCAGCGCTTCCGCCAGCGCATGTTCCTCGTAGATGCCACCCCGCGCGCAGTTGACGAGGATCACCCCGTCTTTCATCTTCGAGAGCTCACGCGCCCCGATCATTCCACGCGTCTCGTCGGTGAGCGGCGTGTGGACGGTGACCACGTCCGCCTGGGCAAGCAGATCGTCGAGCGACACCATCTCCGCTCCAACCTTCTCCCCCACGGTCGGCGCGATGTAGGGATCGTAAGCAATGACGCGCATGCCGAACGACCGGGCCCGTGTGCTCACCCGCGTCCCTATTCTTCCGAGCCCGACGACGCCGAGAACCTTGCCGCTCAACTCCACGCCCATGAACTTCGTGCGGACCCACTCGCCGCGCTTTACGCTGGCATGAGCCTCGGGGATGTTGCGGCACAGCGCCAGCAGCATGGCCATGGTGTGTTCCGTTGCGGAGAGGATGTTCGCGGTCGGCGCGTTGATGACCAGGATGCCGCGGGCGGTGCAGGCCTCCACATCGACGTTGTCCAGCCCGACGCCGGCGCGTCCAATGATGCGCAGCCGCTTTCCGGCGTTGACCAACTCGCTGGTCACTGCTGTCCCGCTTCGCGTGATCAATGCGTCCGACTCCCTGACCGCCTGAAGCAGATCCTTCCCCTTGAGGCCGGGGCGGTAGTCGAGATCGACGTCGGTCGCGGCGTGCAGAATCTGCAGTCCCGACTCAGCCAGGATGTCAGTGACCAGGACGCGATGCTGCGTCATGCGCGCGCCACCTCTTCCAGCGCGTCGAGCATCGTTTCCAACGAGGCTACCGGAATATCACCCATGTGTCCGATGCGAAAGGTCGTTGCTTTCCATTGCCCGTAGCCACCGCCCAGCGTGAATCCGCGCTTCTTCATCTCCGAACGAATCTCTTCCGAATCCTTCACGGGAGCCAGGGCGGTCACCGTCGCTGAAGCGTGCGCTCGATCGGAGGCCAGCTTCGCGTACTTTGCCGTTCGGCGAATCGTCAGCTCCCGCATTGTCTCGTGACGACGGAAGCGCGCATCGAGAGTCTCGCCGCGCAGAATGTGATCAAGTTGCACTGCCAGTGCATAGAAATGTGGAATGGAGGGTGTGGACGGAACGCCGCCTTCGTCCGCGCTTTTCTTGTAACGGAGAAAGTCGAAGTACGTACCGCGATAAGGCACCTTGGCTGCCCGGGCCAGCGCCTGTTGAGAGACCGCCAGCACGGTGATTCCCGGCGGCAACGCGATCCCCTTCTGCACGCTCGCGAAGCAGACGTCGAGGCCCCACTCATCGAAAAAGAGCGGAATGCCGGCCAGCGATGAGACGGCATCGACGAGGATCAGGGTCTCGGCCGATTCGTCCCGGATCACGCGGGCCAGCGCGCGAATGTCGTTCGTCACGCCGGTCGACGTCTCGTTGTGCGTCAGAGTGACCGCATCGTAGTGCGCGCGCCGGCTGCGGAGATGATTCGACAAGGCCTCGGCGTCGACGGGCTTTCCCCATTCCGCCTCGAGCTTGTCCACCTCCAGGCCGAGGCTCTCGGCGATGCTGAACCAACGCTCGGAAAACGCGCCACACGTCGTGACCAGAAGGCGCCGCGAGACGCAGTTCACCAGCGCCGCTTCCATCACCGCCGTTCCTGAGCAGGTCATCACCAAGGTTTCCTGCTGCGTCGCAAACAGCGGCTTCAGATCGGACACGATCCCGCGAAATAGCTCGCGAAATTCCGTGCTCCGGTGTCCGATCATGGGCCGGGTCATCTCCTGCAGAATCGCCGGCCGCACCCATGTCGGACCAGGGACGAAGAACTTGCACTCGTCGCGCGTCATGAGATCAGGTACGGAAGCACGGCAGTCAGCCGCTTCTCTTCCACGAACACGTGCGCATTGTCCTTCACCCGCGGCCGGGTGTGAACACCTCCGAAGCCGACGAATAGATCGACGGCCGGCTTCGCCTCGAGATCGCTGGCGCCGTCGCCGATGAAGGCGGCGCGGCCGTGCGAGCGGGCCCGCACATCGCGCACGACAAGTTCCTTCCCCCGCGGCCGCGTCAGCGGCGAGCGCCGATCGAAGTCTTCATACTCACCGGCAGGGCCAAAGCGCAGTCGCACAGCGTGCACGTGCCGGCTGTTGACGCCCAGATGAGCGGCGAGGGGAAGGACCGCTTGCTCGATCCCGGCGGTCACGAAGTGGATTGCCGCGCCGGCATCGCGCAGGGCGGTGATCGTCTCTGCTGCGCCGTCCACCAGGCATTCAATGTACTGCCGACCCAGCGCATCGACATCGGCGCGCGTCGGCCGGACGATCTCCAGGCGACGCTGAAAGACCTGGTCGAGTGGAATTTCGCCGTTCATCGCCGCGGCGGTCAGCCTTGCCACTTCCGGATTTCCCGCGGCGAGGACATCGATCCCTTCGATGGTCACCAGAGTGGAGTCGACATCGAAGAATACGAGACGGTACTTCGGCGTCACGCCTCCGCTCCGTCGCGCACGATCTCCACTAGATCGGAGAATCGGTCGAGATAGTGATCGGGCCCCGAAGCTCGCAGCGCCTCGGAAGTCGACGAGCCGGTGGCCACGACCGCCACATCGATTCCGCAATTCCGCGCGGCGCGCACGTCAATCGGCATGTCGCCGACGAACAGCGCATCGACCGGCAGGCAGGCCGTCGCTTCCAGCGTCTGCAGCACGTGCCTCGCCTCCGGCTTGCGTGCGCCGGTCAGATCGGGGCCGATGATGGCCCGGAAAAACGGCGCGAGATGGAGGAACTCCAGGATCTTTCGGGAGAAGGTGCTCGGCTTGTTTGTGCAGACGGCCATCTCCACGCCGAGGGCAGTCAGTTTCTCCAGCGTCGACTCCACGTCGGCCAGGACACGCGACTCCGTGCAGCAGATCTCGTCGTACCGGCGCTCGAACACGCTCTGCACGCCTTCGGGCACCTGGCCATCGAACGCCCGCTGCAGGAGTTTCTCGATGCCCTCTCCCACGAATTCGCGGATCGTCGATTCTCTCAGCTCATCGAGGCCGTGCTGGCGGCGGGCGAAATTCACCGCATCGGCGAGCGCCGCGTACGAGTCGACGAGCGTGCCGTCGAGATCGAAGAGCACAGCGCGGTAGCGAAGCAGCCGGGCCATGATGGTGTCGAGCCGAGCCGCGATTGTATCGAGAATCGCGACGGGCTCATCGGAGATTGAGATTACGCCGCGGCCCTCTCCAGCAACAGCGCGGTCCAATCATCGGTGAGTGTGCTTCCCGCGCGCCTTCGCACTTCCTGGAGCAACCGATCGATCCAGGCCGAGCCGCGATCGGGAACGCTGCGCAGCGCATCGACAATCTGTTGCAGCGCTTCGTAGCCCAGTGGCTGCCCCTCGGCGATGGATGCCTCGGGGATGCCATCGGACAACAGCAACAGGCGGCTGCCGGGATCGAGACGGCGCGTGGTCGTGGAGTAATCGACATCCGATCGGATTCCCAGCGGAAGGCGAATGCCGTCGCAGTGCACGATTTCCACGCCATGGCCGTTCACGATGTACGGATCCGGGCATCCGGCGTTGGCCACCTCCACCGCTCCGGTTGCCGGATGGAATCGCGCACAGACGAGTGCCACGAATTCTCGATCGCCAAGCTCCTGCACGAGCTTGCGATTGAGCGTCTGCATCATCTCCCCAACGCCGCCTCGTGCGATAAAGGGAAGAACGGCTTTGACCGATGACATGATCAGGCTTGCCGCGACGCCTTTGCCGGCCACGTCAGCCACCACCACCATCACTGAGCCATCATCGAGGCGGACGATGTCGTAGAAATCGCCGGCGACGTAGTGCGCCGGCAGATTGCGCGCGGCGACGCTGAAACCGTCACCATCGACTTCGGTCGGCGGCAGCAGGCGAGTCTGAATCGACCGCGCGATTTCCAGCTCCCGCTCCGCCCACTCACGGGTCCGAAGGCGCTCGTGCAGCACCTTGAATGAGCGAAACACGAAGCCGACGACCAGCGCGATCGCCGCGGAAACCAGCATGATCGTACGCAGTGGTCCGCGGATCATCGGAATCCGCACGCCTCCGCCGAGCAGTGCATTGGCCAGAATGACCCCGACGAAATATCCGAGTGCACCGCCGATGAGGTATTTCGTTCCCTCACACAACACCCGGTAGCGCTCTGGAAGTAGTTCGATGAATCGATCGAATGAAAGCGACAGTAGGCTGATGATCCCGTAGATGGAAAAGCCGACCACCGCGCCGCCGATGGCGTATTGCAGCAGATCGTGAGCCGATTGGCTGACGGCGAGAACGAGGCCGATGCTGACACCGATGACGACAGAAAAGAGGATCTGCCTCAGCTCGACGCGACAGATCTTGAGAAACGCCGCTCGCTCCATGCAGTTATCGTATACGGCCCGGCCGACTCTCTGTTCTCCGGAGAGCTTCCACGACGTCATCCACCATGGTTTCGGGCCGCACTTCCACTTGTTCCCATCCGGAGAAGTCTTTGAAGCCCTCGATCAGCACGATGTCCGTCTCGAAGTGCGCGAGAAGATCGGACGGCGATTGATAGGGAATGCGACGCGCGGTGTCGCCGTACATGACGGCCTCACCATCGCCGGCGAGAATGACAGGCCGCGCACCCGCGGCGACGAACGCGGCGGTGTCGCCGCGGTTGACGTCCGACAGCGGGTGATGCGTGTGCTTGATCGCCCCGACCGTGTGCCCTTCTGTTACGAAACGGCGAATCAGTTCGACGACGAGCGTTGTTTTCCCGGAGCCCGACGGGCCGACCAGAGCCGCCACGCGCATGGTGGGATGACAATATCTCCTCCTGCCGTTATGCGGTGCGCAATGAAGCGGTTCGTCCTCATGATGCTGCTGGTCGCCAGCGCGGCGGCCGCGGAAGAGCAGAAGAACCTGACGATCTCGGTCGAGTCGCTCGGCGACAACGATCTCGGCGTCGTCACGCGCGTCACCTATCGCTTCACGATTCCTGCTGAAGTCCCCGAAGGCGTTCCGCTGGTGATCCTGGGATCGACCACGCAATCGGGAGAGGTGGTCAGGCATTTTCGCTATCCGCTCGCTCCGTCCCAGCGGGAAATGCTCATCGCAATCCAGACTCTCAAACCGGGCCAGGCCGACATCGAGGCCCGCCTGATGATCCCGCTCGAGGAACAGGCGCCGGTGATCGTGGCCAAGACCACGGCGCACGTCACGATTGCCAAGATGAATCGACCCTACGTCGCCGGACCGAACGACAGCGCGGAGGCCATCCTGGCTGAGGGAATGGTGCCGGCGGTCGCCGATGCGGTGAAGATCATCCCTCCTCGCCGCGACGTTGCTCCCAATCTGTTCATCGTCGAAGTGGATGTGAAGCCGCCGGTGAAGCGCGTGGAGTTCTGGGTGGAGGGAAAGAAGATCATGACCCGCAATGCTCCTCCGTACCGGGCGGAGCTCGATCTGGGCAGCCTGCCGAAGCGCGTCGAGGTGCGCGCCGTCGGCTACGACGAGCGCGGGCACTACATCGACGCCGATGCCTTCGTCGTGAACGAGCGCGCCACGCCACTGGAGGTGAAGATCACCAGAACGGTCACTCCCGACCGCGTGTCCCATTTCAAGTTGAGCGTGCAGAACCTCAAGGGGACGCTGATCCAGAGCGTCGCTCCGGCCAGAAGAAGATTTTCGAATGGAGCCAGCCGCCGTATGCGGTGAGCATTCCGGGCGACCGGCTGAAGGATGTACCGTTCGTTCGGGCCTCGGTCATCGATAACACGAACTACGAGGCATCAGACCTTCTCTTCCTGAACGGCGCGCAGGTGAACGAAGTCGTCGACGTGAACCTGATCGAGCTGCCGGTTTCGGTCACGGACTCCGCCGGCCTGCCCATCGGAAATCTCGGTCAGAAGAACTTCCGGGTCCTGGAGAACGGAACGCCGCAGAAGATCACGAACTTCGACGCGGCATCCAACCTGCCCATCGCCGTCGGTCTGCTCATCGACCACTCCGGCAGCATGAAACCGCGTATGCAAGCGACAAAGGACGCCGCGATCGCCTTCTCGAAGAGCATCCTGAAGCCGACCGATCGCGCCTTCGTTGCGCCGTTCGCGTTCGAGTCGACCAGAGACGTCCCGTTTGTTTCCGATGTCCCGGCGCTTCAGGC
>QHVS01000246.1 GCA_003223635.1 Acidobacteriota bacterium | reverse complement strand
GGCGCGCTTCAGATGATGGGTCGTGTCGCGGACCGTGGCCGCCTGCTCGCCGATCTTCGTCGACGTCTGCGACTGCTGCTGGGTGGCGGCAGCGGTCTGCTGGATCATCTTGGTGACTTCCTCGATGGCCTTGGTGGCCGCGCCACTCCCCCGAGCCTGTTCCTGCGTGGCTCGGGCGATCTCGGCGATGGACATCGTCGATCGGGCCGTCAGCTCGAGAATCTTCTCCAGCACCTCTTCCGCCCGCTGCGTGAGCCCCACCCCCTCCGCCACGCGGCGGGCGCTCATGGCCATCTGCTCATTCGCTCTGGCGATGGCCTGCTGCACGTTTTGGATCAGCGTGCGGATCTCGTCGGTGGAGACCGACGTGCGTTCGGAGAGCTCGCGAATCTCGTCGGCGACGACGGCGAAGCCTCGTCCGCGGTCGCCGGCCTGCGCGGCGATGATCGCCGCGTTGAGCGCCAGAAGATTGGTCTGGCCTGCGATCTCGTCGATGACGCGCACGATCTCGCCGATTTCCTGCGAGCGATCCCCCAGCTCGGTGAGAGCGCCGGCCGCCTCGACCATGGCCGACTCGATCCGGCGCATTCCTTCCACGGTGCCGCTGACGGCCTGCCGCCCTTCGCTGGCGGCGTCCTTCACCGAAGCGGCGAGCTCGGACGATTGGCGCGCCGAGTTTCCGATCTGTTCGCTGCTGGCGTTCATCTCCACCATCGAGCTGGCCGTCTCGGTGGCAAACGAGGAGAAGCTCTCGGTGTTGGTGGCCACCTGATGGATCGAGGCGATCATCTGGTCGATGGCTGTGGCGGTCTGTTCCACGAATTCGGCGAGCGCATCGGCGATGCGGCTGACCTCTTCAATGCTCGCCGACATCTCCAGCATCGACGTCGACGTCTCCTCGGCGTTCGACGCCAGCTCTTCCATGCTCGTCTGCACGGTGTTGATCGATTGATCGATCTGCGCTACGGACGACGAGGTCGTCTCGGTGGACTGGAGCTGCTCGGATGCGCTGCCAGCCAGCACGCGGGCCCGTCCGCTGATGTGCTGGCTGATGTCGGCGACGTCGGTGGCCAGTTGCGAGAAGCGGCGGATGGTGCGCTCCAGATTGACGACCAGCGCACGGAGCGCTTCCGACATGCGGGCCGAACGCGTCGCGGTCAGGAGATCGCGCGACGGAAGAGCCAGATCGCCGGCGGCGATCCGATGAAGAAAATGAATGGCCTGATCGCGCCGTCCCAGGACTCCGCGGAGCCAGACTTCGAAGACGACCACGCACAGCGCCGCGGCCGTGATCGCCGCAATCATCACCTTCCAGTACAGCGACCAGGTGATTCCGGGGATCGCTGCGATCAGCGCGCCGAAGATCGCGATGCAGACGAGGACGATCACCCACATCTGCAGGGCGCGCGACCACTTCCCCTTCGCCATGATCTGTCTGAACGCGATGCTACCATGCGCCCCGGTGCACGATGAGTTCGCCGCGCGGCGCGCGATGATCGACGACTATTTGCGTACGCTCGCGTCGCGCACGGCGGCGCCCAGGCCGCTCGTCGCGCCGCTGCAGCGAGCGCTCAACTCACCGGGAAAACGGGTGCGCGGAATCCTCACGCTGTGCGCCGGGGAAGCGGCGGGCGGCAAAGCAGAAAAGTTGATTGACGCGGCCGCGGCCCTGGAGATGATCCACACCTGCTCGCTCATCCTCGACGATCTTCCGTCGATGGATGACGCCATGCTGCGCCGAGGGGCGCCGACGCTGCACCGGGAATTCGGAGAGGACCTGGCCATCCTCTCCGCAGTCGCTCTTCTGAATCACGCCTACGGTCTCATCGCCAGAAATCACGCCGCGCTGTCGCCCCGGCAATGGCCGATGCAGCAGGTGATGCGGCGCGTGGTCGATGCGGTGGGGTGGGACGGCACGATCGCCGGCGAAGCGGTCGATCTGCACAGCGAGGAGTCGAAGCTCGACTTCGACACGCTGGAGTTCATTCACTCGCGCAAGACCGGCGCGCTCTTCGTCGCCGCGGCCGCCGTCGGCGCGATGCTGGCCAACGTCAGCGCTGCCGCACTGCAGCGCATCGAGGTCTTCGCCAAAAACCTCGGCCTCGCCTTTCAGATCACCGACGACATCCTCGACGTCATCGGCGATCCGCAGCAGCTCGGCAAAGATGTGGGGAAGGATGAGCAGAAGTTGACGTTCGTGAAGCTGGCCGGAGTCGATGGAGCGCGGAAGTTGAGCGAAGAGCTGGTCGAGACTTCGCTGTCCGCGATCTCGAATCTGGGGAACGCGGACGGGTTGCGAACGCTGGCCATCGCCGTGCGCGATCGAGTGCGCTGATCTGGAGTGGAATCTCCTCTGCCTCTTCGTGTTATCTTCTCGCGCTCTGCGCCCAGGTAGCTCAGTTGGTAGAGCAGCGGACTGAAAATCCGCGTGTCGGCGGTTCAATTCCGTCCCTGGGCACCATCCCCTCGCTCGCTTCGCTCGCTCGGAAATGCAGGATGATGAATGCAGAATGAAGAATCGGGACAACCAACGGTCTATTCTGCATTCTGCATTCTGCATTCTGCATTCTGCATTCTGCATTCTGCATTGAGGTTTTGACCTAGCATACGTCTGGCGTAGACTCCCGCCGCGGCTTGTCAGCCTAATCCTCCGGCGTCGGAGGAGCGGGGGAACCGAATAGCGACGGCTTGCCACCGTCCGGGGTGAATCCGGCCACAAGCCGGTAGGGCTTCCAGCCCGAATCCGACAGCTAACCTCGCAGGCAGCCGGAAGGCAGGCCATCAAACGCCGCGACTTGTCGCGGCGTTTGTTCTTCCAGGCTACCCACCAAAATTGTTGCTAACCCTTTTCACAACTGTTGCGATAAGCTAACCGCCGTTTTCTGGGGCCGGCTATTTGAACGACGGATTCAAAGATCGGAACGACTTTGAACGAACGTTTGGATTTCGACCCTGACAGAAAACGAATCTGGGAACCACATCTGATTGAGCAGCAGGACGTTAGCTGAAATCGGCGATTCGGCCGCTGATCTGCTATGACAACGTCTTGTAACGTTACTGAAAGGAGCCGCTATGAAACGGTGTCTCACCCTAAAGGCGGTTTTGGTCGCCGCACTGTGCTTCGCGCTGTGTGCCGTCAGCGGGTATGCGCAGTTCCAAACGGGAAACATCTTCGGCAAGATCCAGGCGAAAGACGGATCCGTTCTTCCGGGCGTGACCGTCACGCTCACCGGCGTTGGAGCGCCGCAGCAGACTGTCTCCGATGCGTTGGGCAACTTCCGATTCATCAGTCTCTCGCCAGGCACATACAGCCTGCGCTCGGAGCTGGCTGGATATGGAACGGCCACGCGCAGCGGAATCAACGTCAGAATCGCACAGAACTCCGACGTGACGATGACGCTGAATCCGTCGGTCGCTGAGTCGATCACCGTGACCGCGGAAGCTCCGCTGCTCGACGTTCGCAAGACCGGGACGGGGGCAGATGTATCCAAGGTCGAGCTGGACAACATTCCGAGCGCTCGTGACCCCTGGGTCATCCTGCAGCAGGCGCCCGGTGTTCAGATGGATCGCATGAACGTAGGCGGCAACATGTCGGGCCAGCAGTCGAGCTACGTTTCGAAGGGCGTGAGCGGCGTGCAGTCGACCTGGAACGTCGACGGCGTGAACATCACCGACTTCGCCGCGACAGGCTCGTCGCCGACTTACTACGATTTCGGCGCGTTCGAAGAAATGCAGATCACCACGGGCGGGACCGATCCGCGCATTCAGACCGCGGGCGTTCAGCTCAACATGGTGACCAAGCGCGGAACGAACGACTTCAGAGGCTCGGGACGCCTGTTCCATACCAGCAGCAGCTACCAGGCTACCCCCAAGATCCCCTCGGAGGCCAAGAGCTATCTCAAAGCGGTCAATCAGATCGACAAGATCGATGATTACGGCGCCGAAATCGGCGGTCCGATCTGGAAGGACAAGCTGTGGTTCTGGGGTGGGTGGGGAAGGCAGAAGATCGCCGTCCTGTCGACGACCATCGTCGCTGGCGCGCGGTTCCTCGACAAGACGACGCTGACCGGCGAGAACCTCAAGCTCAACGCCCAGCCACTCCCGTCGAATA
>QHVS01000245.1 GCA_003223635.1 Acidobacteriota bacterium | reverse complement strand
CGCTGCAGGCGCTCATGCGGCGGATGAAGGGCGCGTCTGGTCACGAGGTGAATCGTTTATTGGGGTGCCATGGTGCCGTCTGGCAGCGCGAATCCTTCGATCACATTCTGCGAGGCGACGAGAGCCTTATGAAGAAGGCGGAGTACATCGCACGCAACCCGATTCGTGCCGGCCTGGTCGATCGGAGTAGGGACTATAAGTGGTGGTGGCGGCCGGAATAGGCGCCTCCGGCGCCGGCCAGGCAGAGGCCTGGCCGCCACACCAAGTCATCCCTAGTCGCCCTCTTCGGCCAGATGCTTGCCGCGGTTGCCGGGGAGCTCGGCGTGCTGGCGCGTTCCGCCCCGGCGGCGACGGCGGCGGCGGCCGGGCGCAGGACCTTCCGGTTGTGCTTCGTCGAGTTTGTCCTCGTCGACCAGCCACACCCATTGCGTTTCGTTGGATTGCGGCTGCTCGGTCTCCGTCGATTTGGGCTGAGGACGCTCGCGCCGAACGCTGGCAGGAGCTTGCATTCTGCGCAACCTGACGAGCACTTCTTCGCTCAGGCGTCGATTCACGGAGATGAGATCGGCGACCAGGCCGATCAGCATGGTCTGGAATCCGACGATCAGAAACACCGCGGCGAGGATCAATGACTGCACGTGGCCGCCTCGATCTCCCTGCAGGAAATGCGACAGGAAGCGAGCGCCGATCGCCGTCCCGATCAGAATCAGGAGCAGTCCGATGAGGAAGAATGTCTTCAGCGGTTTGTACAGCGCATAGATGCGGAAGATCGTGACGATCGATTTGCGGAGATAGCTTCCCACGCCGTGATAGAGGCGCGAGGGGCGGTTGGGGGGATTGGTCCGGACGGTGACGCACTGCACGCCGAGGTTGCGGTTGCCGGATTGAATGATCGTTTCCAGCGTGTAGGTGAACGGATTGAAGACGTTGATCTGCATCGCCGCTTCGCGGGAGAAGGCGCGGAAGCCGCTGGTCACGTCCGCGACGCGCACGCCGGAGGCGAGGCCCACGGTCCAGCTGCCGAGGCGTTGCAACATGCGCTTGAACGGCGACATGTGCGGCGAACGGGCTACTTCGCGGTCGCCGATCACCACCTCCGCGGAGCCGCGCACGATCGGCGCGACGAGCTTGGGGATGTCGGCGCCGGCGTACTGATTGTCAGCGTCGGTGTTGACGATGATGTCCGCTCCGAGGCGAAGCGCGGCGTCGACGCCGGCCACGAACGCCGAGGAGAGTCCGCGGTGGGTCTTGAGCTGCACGACGTGGTTGGCTCCCGCCTTTCGGGCCTCGCTGGCAGTGTCATCGATGCTGCCGTCGTCGATGACCAGCGTCTCGATGGAGGCGAAGCCGTCGATCTTCCTGGGAATGTCGCGCAGCGTCTGGGCGATCGTCTTTTCTTCGTTATAGGCCGGAATCTGAACGATCAGCTTCATGCGGTGAGCTCATCGTAACCCTGCAACTCGAAGAAATCGAGCTAGACTGCGCCCGTGAATATCTCGATGACCACCACCACCTTCACCCTCGACGGATTCCGCGTCAAGCGCAACCTCGGCGTGGTGCGCGGCATCACCGTGCGTTCGCGTTCCATCTTCGGCACAGTCGGCGCGAGCCTGCAGACGCTGGTCGGCGGCAACATCACCCTGTTCACCGAACTTTGCGAAAAGACCCGCGGCGAGGCCTTCGAGATGATGCTTCGGCACGCGCAGGAGATGGGTGCCAACGCGGTGATCGGCGTGCGCTACGACGCGACCGAGGTGATGCAGGGAGTGACCGAGGTTCTCTGCTACGGAACGGCGATCGTGGCCGAGCCGACGGGCTGATCGCGTGGCGGAAGGCGCGCGCGCACGTGAGTCGCGGCGATTGAAGGTAGCGATCGTCGGTCCCGTCTCTCCGTACCGTGCCGGGATCGCGTACTGCACGACGCGTCTGGCGCGGGAGCTCGACGCCGACGTCATCTCCTTTCGACGTCAGTACCCGAAGCGTTTCTATCCCGGCGGCGATGACATCGATCCGACGCTTCCGCGCGCGAAAGCGGAGTTCATCCTCGACATCCTCAATCCCCTGACGTGGTTTCGCGCAGCGCGGCGTCTTCGCCGGTACGACGCTGTGATCTTCGTGTGGTGGATATGGGTCTGGGCAATTCCGTATCGGTTGATGATGTCGAAAGCGCACCGTGTCATCCTGCAATGCCACAACATCGGCGAGAAGGAGCCCTCGTGGTGGAAGCGCGCTCTCTCCGATGTGGCGTTGCGACGCGGAGATGTGCTGGTCGTCCACGCGGAGAGTGAGGCGGTGGAGGCGAGGCGGCGTGTTGGCGAGCGGGTAGTGAAAACGTTTCTGCCGGTGCATGAGATGGGAGGAGCCGCGCCCGATCGCGACGCGGCGAAGAAGACGCTGGGGTTGAGCGGGCGCAACGTGGCGCTCCTGTTCGGTCACCTTCGTCCCTACAAAGGCCTGGATATCGCGCTCGACGCGTGGAGGCTGCTGCGTACCGAGGTGACGCTCCTCGTCGCCGGCGAGCCGTGGTGGAAGACCGGCCTGAACATCGCGCAGCCGAACGTGCGGCTGGACCTTCGCTTCATCCCGGACTCGGAGATCGCCACCTACTTCGCCGCGGCCGACGTCGTCGTGGCCCCGTACCGGACGGAGTCGCAGAGCGGAGTGGCCTTGACGGCCTTTCACTTCGGGCGACCGGTCATCGCCACGGCAGTTGGCGGCCTGTCCGAGCTGATCGACGGCAGAAACGGGATCCTGGTGCCGCCGGAGGATCCTGAAGCGCTGGCTCGCGCTGTCGACGAGTTCTACACCCGCCGCGACCGACGATCGATGGAGCGCGCGGCGGCGGAGAGTGCAAAGCGCTATTCGTGGACGGAATACGGCGCGATAATGAGCCGCTTAGTCACAGGCACATGAACCCCCGGCGATTCAAAGTCGGCCTCGAGCTGACGTCGAAGTGCAACCTGCGCTGCGGAATGTGTCCGCTGCCGGTGCTCCGCCGTCCGTATGAAGACATGGAGTGGTGGCTGGTGGAGCGCGCCGAGCGCGAGCTGCACGGCGCCGGGCTGCGCCTCAAGTGGCTGCACGAGATGGGGGAGCCGCTGCTGTACGCTCGCATCGACGACGCGATCCGCCTCTTCCCGGAAGCAAGCCTCAGCACGAATGGATTGCTGCTCGATGAGAAGATGGGCGCGCGCCTGCTGGCCACGCCGCTGAAGCGGTTGCGCATCTGCGTCGACTCCGTCCAGCCGGAGGTTTATCCGCAACTGCGCACCGGCGGCGATTTCGAAAAGCTAGTCGATCTCACGCGCAAGTTTCTCCGGCAGGCGAAGGGACACCCGATGCGCATCGAGATCCAGAAGATGCGCTCACGCCTCACGCTCGACGAGACGATCGACGACTTCAAGCGCCTCTTCGATCTGGACCGCTATCGGAACGCCCGGGTCATCGAGAAGACCTGCGAAGCGCTCGACGTCAACGAAGAGACGGATCTGCACGGCAAGTTTTACGGCTGCGTGCAGGGGGCATTCTTCACCTGGGTGGTGATCTTCGCCGACGGTCGCGTCACGCACTGCTGCTACGACGCGCATGGCGATCAGGTCATGGGCGATCTGAAGACGCAGACGCTGGCCGAGATCATGGCCGGCGATCGCCTGGTCGCCATGCAGGAGGCATTCGAGCGCCGCGATTTCTCCAAACTCCCGCGCTGCGGCGAGTGTTTCAAGCACGGCGGCGAATCGCACGCCTTCAATGATGTCCTCAACCGCGTGCAGACTCTTCCCGGCGCGGCAAAGGACGTCGTGCGCAAGGTGATCGACGTGCGGTATCGCACGTGACATGCACTGGCTCCTCAACCTGACACTCGGCGGCATCCCTGCCGCCGTCCTCGCCGTGAGCATCGCCGCGGGAACGGAAGACGATCGCCACCATCGCCGGGTCTTCCTGCTCGTCTATGGACTTTGGGCCATCACTCTGGCCATGTGGAACTGGATGCGCTCGGCGCCAATGGGGTGGATCGTCCTCTGGCTGGTGGCCGGTGTGGGGGCGGTGGCCGTGGCGGCGTCGCGCAAATTGCGATAGCATCGTCATCTTCAAAAAACAAGGGGGGTTTCATCATGGCGAAACGCATCGCGCTGTGCATCGTCCTCAGCCTCGCGTTGGCCGGAGCCGCGTCTGCCCGCGAGGGATTCGGCTTCACCAAGCGAGCTACTCAATTCAACAAGACCATTCCACCGGCAGTTAATGTCAGCGGCAACAAGGTGAATGTCACCGCGTCGAGCCGGACGCGTTTCTCCGACAAGGCGGACACGCTCCGGAAGCTCACGGAAGAGGAGCTGACGAAGAGCAACAAGTTCCAGGTCGGTACGCCCGCCGACGTGAATGTCGCGATCGAGCTCGATCGTCTGGAAGTGAGCTCCCGCTCCGAGAACAAGGTCGACTATGACAACGAGAAGTACAAAGACAAAGACGGCAAGACACAGTACAGGAAGGGAAACCGTGGTCACGGGCAACATGGCCGGCGGCTATAAAATCACCGACAGCCACGCCGGCCTGCTCGACTCGGGCGACATCGATAACAGCTTCGACAAGCGTTACGACTACGCGCCGACGAAGGTAGAGCAGGAGTTGCAGGACAGCTTCCTGACAGCCGCCGCGCAGAAAATTGCTGCCCGCATCGCGCCGAGCACGCGCAAGTCACGCGTTCTTCTGCCGAAGGGGAGCTTCGAGGCGTACGCCCCTCTGGCGGAAAGCGGAGCATGGGATCGTTACCTACAGGCGGTCGAAGCCGTCCCCGCAATGTCCGATCCTTCTCAGGATGCCTATCGGCAATACGCCCTCGGCATCGCCAAGGAAGCGCTGGCCTACTCCACCGACGATCCAAAGCGCGCGCTCGAGTTGCTGCGTGCCGCCGCCGATCATTACCGAAAGGCCGTCGCTGAGAATCCAAACGAGAAGCTGTTCAGCGAGGGTTACACGAGTCTGCTGGACGCGGCCGCTGCGCCATTGAAGAGAGCAGAAACGAGTATCAAGGCCTATGAAGCGTGGGCCAGCGGTCCGACGCCGGCGAAAGCGGCACCAGCCTCGATCGCCAGCAGCAAAGCCGCGCCCTCATCCAAAGCTCTGCGCAATCAGGGCGTCATCGAAATGGCCAAAGCAGGTGTGCCGGAAGAGAACATCGTCCTGGCCATCGATTCCGCGGAAGCAACCGAGTTCGATACGTCGCCCGACGGCCTCATCGCCTTGTCGAAGGGGGGCGTGAGCAAGAACGTGATCGCTCACATCCAGAAGCGAGGGAAGAAGTAGCGCCGCCAACCTGGCGGCGGGTGCGCCGGCAACCTTGCCGGCGCGTGCTGGTAGCCCGCGCACCCGCCGGCTGGGAGCCGGCGCTACCGGAAGCTGATCGGGATGTCGTCCATGGTCAGCACGCCGGGACGCGCGCTGATCACTCGCGGAATCGCATTCACGACCATGGCGGCCGTAGCCCGGTCGCCATGGATTCCGGCTTTGATCTCCATCTCCACATCGGGCACGCCGCGGACGATGACCCGATCTGCAGCGACATCTTCGGCGCCGACGTACATGCGCAGCTCGAGGCTGACGTTGATGCGGCCCTTGCCTTCAATGGTCTGATGCACGCCGGCGACCTGCCCCGGCGCAACCTTTAAATACTGTGTGGTGATTTCCCGCTCGGCTACGATCGGCGCGATCTTCTCGTCGCTGACGTGATCGAACTCCACTCCCAGGCCGTTGCCGACCAGCATGAGCGACTCGCGGAGACCCATGTGCTTGATCTTTCCATCGGCCACCGCGCGCTCGAATTCAGCGCGGGTCATGCCGGCGCCCACCTTGCGCTGCAGCGGCTCGCGCCGCGTCGACGCGTTCTGGATGCGAACAATCTGCACCGAATCGACGCGCTGACAGACTGAGGTGATGGTCAACGGCAGCTTGTCCATGACGAATCCAGGATTCACGCCGGTGCCGAGCAGTGTGACGTTTGCCGCGCGCGCGGCGTGCTGCAGCTCGGCGCGGATCTTCTGATCGAGCGGAAAGGAGAGCTCCTCGCAGGTGGAGACGACGTGGCAGCCGCGCTCCAGCAGTGACTTCAGTTGAGACGCCACCTCGCGGAGGCGCGAGCCGGTGGAGTGGCAAACCACCTCCGGCCGTCCCTGCACATCAGGTGTGACGTTGACGCCCACCGGCTTGATCAGACCGATCACGTCGCCGACGTCCTTGCCGATCTTTTTCGGATCGATGTCGATCGCCGCGACGAGTTTGACCCAGGGTTTCGTGAGCAGCAGACGCGCGATCTCGGCGCCGATGGGGCCGATCCCGTATTGCGCGACCCGGACCGGTTGGATGTTCATTTCGATGCACCTCTCGAAAATCGCGGTGGATTGTATGCGAACGATGAACGATGAACGATGAACACGGAACTCCTGTTCATCGTTCATCGTTCATCGTTCATCGTTCCCTTCCAAAGCGTCGGTTCCTCCTCCTCGCCATCCACGAAATTCGAGACTCCCACGCCGGCCAACCGATACAAGCTCTCGGGTGCGAAGTCGAAGCGGGTGAGGAGATCGAGAGCGATGCGCGACAGATCGTCGCCGCTCGAGGGAGGCTGGTCGGGCGTGAGGCGGCGGGTGGCGGTGCTGAACTCGCGCGTGCGTAGTTTCACCGTGACGGTCCGTCCGACCAGACTGCGTTCCGAGAGCGCGGCCCAAAGCGAATGCGCCTCGCCGCGGATGTAGTCCGCCACCTCGTCGAGGGTGATGTCGCGCTGGAACGTGTTTTCGCTGGACCATGACTTTCGCTTGCGCGACGGCTGGACCGGGTTCTCGTCGATGCCGCGCGCGAGCTGCCAGAGCCGCGTTCCCCATTTTCCGAAACGCGTGACCAGCTCACCCTCCGAGTAGCGGTGCAGATCGCCAACGGTGGGAATGCCCATGTCCAGGAGGATTTTCTCGGTCGCTTTTCCCACGCCCGGAATCTTGCGCACCGGCAGCCCGATGAGGAACGCCTCTACCTGGTGTGGACGGATGACGAACAGTCCGTCGGGCTTCTTCCAGTCGGAGGCGATCTTGGCCAGGAACTTATTCGGCGCGACGCCCGCGGACGCGGTGAGCTGCGTTTCGGCCCGGATCTCGCCCCGGATCGCTTCCGCAGTCTCCGTCGCCGTCGGAATCCCTGTCAGCTCACGGGTGACGTCGAGATACGCTTCATCGAGCGAAAGCGGTTCGACCAGCGGCGTGTGACGCTCCAGGATTCCCCGCACCTGATGGGAGACCTCTCGGTATTTCTCGAAGGTGGGCGGGATGAATACCGCCTCCGGGCAGAGGCGCCTGGCGCGAGAGGAGGGCATGGCCGAATGCACGCCGAACTTGCGGGCCTCATACGACGCGGCGCAGACGACGCTGCGCTCGCCCGGCCAGCCGACGATCACCGGCTTGCCGCGCAGGTCGGGCTGATCGCGTTGTTCGACCGACGCGTAGAATGCGTCCATGTCGATATGAATGATTTTGCGCATCTGCTGACGCCGGCGTTTCTCGTCGACAAGAATATTGTCGAGCAAAACTGCGCCCACATGCGCAACAAAGCGATTGCGTCGGGCGTGACCTTTCGCCCGCACGTGAAGACGCACAAGACGATCGAGATCGCGCGGATGCAGCACGGCGGCGCATTCGGCCCGATCACCGTCTCCACGCTGGGCGAGGGGGAGTTCTTCGCCGATGGGGGATTCCGGGACATCACGTATGCGGTTCCGATCGCACCGGAAAAGCTCGAGCGTGCGTCGGCGCTGGCGAAGCGGATCGATCGCCTCAACGTGCTGATCGACAGCTTCGAGGCACTGCGCGCCATCGAGGAGTACGGAACGGTCTTCGACGTCTTCCTGAAAGTCGACTGCGGCTATCACCGCGCCGGCGTCGATCCGTCGAATCCGGAGAGCGTGCGTCTGGCGATGGCCATCGGCTCCTCGCGGGCAGCGCGATTTCGCGGCTTACTGACGCACGCCGGACATTCGTATGACGCGCGATCGGTCGACGAGATCCGTCGCGTGGCGTGCGAAGAGACATCGACGCTCACGCGATTTCGCGCGCTCCTTCCCCAGAAAACCATTGTGCGCAGCGTCGGATCGACACCCACCGCGTCCGTGGTCGAGCGATTCGAGGACGTCGATGAAGTGCGCCCCGGCAACTATGTCTTTCTGGACGCGGAGCAGGCGACCATCGGCTCCTGCCGGCGGGAAGACATCGCCGTCTCCGTGCTGGCCACGGTGGTCGGGTCATATCCGGAGCGCGGGCACGCCATCCTCGACGCCGGCGCCCTGGCGCTCTCCAAAGATCGGGGCGCTGAACACATCGATCCGCACTTCGGCTACGGCATCGTCTGCGATCTGCAACTGCGACCACTGCCGATGCGCCTCGCGACGCTGTCGCAGGAGCACGGAAAAATCGAGGCCATCTCACCGCCGCCGGTGGGGACGCGCGTGCGCGTCATTCCCAACCATTCCTGCCTCACCGCCGCGATGTACGACGTGTACCACGTCGTTACCCAGGGCAAGGTCGTCGATGAATGGAGGCCCGTGCGGGGGTGGTAGGCCTTTGGAGTGCGGCAGCTTGCGGCGGCTTTTCGGTCCTCTCAAAGCGGTGCCAGGGCACCGCACTCCAAAGGCGCTACCATGGGCTCAGCGGCCTGTGAATATCGTCCTGTCATTCTCTTCCAGCGAGGCGTCGAACGGCCTTGCGCTGGCGACGCTTCTGACCGCGGCGGCCGTTCTCGTACTCGGCCTCGCCGTAGTGGCGCGCGCGCGCGCTTCGCTGGTCAGCCTGCTGTTTTTCGGCATCACCATAGCGGCGGCTGGCTGGCTGGCCGGATTCTCTGCCATCTATGAGAGCCCCACTCCGGCGCGCGCCTTGTGGTGGGCGCGAGTTTCGTCGGTTTTCGCCTGCCTTCTGCCGGCCGCGATCTTTCACTTCACTGCCGTCTACGTCGGCCGTCGGCGCGATCTGCGAATGGCGACGCTGTTCTGCTGGATCTTCTGCGCGGCGATTGCCCTGACCGGCGCGACGACCCCGCTCGGTGTTTGGCGCTACTCCTGGGGCTACTACCCGCGCGGATCGCTCTCGAATTTGTGGTTGGTCGCCGTGTTCGCCGGGATTCTGGCGGCCAGCATTCGCCTGCTGTGGCGCGCCTGGCACGACTCGGAAGGACAATCGCGCCAGGGCGCGCGGGCCATGATGTTCGCGTTCATCGCCAGCTCCTTCGCGCTGTGGGATTTCCTTCCCCTCATCGGCATCCGCCTTTATCCCGTCGGATTCCTGGCCATCCTGGCCTTCACCGGCATCGCGGCGAATGCAATCTGGCGATACCAGTTGGTGGAGCTGACGCCGGCGTACGCCGCCGGACAAATTCTGGAGACGATGAAGGGAGCGGTCATCGTCGCCGATCTGGCCGGAAAGATCCGCGTGGTGAATCGCGCTGCGCTTTCGCTCCTCGGATACAGCCAGGGCGATCTGGTGGGCAAACACCTCCGCGCCATCATCGATCCGGAGGAGAGCATTTCCAGCGGGCAGCTCCTGCAAAGTCACGGGATGCTCGACCAGCAGATGGGTTGGATCACCGCGAGCGGCGGGCGACTCGACGTGTTGGCCTCGTCGTCGTTCGTGCGCGACGCCTCCGGTGCGCCGGTGGGGGTGGTGTATGTGGCCGCCGATGTGACCGACCGCCGCCGTGCGGAACAGGCGTTGCGGGAGAGCGAACACCGCTACCGCACGCTGTTCGAAGGCAATCCGCTGCCGATGTGGGTGTACGAGTACGAAACGCTGCGATTCGTCGCCGTCAACGAAGCGGCCATCCAGCATTACGGCTACTCCAAAGACGAGTTCCTGAGGATGACCATCGCCGACATCCGGCCGGCGGAGGAGCTGCCGCTGATGCACGAGGCGCTGACCCATCTGCGGGATCGCAATCGGGGCGGCGTCTTCCGCCATCGAAAGAAGGACGGCTCGGTGTTCGATGCGGAGATCACTTCGTTCGAGTTCGTCTCCGGCGGCCGCCGGGCGCGGCTGGTCATCGCAGTCGATGTCACGGAGCGCCATCGCGCGGAGGAAAAATTGCGGGACAGCGAAGAGCGCTACCGTATGCTCTTCGAGCGCAATCTGGCCGGCGTGTTCCGCACCACGCTGGATGGACGCTTTCTCGATGTGAACGACGCGCTGGCGCGGATCTTCGGATACGAAGGCCGGCGCGAGCTGCTCGAGCAATCCGTCTACACCAGCCGAGAAGAGCGCCAACGGCTCATCTCCCGTCTGCGCGAACAGCGATCGCTCTCGAACGTCGAAGTGCGGATGCGCCGCCGCGACGGCACGCCGGTTTGGGTGCTGGAGAACATGACGCTGCGCGAGGGACCCGAGGGGGGAGTGATCGAGGGAACGATCATCGACATCACCGAGCGCAAGACGGCGCAGGAGCAGATGGAGTATCAGGCCTATCACGACGTTCTCACCGGCCTGCCGAACCGTCTGCTGTTCCGCGACCGCATCAGCGTCGCCCTCGCCCATGCGCGGCGGAATCGGCGTTACGTGGCGGTGATGTTCCTCGATCTCGATCAATTCAAGCTGGTCAACGACACGCTCGGCCACACCGTGGGCGATGGTCTTCTGCAGGCGGCAGCGGAGCGGCTGGTGGGCTGCGTCCGCGCCGACGACACGGTGGCCCGGATGGGCGGCGACGAATTCACCGTGCTTCTCTCCGACCTCTCCGATGGGCGGGCCGCGGCGACGGTGGCGCAGAAAGTTCTGGAGTCGATCTCTGAGCCCATCGTCGTGGAGAGCCACGAGCTTTTCATCACGACCAGCATCGGTATCGCCATCTACCCGGAAGACGGCGGCGACACCGAGACGCTGCTGAAGAACGCCGACCGGGCCATGTATCGGGCCAAGGAGGCTGGGCGGAACAACTTCCAGTTCGCCATGCGCGCCACCATCGACGCCACGGCCGGCCGGCTGTCGATCGAGCGGAGCCTCCATCACGCGTTTGAGCGAAAAGAATTCGTCGTCCATT
>QHVS01000242.1:4955-7097 GCA_003223635.1 Acidobacteriota bacterium | reverse complement strand
GTCGGGCCATCGGTCCGCTCGCAGGATTCGTATAGAGCTCGGCCACCGGATGCTCGATCACGCCGGCGATCGCAGACGCCACCTCTTCCGCCGTCTGAGGCTGCATCGTTCCTCCCGCGACCCACGGCGGCGGCGCAATTCCCGTGCTCCCGATGGCGTGGCGGGCGAAGTCTGTAGTCACCAACCCGGGCATGATCAGCGAAACATGGAGGGCCGGATACTTTGCGCGCAAATCGACGCGAACGTTCGCCGTGAGCGCGTTGAGCGCTGCCTTGGCCGCGTTGTATGCGGAGCGGTGCGTGGCGATCGGCACGCGGCCCAGGAAGGAAGAGATGTTGATGAGATGTCCCTGGCCGCGTTCGATGAAATGCGGCATGATCGCCTGCATGCCGTACAGCGCGGACTTTACGTTCACGGCCATCATCTCGTCGAAGTCGGCGTCGGTCAGCTCGAGCGCAGGTTTGGCGATGCCGCGGCCGGCGTTGTTGATCCACACACCCACGCTGCCGAACCGGCGCAACGCCTCGTCGCGCAGATGGATAACGTCTTCGCGTTTGGTGACGTCCGCGACCACGGCGATTGCCCGGGAGCCGAATTCGCGCGCCACCGACTCGAGCTCCGGCCGGCGGCGCGCCGCCAGCACGAGATCGTTTCCCGCAGCGCCGAGGATCCGGGCCAATGCCGCACCGATGCCGCTGCTTGCGCCTGTGATTACGATGGTCCTGGTCATGGGCGCAGTCTGCCACAGGGTTGCTGAAACGTCCGCACGGCTTCGGCAACTCACTAGGCGATGAACACTCCGCGGCAGCGGCCGACGGCTCTCACGCTCCTGGCGATCCTCGCCAATCTGATCGGCGTTCTGTCGGCGATCGCCGCTGCCGCAATCGCCTGGTGGGAAAACCAGACCTATCTGTCCTCGCAGGAGGCAACCCTTCTCGGATTGCTCGGCGCGTTCGGCGTACTCCAGATTCTCTCCAGTTTCGCCCTGCTGCGGCTCGATTCTGCAGGCCGCTCGCTCCAGATCTTCACCTCCGGCGCCTGGCTTCTCGGCTGCGCGATCGCGGCGGCGACCTGGTGGGGCACGCCGCAACTTCCAATGCTCGTCATCGCCATTCCCGGAGCGCTGCTCGCCGCGATCTCGCTTTCCTATCTCGCCAGCGCGGAAGTCGCGGGAGTCTTCGACGACGCCGGCATCGAAGCGAGCTCCGCGCGCGGCCTGATGTTCATGGATATCGTCATCGCGGGATTTCTACTTCTCATCGTCTATCCGATGGTTCGTTCCACGACCGCTCGCGGCACGCAGGCTCAGACGATGACGACGATCCGTTCGATCGCCACAGCGGCGGAGAGCTTCGCACGCGATCAGAAGCACTTTCCGGAGGTCCGGTCGTTCGCGGAGCTGCAAGGTCGGCTCTCGCCCACCTACCTCCGCAACATGCCGCTGCAGGACGGTTGGAAGAATGATCTGCGGTTCGAATCGTGGAGAACGCCCGACGCGCTGGCGGCCGATCACTATGCGATCGCCAGCGGCGGCAAGGACCGCAGGTTCGAGAAGCGCTCACTGCGTGACTACTCCGACAGGGGAACGACGGATCTCGATTGCGACATTGTCTTTCGCGACGGGAAGTTCATTTCCTATCCCGCGGAATTGCAGGTGAAGGAAGCTGCGCAGAAGTCCAGCGACCCGGACTCGCTGTTCAAAGAAGCCACTTCGCTCTACTGGAGCAACCAGTACGATCGCGCCATCCCGCTCTTCATCAAGTACCTCAAAGACCGTCCCGATGACGCGCTGGCCAATGCCCGCCTCGGCGTCTCGTACTGCAACGTCAGCCGCTTCCAGGATGCGATCCCCCTTCTGCAGAAGGCTAGCGCTCTCGACAAGACGGACTATCAGTCGCGCAACAATCTGGCCCTGGCCTATGACAAGGTCGGAAAGCCGGAGCTGGGCATCGCGCCGGCCCGCGAAGCGGTCGCCCTGGAGCCGCACAACGCCGTAGTCAACAACACTCTCGGCTGGGTGTTGCTGCGGGCGCGAAAGGACGGTGAAGCGATCGCTCCGCTTGCGCTGGCGGTGCGCCTCGATCCGAACGAGGTGCAGCCTCACTACAACCTCGCCCTCGCATACCACGGAGTTGGAGACGA
>QHVS01000242.1:0-4930 GCA_003223635.1 Acidobacteriota bacterium | reverse complement strand
CGGCCATTGTCAAGCGCCTCGATCCGCATTCGGCACAGGAGCTGGAGGCCGCGCTGCGGCAGTGACGTGATCCTTCGCCGTCTGCGCGGCTTCTAATGACACCCCTCATCCGGCCTTCGGCCTCACGTGAGATCCCTCGCCCCGCGAAGCGGGGAGAGGGTGCCGCGAAGCGGCGGGTGAGGGGTCGTGTCATCGGCGTAACCTTTCCCCTCGCCGCGGGCTTATACATAGGAAATGATGAGCACTACCTTGAAGGGACTGAGACCTGGATTCCACACCATTACACCCTATCTAATCGTCGATGGAGCGGCCGACTTCATCCAGTTCCTGAAGGACGCCTTCAGCGCGGAAGAGAGCGGGCGCTTCATGCGACCGGAAGGCGAAAAGATCATGCACGCCGAAATGACAGTCGGCAATTCCAGGCTCGAGCTGGCTGACGCGACAGAACAGATCAAGCCGCGGCCCGGCGCTTTGCACCTGTACCTCGACGACATCGATGCGGTGTATCAGCGCGCCGTTCGTGCCGGCGCCACGTCGCTGATGGGCCCGACCGATCAGTTCTATGGCGATCGAGAAGCGGCGCTGCGCGATCGCTGGGGCAATTCCTGGTACGTTGCTACGCATCTCGCTGATCCGTCGACCAGGCCGTTCCGCAAAGGATTCCGAACCCTAACGCCCTATCTGCATGCGCAGGGCGCGGATCGGTTGATGGGCTTCATCAAAGAGGCGTTCGGCGCTCGTGCGGTTGAAGAGCCAACGATGTCGCCGCAGGGAACGATCGCCCATGCGACCCTGCGGCTAGGAGACTCGGTGATCGAGTTGGGTGAAGTGCATGGACAATGGCAGGCGATTCCCATGGGCATTCACCTATATGTCGACGACATCGACGCGGTGTATGAGCGCGCGCTTCGCGCCGGCGGAAAGGCGATCCGTCCACCGGCGGATATGCCGTACGGCGAGCGCGGCGCCACGGTGGCCGATCCATTCGATAATCAGTGGTTCATCGCGACGCCTCTGTGAGCGATCCGACTTTTCGCAACATCTCCGACACCGCGCTGTGGGCGGCCATGTATCGCGCCGGTGAGACTGAGCGGCGCAGGCCGCTGTTCCGCGATCCGTACGCCCGCCGTCTGGCTGGAACGCGCGGGCCGGAGATCGCCGGCAAACTGCGCAAGCAGGAACGGAACGCCTGGGCCTGGGTGATCCGCACGTTTCTGTTCGATCACTTCATCAGCGAGGCCATCGCCGGCGGCGCGGATACGATCATCAATCTGGCGGCCGGCCTTGACGCCAGACCGTATCGGATGAACCTCCCTCCCGCGCTGAAGTGGGTGGAGGTCGATCTTCCTCCGTTGCTTTCCTACAAGGAAGAAATCCTCCGCGCGGACAAGCCCAATTGCAGGCTGGAGCGAATTCCAGCCGATCTCGGCGATCGCGCTGCACGGCAGGAGCTCTTCGAGCACCTCGACGCGAGCGCGAAGAACGCGCTGGTGATCACCGAAGGCCTTCTAATCTACCTGACACCGGAGGACGCGCGCGCGTTCGCCGACGATCTCGCTGAGCGTCGCAGTTTTCATCGCTGGGTTCTCGATGTCGTCTCACCGGGGCTGCTGCGCATGATGCAGCGGCAAGTCGGCGCTGAGCTCGACCGTGCGCGCGCGCCGCTGCAATTTGCGCCGGAAGAAGGGCCGGAGTTCTTCACGCGCTCCGGGTGGAAAATCGCTGAGGTTCGCTCGACGCTGAAGGCCGCGGTGCAGCAGAGGCGCGTCCCGTGGTGGGGATATCTCTTCGCCCTCTTCCCCGAGCCGAAGCGTCCGGGCAAGCAGCCGTGGTCGGCCGCATGCCTGCTGAACCGCTAAGCGACTCCTACGATCGTATTGAGCAACGCGACGAGATACTTCCAGGCCAGATAGTAGATCGCTATGACGACAGGAAAGAAAAACGGGAACACCGAGTATACGAACGCCGGCACGGCGAAGCCAACGAGCCGCGTCGCCACATATGCGCCCGGGGCCAGAAGAAACGGAAGCACGGCGCCGAAAAGGCCGATGGACACGTGCCGCCGCGACAGGAGCGCCACATAGAGAATGTTCCACAGACCCCACAGATTGGGCACGACGGCCATCGGAAACACCACAACGCGCTCGATGGCCAGGGGAACGTTGTAGACATATCGGGCCACGGTGAACGCCGTCATTGCGATCAGCAGAAACGCGGTCGGTACGGCGATTCCCGCCATGTACGCTCGAAGATAGGGATGCTGGTTCATAGTTCCTCCGCTTACAGGTGATAGAGAAGCGTTAGCGCCGCCTGCGGAAAGAGCATCATCGAGGCGAGGATAGCAGCGATGAGAACCCAGTCGAAGGCGGAGACGCGAAGCCTCCGCTCATCGAGGCGCCGGCGCATATCCGGCCATAGATCGCGTTTCAGCTCGGCGTCACCAGGGCGAGGAATCGCCGCGCGCAACAGTTCTTTCACTCGATCGTCGTTCATGGTTCGATTCCCATCCTTTGCAGTTTTTTTCGCAGGATTCGCACGGCGCGGAAGACGCGCGATTTCACGCCGTTGACGGAAATTCCGAGGGCAGCGGCGATCTCTTCGTACTGCTGCTCCTCGATGAGGGCCAGCGTCGCAGCGGCCCGCAGCTTCGCCGGCAATTCCCGGAAGGCTCGGGCGATCTTCTCGCGGGTTTCGCGGCTGACAGCGGGATCTGCCGCCGGTTCGGCCGACGGCTCGACGAGCAGCGCCACCTCGGGCCGCTGGCGCTTCAACGCGTCGATGGCCAGATTGCAGGCGATGCGGCGGGCCCACGCCGAAAAGTTGCCGGTCGGATCGAAGCGGGCCCGGGAGCTGTAGATCCGCCAGAACGCCTCGACCGTCAGATCCTCAGCGACGCCTCGATCGCGCACGATGCGGACGACCCAGCGGTAGATCTGGCCCTGAAACTCGCGAAAGAGAGACTCGAAGGCCCCGATATCGCCGGCCGCAAACCTCTCCAGGCGCGATGGACCGCTGGGGGTCGTCCGCGGGACCGGCGCAAAGTTCAGCGGCATGAGCGACTCTCGCATCGTAGTCGCTTACCATTACCGCCTCCGCTCCGCGCCGGTTTTATTTTTCCTCACCCAACTCAGTGAGGAGCTCAGTACCGCCGGGTCCGAACGTCGTCGACGCGGTACGCGGCGAAGAGTCCGCCGCGCAGCCACTCGCCAGAGAGGCTGACGTAGTCGCCGCGCTGCAGGTCATCGAGTCCGATGCGGCTGGACCGCTGATAGGCATCGCGCATGTCGACCTCGATCAGACGTCCGCTCGCGTTGTCGCGCAGCCACAGCGTGCTGCGGCGGAAGTCGATGCGATCGACGTATCCGCTGACATAGCCCTGCTGTGAATAGCCCCCGTTGTAACCGTAGTTCGGATCGTTGTAGCCACCGTATCCCGGCCAATCCACTGCATCGACGTTGATCAGGCCACCGCGGAAGATGCCGCCCAGGCGAATGGAGAGGCCGACGTTGAGGTTGCGACCGCGCGGAAGATTGCGCATCCGGCTTTCGGGCACCCAGAACGAGTACCCGCTCCGATCGAGCTGCATCCGGTAGCCACCGCGTTCACGCGAGAAGCTGCGGACCTTTCCTTCGACTGTCACACGTTCGTTATCGCGATAGGCGTTGTTATTGCCGTCGTTGCGGCGGTTCGAGTTGTTGTAACCGCCGTCCGATCGTCCACGCCATGTCCCGTCCTGGTGACGCGAATCCGCAAACGCGGACGTGCTCAGAACGAATGCCAGGGCGCTCACTCCAGCGATCTTTACCGCTAATCTGCTTGTGTTTCTCATGGTTTCCCTCCTGGAACCGATTGACGACTGCTGCGACATATCGCAATCGATGAGCCACCCTTCGCCGCCCCGTTCAACGATGGCGCGGTTCGCGCGTACGAAGCGATGTAGGAGGAACCATGCGACGACTTCTGATTCTCGCCGTGGCTGCGCTGTCGATGATGGCTTGCTCGAGCTCCGACTACGATCAGCCGCAGCCGACCCCACGAAGGCCTGGCGCGGCCGATGACGGCGGCTACTCACGCGCACGCACGACGAACGGAGTGCTGGACATGTTGCCTCCTGCCGGCTGGTGGCATCAGCCGCAGCTTGCCGAACCGCTGCACCTCACTGCAGATCAATTCGCCGCCCTCGACAAGATTGCCGCGGATCAGGCGGACGAGATCGCCCGCCTCGATCGCGACAGCATGGTGGCGCTGCGCGACCTTCGTCAGGTCCTGGAATCCAATCAGCCGGGAAGCGCAGACATCGTCACCGCCGGTCAGCGTGTTCGCTCGCTGCGCGACACGCTCTTCGATCGACAACTGCAGATGCTCGCTGCCGAACGAACTGTGCTCACCCAGCAGCAGTGGCAAGCGCTGCAGACGCAGCTGCAGGCCCGCCCCAGCAGGATGGACAACGGCGGTTACCCGCGGCGTGGAGGGCGGGGCGGAATGGGCGGGCGGGGGCGGTGGCCGGGCTTCTGATCGCGGTCTCAAAGTACGCTGGCGAAAAGGGCAAACTGAGGTTTCCACTCGATCAACCCGTCCCTTATCGTTTGATCTCGAGAATCGTAAAACTCAGGGTCAAGCAGAACATGGCGAACGCGCGTGCGCTACGAAAGAAGCGGGCGTAGTGCGTACCGAAGGCGAGTAATCTTTGCGGGAGGAACGCCGTGTCCAAGCTGCGCGTCAAGATATCAATGTCGCTCGATGGCTTTGTTGCCGGCCCTAGCCAGAGCGTGGAGAATCCCCTCGGGATCGGCGGCACGCGGCTACACGAATGGGTGTTTCCCCTCTCCATCTGGCGAGCGATGCATGGCCTTGAGGGCGGAGAGATCAACGGAAGCTCCCGAGTTGTTGAGGAATCGCTTGCGAACATCGGAGCCTCAATCATGGGGCG
>QHVS01000241.1 GCA_003223635.1 Acidobacteriota bacterium | reverse complement strand
GATCTGCCCCGCGGCGATTGTTTTGAAGCGACCCTCGATCGCCATCACCTGCGGCAGCCATCCGAAATCGAGAAACGGCTTCATGGCCTCGCCGACAACAACTTCCTGATCAGAACCACGGAGGCTTTTCGCAGCGTCGAGGCTGGCCCAGTCGAGCATGGTGTGAAAGACCCTTCGGATGCTGACGGGAGCGTCGGTTGTTCCCGGCGCGATGCCCGGGCCGAGGAGCAGCAGAGGGACATGCATCGTGGCCTGATAGAGAAGATTTCCGTGCTGGGCTTCGCCATGCTCGCCGAGGCCCTCGCCATGATCGCCGACGATGACGATCGCTTTGGGGCCGGCGATTCGCTGTTCGAACGCCGCGACGAGTCTCCCCATCTGCTCATCCATCGCTGCGATCTCGCCGAGGTAGGGCTTCTTCGCGAAGCGAGTGCGGAAGGGCTCCGGAGGCTCGTAGGGATAATGCGGATCGTAGTAGTGAACCCAGAGAAACAGCGGTTGTGACGATGGACGAGAGAGGTAGGTGAGCACGCGATCGGTTGTTTCCGCCGACCTTCGCTCCGCCAGGCGAGGAGGTGTCTGGTCGTCGTAGACGTCGAATCCGCGCGCCAATCCGAACCGGCGAGCGAGGGCGAACGCAGAGACGAACGCCGCGGTTCGATAGCCGGCCGTGTGCAACCGCTCGGACAGCAGAGGCACGCGGTCGGAGAGATAGCGGCCGTTTTCGTGCACGCCGTGCCCGGCCGGATAGAGCCCGGTGAGCATCGACGCGTGCGATGCCAGCGTCTGAGGAACCGTGGCATAGGCCTGGCGAAAGCGGCGCCCGCGCGCGGCTAACGCATTGAATGCCAGCGTGTCGATCTCTTTGGCCTCTGGTCCGATGGAGTCGGCGCGCGTCGTATCGAGAGTGATCATAAGAATCGACGGACGTACGGCCGGACTTTGCGGCGCATGCGGCCGTGAACACGTGGCCAATCCGATCAGAACGACGAAACCGAGAAGCCTTCGCACGGCCGAGCAGGGTACCATCCGCCAATGCTCAACTACATCTGGTTCGGGCTCATGGCCATCGCTCTGATCGTCGCTGCCTTCAACGGCACGGCCGGCGCGGTGACCAAAGGGGCGGTCGACTCTGCGAAGACGGCCGTGGAGATCGCCCTCGGGCTGATCGGAATCATGACGTTATGGCTGGGCATCATGCGCGTCGCCGAGAAAGCCGGATTGATCTCGCTCCTCGGCCGCCTGCTCCGACCATTCGGCCGATTGCTGTTTCCGGAAATCCCGCCGGAGCATCCGGCCATCGGCGCGATGATCCTGAACATCGCCGCCAACATGCTCGGTCTGTCCAACGCGGCGACGCCCTTCGGCATCAAAGCCATGGAGGAGTTGCAGGAATTGAATCCGCAGAAGGAAACTGCATCCAACGCCATGGTCACCTTCATGGCCTTGAACACGGCGGGAATTCAGTTCATCCCGGCGACGATGATCGCGGTGCTCGCTGCGTCGGGATCGAAGAATCCGACCGCGATCATTTCCACGACCATCCTCGCCACGTCTTGCGGCGCGGTCGCCGCGGTGAGCACTGCAAAATTACTGCAGCGCTTCTTTCCGTATGAGGAAACGCCGCATGTCGACGTAACGCCGGACGAGGTGACGAAGTGATCCGCGCAGCGCTCAATGCGATCTCCCTCTGGGCCATCCCCGTCCTGCTGGTCGGCATCCCGCTGGTAGGGATGATCCGCAAGATCAAGGTCTACGACGTCTTCATCGAAGGCGCGAAAGAGGGCTTCCAGGTTGCGGTGCGCATCATTCCTTTCCTGGTCGGGATCCTGGTGGCCATCGGGATGTTTCGCGCCTCCGGGGCGATGGACATGCTGACCAACGCGCTGCGGCCGTTGACGACAGCGACCGGATTTCCCGCGGATCTCGTTCCGCTGGCCATCCTGCGCACGCTTTCCGGAAGCGGCTCACTGGCGTTCACGACCGATCTGGTGAAGCGCTTCGGCCCCGACTCGGTCATCGGTCGAACCGCAGCCACGATGTACGGAAGTTCGGAGACCACCTTCTATGTGCTGGCTGTCTACTTCGGCTCCGTCGGCGTGAAGCGCACGCGTCACGCGATCCCGGCGGCCCTTACCGGCGATCTCGTCGCGGCCATCGCCGCCGTGGCGGTGTGTGCCTGGATGTTTTAGCGCTCGATCCGATCAGGCGTTCTCTTCGGCTCGGCCGGCAATTGCGTAGATCAGCGCACCGACGCCGAGCGCGATGGCCGCCGCGAGGAAGTTGAAGCGGTTGAGGGTGAAGAAGAGGGCGAGTGAAATGATCGTGCCGAGGATCGGGACGATCAGTCCCGGCGTTCGGAATCCCTCGTTGATCCGTCGCAAGCGGGGGAGGGCGGCGCAAGTGAACAGATAGGTACTCAGGCGCGCGACTGCGGAGAGCATGGCCAACTGGGCGAATGAGCCGCCGAGGGCAAGGATCGTCGCTACGGCCACGTGAATCACGATGGCCACCGACGGCGTGCGGAAGCGCGGATGCACGTAGCTGACGACGCGAAGCCGCGGACGTCCGAGTGAGAGTGCGTAGAACATGCGCGACCCTTCCAACACGGTGCCGGAGTTCGTTCCAGCCATCGACAGCAGAGCGCCGAGTGTCACGATGATCGCGCCTGCCGGGCCGACGAGTGCCGCCGCAGCGTCGGCGATCGGCGTCTGCGTCTTGGAAAGATCAGGAAGAGCAGCCATTGCTCCGAGCTGGGCCAGGACATAGAGTGCGGCGATCGCCAGGATGCCGAGGAGAAGTGCGAGGGGGAGATCCTTGCGCGGATTGCGGTACTCGCCGGCCGGCACGCCGAGGTTTTCGAACCCGGCATAGGCGAAGAGCATGAAAAGCGCGGCGGCGCTCCAGTCGGTTCCTGGCCCCGGCAGTTTGAGCGAGGCGGGAATGGGATTGTGCGGGAAGACAACCAACGCCACGACGATGAATCCGATCAGCGGGAGAAGCTTTCCCCACGTGAAGACATAGATCGATCCCGCGCCGTAGCGGACGCCGACGAAGTGAACGGCTGCCAGGATGGCGATCGACCCGATGATGATTGTTGCCCGCGCCGCCCCCACGCCCATCGGCGGCGAGAGGCGAGCCAGCGAGATGACGAAGCCGTTGGTCAGCGAGGCCAGCGAAGTGACGCGGGCCAGCCAGTTCATCCAGCCGGTTTCGAAGCCGACGAAGTCTCCGAACGCCGTACGCGCGTAGAGGTACGCCCCGCCGGGCTCACTGAAATGGCTGGCCGCCTCCGCGAAACAGAGAACGAGGACGAAGACCGGCACGGCGAAAATCAGCGGCGCCCAAAGCGAGAACGCGCCCAGAAGCTTGTACGACTCGGATGGGAGCAGAAAGACACCGCTGCCGACCACGGCATTGATGCAGAAGAGGACGAGGCCCCATAAGCCGACGGCGCGGACGAGCTTCTCGCTGCTTGGCTGTGCCATGCTCAATTCTGAATGCAGAACGCAGAACGCAGAATGCAGAATTTAGAAATCAGCACTTTCTTCTTTCTAAATTCTGCATTCTGCGTTCTGCATTCAATGTTTCCCACTCCATCCTCTCCCTCGCAAAACCCGCCCCGGCAGCGCTTGCGTCATCTGGCCTTCCCGCAGCACCGGCACTCCGTTGACGATCACGTCGATCACTCCTTCGCTGAAGTGGTGTGGGTCTTCATAGGTGGCGACGTCGCGGATCGTCTGCGGATCAAAGACCACGATGTCGGCCTTCATGCCCGGACGCAGGACGCCGCGATCGCTGAGATTGGCGCACCGCTTCTTCCAGCGTGAAGAGCTTCACGTCGCGGACGTAATGGCCGAGGACGCGCGGGAACGTTCCATACGCGCGGGGATGGGCTCCCAGGTTCTTCGCCCGCGCTTCGGGAGTGGGCGAGCCCGAATCCGCTCCGAGAGAGACCCATGGTTGCTTCAGCGCGTATTGCACGTCGCTCTCATTCATGGAGAAGTAGATGACGGCGGGCGACGTGGGCGTTTCGCTGAACAGTTTCATCAGCGCTTCATCCGGCGCGACGTTCATCTCCGTCGCGATCTGCTCGATGAACTTCTTCTCGTACTGCGCAAAGGCGGGATTGGCAATTCGCGCCACGTAGATGCCCCGCTCACCGCGCCTGACGACCTCGTCGCGCAGCGTCTGCGCGATTTTTTCCCGCTGCACTGGATCTTGTAACCGCTTCTTGAATTCGTCATAGCCCCCTTCCAGGGCCCAGTCGGGAGCCAGAGTCGAAAGCGCCGTCGACGACGCGATGTAGGGATAGACGTTTGCGGCGACGTCGATCCCTTCCGCGCGTGCGGCCTCGATGCGCTCGACGACGTGCGGCATGCGTCCCCAGTTCGCCGGCCGCGACACCTTCATGTGCCAGACGTTGACCGGAATCTTTGCCTCGCGCCCGATGCGGAAGGCTTCATCCAGGGCGGAATCGATCATCTCCGCCTCGTCGCGGATATGGCTGAAGTAGACGCCGCCGTACCTGGCCGCGACCTTGGCCAGGTTGATGATCTCTTCGGTCGTCGAATACATCGCCGGAAGATAGATGAGCGCGGTGGAGAGTCCGATGGCGCCCTCGCGCATCGCCTGTTCGACGATCGCCTCCATCTGACGCATTTCATCCGGTGTCGGCGGGCGGTTGACATCGCCGATGACGATTTCGCGTGGGTTGTCGGCGCCGGCGAGGATCGCGAAGTTGATGGCCGTCCCGTGGCGCTCGAGAAGATCCAGATATTCGCCCAGGGTGCGCCAACGCGTCTCCTTCTCCCGCGGCGAGATCGGGCCCGGAGAGAAGCCCTCGCCGGAGACTTCGCTGGTAACACCTTGTCGCACTTTCGCTTCGAGCGACGGATCCTCGAGAACGACGCCTTCGTCCTGCCCTAGAAGGTCGATGAAGCCGGGAGCGACAATTTGATCGCGCGCGTCGAGCGTCGCGGCGGAAGTCATCTTGGAAAGGTCGCCGATAGCCACGACCGTGTCGCCGCGGACGCCGACGTCTCCGCGATACCAGGGAGCGCCGGTGCCATCGATGATCCTGCCGTTGGTGATTTTCAAATCGAGCATTGTCCTTCTCGGAGCAAGCGAGCAGCGGGCGGCGAGCAGCGAGCAGAAAACCGCCAGGATGAGAACGCTGCTCGCCGCTCGCTTGCTCATCGTTGCCCCTTCAGCAAATCCTCGATCGACTGGCGCTCTCGAACGAGCTGCATGGAATCACCGTCGATCAACACTTCCGGCGGCAGAAGCCGCGCGTTGTAGTGAGAGGCCATCGAGAATCCGTACGCGCCGGCGTCGCAGAAGGCCAGCAGGTCGCCCACGCGAGTCGGATCGAGCTTCCGGGCGATCGCGTTCCCGCTGGCATCGCGAGTGAACACATCACCCGATTCGCAGAGGTTTCCGGCAACGATGACCTCCTCGCGCATCTTCGAGGCGTCGAATGTCGCCCGCAGCGAGGCTTCCGATCCGCGGCTGGCGTTCACGATGTGGTGATATGCGCCATATTTCGAGGGGCGAACCAGATGATTGAACCCCGTGTCGCATCCCGCCCACCACAACCCCCCGCTGATCCGCTTGGCCGTGACTCGAGCTAGCAGCACGCCGCAGGCGGCGACGACGTAGCGTCCCGGCTCGAGGATCGCGGTCAGCTCGCGAGCGCGCAGCATGCGATCGGCGATCCGAGTCAGCTCCGCTCCGTACTCCTCGATGGGAAACTCCTCATCCTGGGGGCGGTATGGGACAGAGAGGCCGCCCCCGAAGTTCAGCCAGCGCAAGTTCGAGAAATCGGTGGAGAGATCGAGCAATCGCCGTGCGGACTCGATCAGAGGCGCTGGATCGTCGACGCCCGAGCCGATGTGCGCATGCAGCCCGACGACCTTGCGACCGGAATCCTCCACGATCATCCGCGCGTCGCGGACCTCGGCCAGATCGATGCCGAACTTGACGCCGCCGCCGGCGGTCACGACATCGACGTGATGGCCAGCGCCGACATCGGTGTTGATTCGCAGCGCGATCGGGTTCGACAGCTCGAGCGCCAGGATGCGATCGATCTCCGAAAGCGAGTTGACATTGATGATGATGGACGGGTCGCCGATCTGCCGGAGATCCTCGTCGGAGACGTTGGAGCAGGTGAACCAGATCTGGTCGGCGGTGAAGCCTGCCTGCCGGGCGATGTAGATCTCGCCCGGCGAGACCGCATCGCATCCGAAACCGCTCTTGCGGATGATGTCCATGAGGGCCAGCGAAGCATTGGCCTTCATCGCGTAGAACGGCCGGAAGGGGAGGGAGGCGAAGGCGCGCTTGACCCGCTCGATCTGAGCACGCAGGATCGCTGTGTCGTAGACGTAAACCGGGGTGCCGTAGCGCTCGGCGATCGCCGGGACCGCGACGTTGCCGATGAAGAGGACGCCGTTGGCGAAGTGCATGGGCGCGCGGATTATAAGCGCCGGTCCGTGGCGAAAACCGCCCGCGCGTTACAATCAGCCATGCAGCAGTACTTGGATCTCGTCCAACACATTCTCGATCATGGCGCGAAGAAATCGGATCGCACCGGCACCGGCACGCTCAGCATATTCGGCTACCAGATGCGATTCGATCTCGGCGCCGGATTCCCGCTGCTGACGACGAAGAA
>QHVS01000095.1 GCA_003223635.1 Acidobacteriota bacterium | reverse complement strand
GGTGAAAATCTCCGCGGGCTGAAGGTCGTAGCGGGAGATGCAGCGGATCACGCGCCGTGGGCCGACCAGGACATGCCCGCGAAGCGCGACGGCCGGCATCGGCACGTCCAGCATCGTGTGTAGCCCGGTGATCTGCGCGTAGTACGCCACCTCTGCCGGGCCACCGACGAAGATATCCGGCCGGAGCAGGAAATCCTGCAGGAGCGGCCGGGTGAGGCCGGATGCGGAGAGTCGCT
Organism: Acidobacteriota bacterium; assembly: GCA_003223635.1. Classification (GTDB taxonomy): domain Bacteria; phylum Acidobacteriota; class Thermoanaerobaculia; order Gp7-AA8; family Gp7-AA8; genus QHVS01. The sequence continues at coordinate 14,800 of QHVS01000095.1, read as the reverse complement.
CCGCCGGAACAGACGCCGGCTGATGCAGGATCTCGCGACGGCCCTGGTCATCGACTTGAAAGAGCAGCGTGTACGGCTCGCCCGGGCGCGCTGCGATCTGCGGCGTGTATCCGGCGGCCTGAAGCGCCTTGGAGCGCGAAGCGATCTCCTGTTGCACGTCATTCCATCGCCGCAGCAGCGCGTCGAAGAGCGGCGCGCCGGCGCGGCGAAGCTCCGGCAGAAGGGCGTCGACGAGTACGAATTTCTCCTCGACGACGCTGGCGAAAAGCTCGGCGAACGACTCGCCGAACGTGATGCCCGGACGCAACCACCGCGGCCGCGGGATATTCAGAAAAGCCAGAAGCTGATCGACCAGCACCTCCGGAATCTCTTCTCGCCCGACGACCAGCTTGGACTCGGGAGGGCGCGTGGCGCGGAAGTAGATGAGATCGACCTGCCGCTGAGGATCGCGCGCGGGGAGGGCAATCTGAGCCACTTCGTTGAAATCGTGATCTTCGGTGGCCAGCCAGAAAAAGACGGTGGTGGCGACTCCGCGGGCCTCGTTCTGACGCTTCAGCTTCAGCATGGACGCCAGCTTGGCTAGCGTGTAGAGCGGGCCGCCGGCGAAGCCGACCTGCTGCCCGGCGACCACGGTCGTCGTTTCACCAGCGGCCCAGCGCCGCAATTCCGCGCCGACATCGAGTCCCCAACGACGGTTCGATTCGACGAGCGCGTTGAGGAATTCCTTCTGTGGAGTGTGCGGGCCGGCTTTAGCCGGCCGGCTGAAGCCGGCCCGCACACCACGCGGCAAGAAGCGCTCGTCGCCGCGGAGCCAATCGAGCACGAAGGGATTCATCCCCGGATATCGGTCGAGCGGAACGCGATAACACCCCGGGTCGCTCACTGTGGGCAGTGTATATCGCTACAGGCGCGACAAACGTTCGCGCAGCGCGCGCTCGTGCTCGCGGGCGCGCTGAAGAGCTGCTTCGAGCGATGAGATGAGTTGCCGCGCGGAGTCGAGCAGAGCTTCGACTTCTCCGCGCCCCGACCTGCTCACCTGGGGTTCGGCCACAGCCACCGCGGCGAAGGGCTCAGCTTTCGGCGAGCCGGCCGACGCCGCGCTCGACTTTGCTCTCAGATCGGGAGCGGCGAGCTCCGGCTGCTCGTGGATCGTGGTGTCGACGTTTGCCTTCAGATTCTCGAGGATGCGGGCCACTGCGGCGCGAAGAGTGGCCGTCACTCCGATTCCGTTCAGGGCCGCGGCTTCGATCACCGGCGCATTGCCCGGCTGCAGATATGCGGTCATCGCGTGGACCGGTTCGGCGTTGGGGAGATCTCGCTTGTTGTACTGGAACACCAGCGCGACTTTGTCCGGATCGATGCGGTTCAGGCGAAGATTCGTTTTCAGATTCTCCAGGCTCTGTATGTTCGACTCGCGCATGGAGGGCTGCGAATCGGCCACGAAGACGACGCCGTCGGCGCCGCGAAGCACCAGCTTGCGCGTGGCGTCGTAGAACACTTGACCAGGGACCGTGTAAAGCTGAACGCGAACTTTCTGTCCGCCGACCGTGCCGAGCTCCATGGGCATGAAATCGAAGAAGAGGGTTCGGTCCGTCTCCGTAGCCATGGAGATCATCTTCCCCTTGTTCTCCAGCTTCGGATTCGAGTAGATCTTCTCGAGGTTCGTCGTTTTCCCGCACAGGCCCGGGCCGTAGTACACCAGCTTGACGGTGATCTCGTTGATCGCCTTATTGACCAAGGCCATTCGGGAGCCCTCCTCAGAGCGGGCCGTAAAGCTTAGCACCACGCGCGGCGTGGATTAGAATCGCCGCATGTCGCGCAAAGAGTTGCTGGAAAAGGTTCGTTCCGAACAGATCGTGGGAGTGGTGCGGGAGGACAGCGCCGAGGCGGCCGAGGCGGTGGCCGACGCATATGCACGCAACGGCATCCGGATCATCGAGATCACACTCACCACGCCGGACGCATTCGACTTGATGGCCACCGTCTCCAGAAAACATGGCGCGCGCGATGTCATCGTCGCGGCCGGAACGGTTCGCAATTCGAACGATGCAGCCGCGGCGCGGCGGGCCGGCGCGGAGATCATCGTCTCTCCGCACACCGACGCGCGGGTGATCGAGTACGCCGTCGAGAATGACCTCCTCTCAATCGCCGGGGCCGGGACGGCCACGGAGATCATCCATGCCTGGGAAGCGGGGTGCGACATCGTGAAGGTCTATCCAGCCTTTCATTTCGGCGGCCCCGACTACATCCGCACGATCCGCGGGCCCATTCGCGACGTGCCGCTGCTGGCCGGCGGACCGATCCCTCTCGACACGATCGACGCGTATCTCGATGCCGGCTGCCTCGCCGTCAACCTGGGGATGTCCCTGGCTGTTCCGGACCTCGTGCGCAGCAAGCAGTGGGAAGAGATCGGTCGCCGCGTGCTGCTGGCCACTTCAATCGTGCAATCGCGCCGGAGCGTCATCTCGCGCGACTCGACATACGTCCACTGATGCCGCTGCAGAAGGCCTACGTCGTTCCCGGTCAACCGCACATCCTGCTCGCTCCCGGGAAGAACCGGGGCTGGGCATCGCTCAAGAGCAGTTACGAAGCGGTGGGGCGGGAGATCGAGCGCTCCGGTGCGGAGCTGATTCTCCTGTACTCCACACAGTGGTTCTCGGTCATCGGCCATCTCATGCAGGTCGATCCGAAGCCGAAGTGGGTGCTCGTCGATCAGAACTGGTACGAGTTCGGCGAGATCCCCTATGAGTTCCGCATCGACCCGGAGTTCGGGAAGCTGTATTGCTCGCTGGTGAAAGAGGCGGGCATGCAGGCGGCCCCCGTGAATTACCACGGCTTTCCCATGGACACCGGCACGGTCGTCGCGTTGAAGCTGCTGAATCCGAACAACGCCGTTGCCGCGTCGGTCGTCTCCTGCAACATCTACGCGGAGCGCGACGAGACGCGCGCCCTCGGCCGCCTGGCGCGCGAGGCCATCGATCGCTACGGGAAGAAGACCATCGCCGTCTGCGTCACCAACCTTTCCAACCGCTACGAGGTCGCTGAAATCGATCCGCCTCACGACAAGATCTCGTCTGCCAAAGACGACGAATGGAATCGCAAGATCGTGGAGATGCTCGGTGAGGGGCGGCTGGAGGACGTGTCGCAGGTGGCGCGCGAGTTTGCCCGCGAAGCGAACGCGGACATGGGCTTCAAGGCGATCTGGTGGCTGGCCGCGCTGATGGGAGAGAACAATCGCTACGAAGGCAAAGTTTGGGACTACCAGCCGGTGTGGGGAACCGGCTGCGCGATCGTGGAGCTGACACCCGCACCGCAAAAGCAACTCGAATTCGAAAAAGAATTCGACGAAGGCCCGGCCATCGCCGTGGCGGAGCAGGGGACGGGGCTGGAGACGCACAATGTGCTGGCCGCGGGGCCGGATGTTCACCGCGAAAGCGAGATGTCTTCACAGCAGGACGAATCGATCGTCACTCCGAAGGCTCCGCCTCCTGTCGGCCCCTACCCGCACGCCCGCCGCGTGGGCAATCTCCTGTTCCTCTCCGGCATCGGTCCGCGGCGCCCCGGAACCGGCGAGATCGCCGGCATCATTCGCGACAGCGCGGGCAGCGTGATCGGTCACGACATCGAGGTGCAGACTCGCGCGGCAATCGAGAATGTCCGGGCCATCCTCGAGGCGGCGGAAAGCTCGCTGGACAAGGTCCTCGACGTGACCGTCTATCTCACCGACATGCAGCGCGACTTCGCGGCCTTCAACCGCGTATACGCCGAGTACTTCGCAAAAGCGCAGCCGACGCGCACCACGGTTGGGGTGGAGTCGCTGCCGACGCCGATCGCCGTGGAATTGAAGGTGATTGCCGCGGTGTAAGCGGCCCACACTAAGACCGAGGAGACAGCGCGCACCCAATGACCTTCATCGATATCTCCCCGCCCATCGATTCTTCGATTCACGTTTGGCCGGGTGACACACCGTTCGCACACAGCATCAATCTCGACATGAAGGCGGGGGCGAACATCACACTTTCGGAAATCCACACCACCGTGCATGTTGGCGCGCATGCGGATGCGCCCGCCCACTACGTTCGCGATGGAATGGATATCGCGTCGCGCCGCCTGGAGTTCTACATCGGCCGATGCGTAGTGTTACGAGTGCCGGTGCGCCGCGGCGAGCGAGTCATCGTCGAGCACCTCGACGGCAAGGTGCTCTCCGCCCCGCGCGTTCTGCTGCGCACCGGAACATTTCCCAATCCGCGGAAGTGGAACAACGACTTCGCCTACCTTTCTCCCGCTCTGGTCGAGCATCTCTATCAGCATGGCGTGATGCTGGTGGGCATCGACACGCCTTCGGTCGATGCCTTCGATTCGAAGACGCTGGAGGCTCACCAGGTGTTCGCGCACAACGATATGGCCATGCTGGAAGGGCTGATGCTCGATCATGTGGAAGAAGGAGAGTACGAGCTGATCGCGCCGCCATTGCCCCTCGTCGGCGCGGACGCCAGTCCGGTGCGGGCGGTCCTCAGAACGCTGTAAGGCTGCGTTGATTGCGCGAAGCGCCTTTGGAGTGCGGTGCCTTGGCACCGCCTTACCGGGCGGCGGCGATCGACGACTTCCGCTGGAGCAGGTAGGCCTCCAGTTGATCCGGAGCCAGCGGCGCGCTGAAGAGATAGCCCTGAATTCGATCGCAGCGCTGCTTGGTAAGAAAGGCGAGCTGCTCCTCCGTCTCCACGCCCTCGGCGATGACCTTCAGGTCGAGGCTGTGAGCCATGGAGATCACCGCGCTGACGATCGCCGCGTCGGTGGCATCGTGGTTCACCTCGCGGACGAACGATTGATCCAGCTTGAGGATGTCGATGGGGAAGCGCTTCAGGTAATTGAGTGACGAGTAGCCGGTGCCGAAATCATCCATGGCGATGCGCACGCCGAGGGCCTTGAGCTCGCGGAGGGTGTAGATGGTGTTCTCCGCGTTCTGCATGGCGTTGCTCTCGGTGATCTCCAGCTCCAGCGATTCCGCATCGAGATCGGTCTCTTCCAGTGTCCGGGCGATCTCTTCCACGATATTCGCCTGCTGGAACTGGCGGGCGGAGAGATTCACCGCCACGGTCAGGTCGGGGTCGATGCGCTTCTGCCACATCTTCACCTGGTGGCAGGCGGTGCGCAGCACCCAGTTGCCGATCGGAACGATCAATCCCGAAGTCTCGGCCGTGGAGATGAAATGCGCGGGCGAGAGGAGGCCGAGCTCGGGATGGTTCCAGCGGATCAGCGCTTCGACACCGACGATGTTCTTCGAGCTGACCTCGACGACCGGCTGGAAGTGGAGGATGAGCTCCTTCTGACTGAGAGCTTTCCGCAGAAGATTTTCCAGGGCCAGCCGCTCCAGGGCCCGGGCATTCATGGCCGGCGCGTAGAGCTGGTAGTTGTCGCGACCGGCGTCCTTGGCCCGATACATCGCCGAGTCGGCGTTGCGCACCAGCGTCTCCGGATCGGCGCCGTCGTTCGGATAGACAGTGATGCCGATGCTGGTGGTGACGAAGAGCTCGCGTTCGCCGATGATGAAGGGAATCTTCAGCGTCTCCAGAATTTTCTGGGCGATCTTGGCCGCGTCCTCCACCTGATCGATCCGCGGAATGAGCAGCGTGAACTCGTCACCGCCAAAGCGGGCCACGGTGTCGCCTTCGCGCACGCAGCGGCGGATCCGCTCCGCGACCGCCTTGAGCAGCGCGTCGCCCACCGAGTGGCCGAGCGAATCGTTGATGTCCTTGAAGCGATCGAGGTCGAGAAAGAAAACGGCGAGCCGCTGATTGCTGCGGCCGGCCTGAGCCAGGGCCAGGATCAGACGGTCCATGTATAGCGGCCGGTTGGGCAGACCGGTCATCGCGTCGTGATAGGCCAGCCGCTCCATCTCCACCGTGGCCAGCTCCGTGGCTTCGCGCTCGTCTTCCAGCAGGCAGGCGATCATCGACATTCCGAGCATGGACTGCAGCAGGAAATCGAGATAACCGACGTACACGATATACGCCGTCTGCGTGTCGAAGAACTGCCAGGCCGCGCTCATTCCGAAACGGTGGAGCTGCTCGATGCCGTACAGGAACAACGCGACGGCGATCATGGTGAAGCCGATGCCGCGGCGCCGCGTGCGCGCGCGCCAGAAGGCGTAGCTCGCGCCGAGGAACGCTGCGCTGCTGATCAGCGAGTGCAGGCCGACGCGCATGAAGTAGCGGGTGCTGGACACGGCATCGGGGCCGATGAACAGAAGAGAAGGAACCAGCGCGGCAACGGCGATGACGATCAAAGACCGCCAATAGAAGCGGATGCGGACCGGCCGCCGTCGGAGGATTTCGTACACGCCGAAGAGCAGCCAGGCGATCTGCAGGTAGCCGATGATTCCGGCCAGCGCCGAGATGGCAATACGCGCCGGATCGTCAGAAGCAATGTGCCAGCGAACCGCGAGGCCCAATCCGAGTCCGCTGAGAACTTGAAAGATCGCCAGCGCCGCCCAGCTCAACATCCAGTGCCGCAGATACGATTTGTGGTATTGGCGGAAAAATCCCAGCAGCAGCACCGCCATCACGATCGCGGCAAGGGTCTGCGCCGCGATCATCGCGACAACAACTAGATTGAACTCAAGCATGGGCCGAATTCGTCGGGGTTGCGCGATTGTGCGCTCCTACCCCGGTGGAAGCAATGTGACGTGCGCTACAGAATTTCAGCATATGCGCGCATAAGGCGGTCAGCGGCTCGCGGAAAGGCGAACTGATCGGACCGCTGTAATAAAAGACGCCGCAGCGGCGCGAGATCTTCCCGAAGCAGCGCTTCCACTCGCAGGGAGAGACTTCCAGGCGATGCCTCATCCGCGATGAGCCGCGGGCTCAAGTCGCTGAGCAGCGAGCGCATTCCGTCGAGCGGCACGGTGACCGGAACCGCGCCGCAGGCCATCGCTTCCAGCACGGCGCGATGTCCCTCATCGGATCCTTTCGCCGCAAAGAGATGGATGTCTGCCGCGCGATAGTGCTCGGCCAGATCATCTTCGTGATAGCCGGCCCAGATCACCGCCGGGTCCACTCCGAGATTGCGCGCCAGCTGCGCCAACGCCGGCTGATGTTCTCCATGCCCGATGATCATCAGATGTACATCCTGCCGCTCGCTGCGGATTTGCGCGAACGTCTGCAGCACGAGCTCGAAGCCGCGGTCCTTCGAAAGCTTGCCGATCGCGGAGATGACTTTCGCATCAGGCGAGAGGCCGTACCGTTCGCGCGCGTCAGGACCGTCGGGAGTGAACTCCTGTCGATTGACCGGCGGTGGTGTGAAGAGCGGTTGCCGGTTTCGAATGGGAGCGGCGTCGCGCAACGCGTCGCTGGTCACGCAGATGAGAGCCGAACGGGCGATGAGCGATCGGGTGAACGGATCGGAACGCAGCACGCGCCGGCTGTGAAATGTGCGCGCCAGGCGAACGTTCCGATCGGCCGCGACCGTGCGCGCCAGCCAATGGTCATACGTCAGATGCGCGTGCACGACGTCGAAGCCGTGATGTCCGACCAGCCGGTCGAGAGCGCGGGCACTCCGCAGGAAGGAGAATGGATTCTGCGCCTTGGCGATGATCGAATGCGTGAAGTCGAGCCGGCCAATCTTCGCCTCGAGCTTGTAACCGCCGACGTAGGCGAAGTGCGCATCTACGCCGGCCTCGCGCAGCGCAGCCACCTCAGCGAAGGCCGGAGCGGCCGCGCCCGTCCATCGGTTGCCGGCGGCGACGTGGAGGACTTTCATTACGAGTGAATCGTAGTTGCTGGGTTGCTGAGTTGCTAGGTTGCTGGAGGCTCAGCAACCGAGTAACCCAGTAACCCAGCAACCCAGCAACCTTCTGCTACACTTCGCGCCCGATGGCGATCGACGCTGAACTTCTGGAGATCCTGGCCTGTCCACTGTGCAAGGAAGAGGTCAAGCCGGTCGCGCTTTCGGAGCGGCGGCGGGCGGCGGTGCGCGACAAATTCCGCGACAAGTTCCGCGGCGAGGAGCCGGTAGTGGAGCAGGGGCTGCAGTGCGTGAAGTGTCACCGCGTCTATCCGATTGTCAGCGACATTCCGGTCATGCTGGTCGAAGAGGCCTTCGAGGAAGCCTGATCGGCCATCGTGTGGCTCGCGCGTCGTCTAACCCTTCCTGAAGACACTCCGCTCGCTGTCTCCATCGCCGTCTTCTGGTACCTCTTTCATCTCTTCTGTGCCGGATGGGTCGCCTCCTCGGAGTGCGGTGCGTTCTTCGCCATCGTGGCCGTGGCCATCGCCATCTGGCGCCGCGAGCTTCGACCGTCGTTCCACATCCTTTACTTTCCGCTCGCGCTGTACGCGCTGGACTCCACCATCTCAGCGCTGTTCGCCGATCGCGCCATTCACTCTTTCGGAGAAAGCGCGGTGTGGCTGAAAATCCTCCTCTTTCCCGCAGCTCTGACCCTCTTCCGCAACGTTCCCCGAACGCGCGAGCTCGCCCTTCGCGTGTTGCTCGCGTTCGGCGCGTTCTCTGCCGCGTTCGGCCTCGTGCAGTACTTCGTCTTTGGTCAACGCGATCTCGAGCATCGCATCACCGGGCCGGCGGCGCACGTCATGACCCTTTCCGGTCTGCTGTTGCCCGTCGCACTGGTCTTTCTGATTCTTTGGTTTCACGATTCGAAGAATCTCTTGCTTCTCGGCGGAACGATCCTCGTCACCTTTGCCCTGCTCCTGACCTTTACCCGAAGCGCGTGGCTGGGTTGGATCGTCGCGGTTTCGGTCCTCCTGGTGTTGAAGCGACCTCGCGCGCTGGTGTTCGCCGTGCCGCTGCTCGTTCTGTTCGTCACCTTCATGCCCATGCCGCTCTTCAGCCGGATGGTGTCGAGCTTCGACATGCGGCAGTCGTCGAACCTCGATCGCATCCGCATGGTGGAAGCCGGGATCGAGATCATCAAGGATTACCCGCTCCTAGGCGTCGGGCCGGCCAACATCAAGGAGGTCTATCCCCTGTATCGAAAGCCGGACGCGCCGCGCTTCCGGATCCCCCACCTTCACAATAATTTCATCCAGCTCTGGGCCGAGCGCGGCGTTCTTGGCCTCGCGGCCTACCTGCTGCTCGTTGGCCTCTTCTTGCGGGAGTGCGCGCGAGCCTGGGACGGGCCCGAGAGCCGCTTCGCTGAGATCGGGGTTGCCGTGACCGTCGGTTTGGCGGCGGCGGGGATGTTCGAGTTCAATTTTGGGGATACTGAGGTCTTCTGGATCATGCTCGACATCTACGCGCTGGTGATCGCTTTCACCGAGCGGCCTCTTCGGTCGAATGAAGCCGCCGCGGCGGTTGTTGGCGTGGGCGGTCCGTAACCTTTCCAAGATGTTTCCGTCCAAGTCCACAGAAAAGCGGGAGATGAAGCACCTGAGCGATCAGGAGCTGATGCGCCTCGTTCAGGCGGGCGACTTCTCTCCCGCCTCCGAGATCTACGACCGGTATAGCAGTCGTATCTACAACTTCGCGTATCGGTTTCTGAGGAACAGCGAAGCGGCTGAAGATGCGACTCAGGAAGTCTTTGTCAAGATGCTCAAGCATGCGAACCAGTTCCATGGTGACGCGAAACTATCGACCTGGCTCTTCTCGATCACAGCGAACTGGTGCCGTGACTACCTGCGGAAGGCGGACAACAGGGCCAAGGATTCGGAAGACGTCCTGGTCACCCTTCCAGCGCCGAGCGAGTTTTCTCCCGATCGAACTCTGGAGCAGCGCGAAAACCAGCTGCGAATTCAGAAGGCGCTGACTGCGCTGACGCCCGAGCAGCGCGAGGCGATCCTTCTTTCGCGATACCAGGGCCTGTCGTATGCCGAGATTGCGCAGATTTCCGGCTGTTCCGAAGGAGCAGTGAAAACCCGGGTGTTCCGGGCGATGGAGACGTTGAAGAAGGCGCTCGCCGGTGAGCGCGGAGGTGACCGATGTCTGAATGCGATCTGATGCGCGAGAGCATGCCGCTGCTGCTGAGCGAGTCGCTTGACCCGGCGCGCCGAGAGCTCTCACACCAGCACATTGAGCAATGCGCTGCTTGCAACCGCGAGTGGCTGGCCTATCGCGAGACGTGGCGCATGATGGGCGATCTTCCTGAAGTGGAAGTGCCGGCGCGCGTACGCGAGCGATTCCTTGCCTCGATCCCCACGGTGGACGAAGTGGTCGTCCCGTTCCGCAAGCGACCGGCCGCTCGCTGGCTGGCGCAAGCCGCGGCAGTCGTCCTGCTGGTCGGCGGCTCTTATTGGATTGGACACCGCGGTGCGGCCGTTCGGTTGCAGCCGACGCCGGCAACGATCAATGCCGTGGCTCCGTACTCCATCGCCGAGTCGCGCGTTCTTCCAGCTCGATCGGTCAGTCCGAACATTGAAGGGCGGCCCGACATCCAGAATGTCTCCTTCAACGACCCGAATCCCAACGATTCCGAGATCGGCCTCTCCTTCGACATCACGTCGCACGTCACCGTGACCGGCAAGCCGACGGACAAGAGCATGGTCCGCCTGATGCGGTACGTGCTGGAGAACGAGGATCGCATGTCGCCGAATCGTTCGCGGGCCATCGACTGGGTGCGGGCGACATACTCGCAGCCGGGCAACGCCGATCCGGAAATTGCGGAGGCGCTGGGCAATGTGCTGCGGAACGACGAGCACCAGGGCGTTCGCATCAAGGCCGCGGAAACCCTGAACCGCATGCCGGGAGCGATGGCGTTCGAAACGCGCGCTGCGCTCATTCAGGCGCTGAAGAGCGATCCGAATCCCTCGGTGCGTCTGAAAGCCATCGAGGCGCTGACCAGCCTGGCGCGCTCCGGCGTGACTCTCGATCCGGCGGCGGTGGACATGCTGCGGCAGAAGGCGTCGCAGGATGACGAGAACCTGTACGTCCGCGTGAAGGCCGCGGAGGCGCTGAGCAACATTCATCCGTGATGAGATTGAGAATCGCCTTTTCGTGCGTCGCAGCGGTGTTCCTGGCGTCCAACGCCGTCGCCGCAGGTGTGACCCTCACGGATCGGATCAGCAAGGAGATCCCTCTTTACATCGCCGGCTCGTTCTGGATTGACAACCCTGTCGGCAGCATCGAGATCTACGGGAGTGACCTCCCCGGTGCGGTGGTGACTGTCACCCGCACTCTCAACGCGGTGGATAAGGAAACGCTGAAGGAAGCCCGCGAGCAGACTGTCATCAGTTTCGAAGGGGATCCCAATGTCGCGCTGGTGCGCACGCTCCTTCCGCCGGTACGGCACGGCTGGACCTGCAGCGTCGCCTACAGCGTTCGCGTGCCGCGCACCGTTCACGTCAAAGTGGCGGCGAAGCTGGCGGACCAGATTCGCCTGATGAACATCAGCGGCAACGTCACCGTGAAGGCCTTCAGCGGAACGATCACTCTGGATAACGTGACCGGTCCGGCAAGCATCGACACGATCAACGGCCGCGTGGTCTATCAGTACCGGCAAAAGCCGATCGCTCACGCTCAGATTCAGGCGGTGAACGCCGACATCGACGTGTTCGTGCCGCCCGATTCGAGCTTCAACTGGATCGTCGACACCATCAGGGGCGACATCCTGACCAACCTGCCGTTGCGGGTGACCGGCGTCGCGGAAACACAGTTCCGGGGAGGCGTGAACGCGCCGGGCGGACCCACTCTGACGCTGCAGACGATTCTCGGTACCGTGCGCATCCTGGCCACAGGCCCGCAGCAATCCAATCCGCGCTCCATTCGCCAGGCCGTTGTCAGCCAGCGCGTCACGGTGCAGAAGACCGTGGCCCTGCAACCTTCGCAGCGCATCCAGCTTCCGTTTGTCGATGGGCCGTGGTTTTCGTCCACCTCCGTCGCCGACATCGCCGTCGGAGAAATCCGCGGCCCGGCTCACGTGGAAACGCGAGCGGGGGAGATCGAGCTCGGCGTGGTGTGGGGCGAATGCAGCGTGGTTACTCTGGGCGGCCCGCTCAACCTCGGCGACATCATGGGGCCGCTCACCGCACGCACCGGCGCCGGCGACATCCTGATTCGCGCCGCCCGCGACGGAGGCCGCATCTGGAGTGGAGGAGGAATCATCCGCGTGCTGTACACCGGAGGTCCTACCTCAATCGAGTCGGGCGGCGGCGACATCGTGGTGCGGCAGGCGGCCGGCCCGATCAACGCTTCGACGCGCTCCGGCGACATCAGCATCACTGCGGATCCGAATCAGAAGACACAGAAGATCCAGGCCCGGACCGACCAGGGCAACGTCATCCTGAACGTCAATCCGAGATTCGCCGCGGACATCGACGCGACCGTGATGACTTCCGACCCCGATTCGAACGCCATCCATTCCGACTTCAACCTGACCATCAGGAGGGATCGGGTGGGGAACCGCACACGCGTGCGCGCCACCGGAAAGGTGAATGGCGGAGGAGAGCGCGTCGAACTTTACGCGGAGGACGGCGACATCCACATCACCACGCAGTCCGCCGCGCCGGTCACGGTGATGACACCTGTGCAGTAAAGGCGGCGCCAAGGCGCCGCACTCCGAAGGCCCCTAGCCGGTCTTCTGCGTACGCCGACGCTTTGCGTGCAGCCGGTCGATGAGCTTCGTGGTGCTGCGGATCTGCTCGAGGATTTTCTCTTCCAGGCCGGCGCCCTTCGCTTTGAAACTCTTCGCCCGCCGGAAGACCGCTCGGGCGCGATCCTTCTGGCCGCTCTCGAGCAGCGCCATGCCGAGGTGCATGAGGTTCGTTGCGGTCGGCCCGATATCCGCCGACTTGGTCAGGAAATCGACGGCGTTCGTGTACTCACGCCGCTTGAAGTAGACCCAGCCGAGAGCTGCGAGCGGGAACTGCTTCAGTTCTGTCGGTGAGTACCGCAGCGCGAGCTGAGCGCTCTCCAGCGCCTCATCGAGGTTCTCTTCCATTTCAGCGAGGTTATACGCCCTCTCGTAGTAGGCGATGGACTTCGCGTAATTCGACGTGTACTCGTGCAGCATGTCCTCGAGCGCGCGATTCGCCTCCTTGAAGTTGCCTTCCGCCCGCAGCGCCTCAACCAGCGTCGTGTACGCCGCGGCGGCCACCACCTCGGTCGGTTTTTCCTTCAGCACTCGACGCGCGGCGGCGATGGCCTCGCCGTTCATGTCCAGGTGCGAGCAGAGCAATGCGTACGGCATCAGCACGTTCACGTTGTCCGGCTCGACCTGCGATGCGCGCCGATAGGCATCGAGAGCCTCGCCGTACTTTCCCTGGTTGACCATCGTCTCCGCCTGCTTGACTTCTTCCGCCGCGGGGCCTTCCAGCGGAACGTGGCCGGAGATGCCTTCGTAGATCTTGACCGCCTGCTGATACTCCAGCTTGTTGGGATTCAGCTCCAGCGCTTCCTGGAAGCACTCGATGGCCTTGCGATTCCAGTTGCGATCGAGATAGCAGAGGCCCAGGTGATAGATCGCCTCTTCGTATTCGGGATCGAGCTTGATGGCGTTCTGGAACGCTCGAATGGAGCGCTCCAGCTGCCCCTTGTCGTAGAAGATCGTGCCGAGGAGGAAGTAGGCCTGCGGGATCGCTTCGATCTGGATCGCCTTTTCCAGGAACTTCTGCGCGCGGAGAAGCTTTCCTTTGCGGGCGTAGATCGCGCCGAGTGAGAAGTAGGGCAGGAACGAGTCCTGGGAGATCTGGATGGCGCGGCGGAGCCAGCGCTCCGCGCCCTTCAGATCCTGCTGTTCGTGCAGCAGCACGCCGTAGAACACGGCGGCATCGAAATGATCGGGCTGCACCTCGAGGGTGCGCTCCAGGTAGTGTTTGGCGCGATCGAGGTTGCCGTCATTGAAGAACATCTCGCCGAGGAAGAAGCTCAACTCGTAGTTGTCGCGATCGAGCTTGAACGCTTCCTCCAGGGCCTTGATGCCGCGGTCCGGATCGAACGCATCGATGGCCGATTCGGCCTCGGCGAGATGCTGGCGGAATCGGTCGCGCTTTTCGCCGCGGAACAGCGACAGGATGCGATCCTTGCGCTCCGTGAACCGCTGCTTCTTTTCGAGAGCGAGCATCTGCTCGCCCATCTTCGATTCCCACAGCTCCACCAGCTCGTCGCTGGAGATGACGTTCTTTTTCTCCAGCAATTCTTTCGCGGAGAGAAGTCCGGTCTGATTGACGAAGATGGCGCGCTCGTGTTTCTGCACCGCCTCCGCGATCGAGCGGAGCGTTTCCGCGGAGCGCTTGACGATCTCTTCCAGGCCGGACACGCGCTCCAGAAGATGCTCGTCGAGGGAGAGATCTTCTTCCTCCTCGTAGTCCTCGATCTCCGCCTCTTCGAAGGCGGTGACACCGGAGAGAACGAGCAGCTTGTTCTGACAGCGGTAACAGAACTCGCGGTCGTCGTCGTTAGGGGCGCTGCAGGTCTGGCAGAGCATGTGATTCGCCGATTAGAACACGGTGACCTTCCAAAGTTCATCCCGAGCGAAAGCGAGGGTCTCCCGGCGGCATAAACTCTAGCGGTACTCATAAAATCCCCGGCCGCTCTTCCGGCCGAGCCAACCCGCGTCGACCATCTTCACCAGCAGCGGGCAGGGGCGGTACTTCGGATCGCCGAAGCCGTCCTGCAGGACGCGGAGGATCGCCAGGCAGATGTCGAGTCCGATGAAGTCGGCGAGCTGCAGCGGTCCCATCGGATGGTTCATGCCCAGCTTCATCACGCCATCGATCGCTTCTGCCGTGGCCACCCCTTCGTACAGCGCGAAGATCGCCTCGTTGATCATCGGCAGCAGCACGCGGTTGGAGACGAAGCCCGGATAGTCATTCACCTCGATGGGCGTCTTTCCCATCCGCTTGGCCAGATCCTC
>QHVS01000094.1 GCA_003223635.1 Acidobacteriota bacterium | reverse complement strand
AGATTCTCCACGATGGCTTCGATGGCTATGTCGGCGCTCCCGACGTCCTCCATCTCCGTGGTTGTCCGAATGCGGCCCAGGATCTCCTGCTTCTGTGCGGCTGATGTCCGTCCCTTGTCGACGCCGCGCTGCAGGTTCGCGGAGATCGTCGACATTCCACGCTGCACAAACTCCTCGGAGACGTCGACCAGGATGACGGAGAGCCCGGCGGCAGCCGCCGTGTGGGCGATGCCGTTGCCCATCGTTCCCGCGCCGATCACAGCGATATTTCGCATGCAGCGCGGGACGGTATCACGTTGCTCCGACGCGCCAAGGGGCGTAAGATTTTTGCTCCCCGGAGGTCGAATGGCTACAACGTGCCTGATGTGCGGTGCGTCGAT
>QHVS01000238.1:6831-7071 GCA_003223635.1 Acidobacteriota bacterium | reverse complement strand
CGCGCGTACGTGAAGAAGCGAAATGCGGCGCGCGCGATGCGGCGCGCCGGACGGAACGCAGTGAGCAATCCGGCCTGGCTGGCCGCCGGCGCCGCAGCGATCGCCGTCGGCATCGGTCTGATGGCCAAAGCGGTGCGGCCGAAGCGGTAATTTGAAATTCCAGTGGGGCTCGGGCGCCCTGGCCATGATGATCGCCGCCGCGCTGATCATCGTGATCGCCACGTGCATCGCCCTTCTGCG
>QHVS01000238.1:0-6683 GCA_003223635.1 Acidobacteriota bacterium | reverse complement strand
GCACGCTATATCGAGCGAGCGTTCGCCGATGCAGGTTACACACCCGCGCGTCAGACCTTCGTCGCGGACGGCGTCTCCTGCTCGAACATCGAAGCGGAAGTGCACGGCGGCGCGGAGATCGTCGTCATCAGCGCGCACTATGACTCGGTGATCGGCGCGCCGGGAGCGGATGACAACGGCAGCGGCGTCGCGGCAGTGCTGGCCCTGGCTCGCACGTTCGCCGGCCGCAAGCAGAAGCGCACGCTCCGATTCGTGGCCTTCGCCAACGAGGAGCCGCCCTGGTTCGCAACGGAGCAGATGGGAAGTTTCCGCTACGCGCAGCGCTGCCGCGAGCGCCGGGAGAACGTCGTGGCCATGCTCAGCCTGGAATCGATCGGCTACTTCACCGACACGGCAGGATCGCAGCAGTATCCGGCGATGCTGGAGCATGTCTACCCGAAGCAGGGAAACTTCATCGCCTTCGCGTCGAATCTCACGTCGGGCGCGCTGCTTCGCCGCTGCGTCGCCGTGTTTCGGCGGCACGCTACGGTTCCTGCGGAAGGAGGAGCGTTGCCCGAGCAGGTCCCGGGGATCGGCTGGTCGGATCAATGGGCGTTCTGGAGATGCGGCTACCGCGCGGTGATGGTCACCGACACGGCGCTCTTTCGCAATCCGAACTACCACACAGCGACGGACACGCCGGACACGCTCGATTACGAGCGCCTGGCGCGCGTCGTCGAGGGACTCAGTAGCGTGGTCGAGAATCTGGCCAACGGGAAATGAAGACCGCGCTCAGATGGCCACGAACTTGTCGGCCGCCGGGGCCATCGTCCGCCGCTCCGTAGCCTCGCGGGCGATCTGCATGAAGGCCAGAATGTTCGGAATCTTTGCCGCGGGAATCGAGGCATAGTCGAACATCTTTCCGCTCTTCTTGATGCGGAGCTGCGGTCCGGTCAGTTCGATGCGTCCGACCTCTGATAGCGGCATCGGTGCCTTGCGCTTGTAGGAAACAGCCTCGCGCGTGAGGGAGATGGGGCCGAACTGCAGCGGCTGACCGCGCTCCAGCGACGCGCGCATGGCCGGCAGAATCGAGCCGTGAATCCGCGTCAAGGCCCGCTCCTTCAGCTCGTGCGTGTTACGAAAGTTGGAAGTGACGCGAATCTCGCCGTTTTCACCCACCAACGTCAGTACGAACGAGAGCGCCTTGCCGCGCCGCCGCGCGATCATGTGGGCAATCAGATAGGCGATACCGCCGAAGTGGCCTCCGGCGTTCGTCATCAGGATCCTGTAGCGGTACTCGCGAATGCTGCGCCACTGCAGCTCCGTGGCGCCGAACAGCGACTCGCGCCGGATGCTGAAATCGTTGGCCACGATGCGCGTCTTTCCGATCATCACGGCGACTCCTGCCCAGATGCCCAGAATGACGATCGTGGCGATGGCGGCGAATTGCCGACCTTCCGGTTCGCTGACCGCGATGGCCACGAACATTCCGATCAGCAGCAGCGACACGATCAGCAGCGCCACGCGCACCGCCCAGGTCTGTCCATAGGTTTGTTCCGGTTGATAGCTGTTCATTCCATCATCCTCGGCATGTTCAACACGGCGAGCGGGTGCTCGCCTGGATAGATTTTGGGAGCCGTCCGATAGCGAAGGCGCGCGGCAACGAAGCCGCCCAGGAATCCGAAGAAGTGTCCGCTCCAGGAGATGCCTTCCTCCGGAATCAGCGATGTGCCGACCGCCGTCCCGTACAGGCCGGCCACGATGATCGTGATGATGAGCGACGACAGGCGGCGATCGAACGCGGAGCGAAACAGAAGAAATCCGATGAAGCCGAGGACGATGCCGCTGGCGCCGACGTGCTGGGCGTGCCCCTCGCCGAAGAGCCATGTGCCGGCGCCGGAGACGAACGCGCTGGTGATCAGCGCGAAGAGAAATTCTGCCAGGCCGCGCAGAAGAATGAGCGCGCCGAGAACCGCCAGAGGAATGGTGTTGGCGATCAGATGCTCCCAACTGGCGTGGACGAAGGGGGTGATCACGATTCCTTCCAGACCGCCGCTGGAGCGGGGCACGATTCCCACTCCGGCCAGGAAGGCATCGATGCCGCGCACGAACCACATCAGCCCGATGAAGAGGAACAGCGCCAGCGCCCGCAATTTGACACTGCGGTCGCGGTCATGGAATTGAACCACGTTCTCCCTGCTCATGTTGGGTGGAATTGCTGACTAGAATATCGGCGATCGGATCGCTTCGCCCTGTGACAGGCCTCACATGAAGACCGTCTTCTTCACCGGCTTCCCCGGATTCCTCGGATCAGAGCTGCTTCCCCGCATTCTGAAGCGCTCGCCCGAGGCCACGGCGCTCTGCCTGGTGCAGCCGAAGTTTGCTCCGCTGGCCCGCGAACGGGCTCGCCCGCTGGGCGACCGCGTGCGCATCGTGGAGGGGGACATCACCGCGCCGCTCGACGTGCCCATCGGCGACGTCAGCGAAGTCTTTCATCTCGCGGCCATCTATGACCTTTCTGTTTCTCGCGAGCGGGGGATGAAGATCAATGTGGAAGGAACGCGCAACGTGCTCGACTTCGCCGAGCGCTGCCGCTCGCTTCAGCGCTTCCATTACGTATCAACCTGCTACGTCAGCGGCCGCTACGAAGGAGCGTTTCGCGAAGACGATCTCGACGTCGGGCAGCGGTTCAACAACTTCTACGAGGAGACGAAGTTTCTGGCCGAAGTAGAGGTGCGCAATCGAACCGGGCTGCCGGCCACGATCTACCGACCGTCGGTCGTCGTCGGCGACAGCACCACGGGCGCCACGCAGAAGTTCGACGGACCGTACTACGTGATTCAGTGGATCCTGCGTCAGCCGCGCGTGGCAGTGCTGCCTGTCGTGGGGCGTCCGAGGCGATATCGATTCAACGTCGTTCCGCGCGACTTCATCATCGATGCCATCGATCATCTCTCCGCGCGCAGCGACTCATTGAGGAAGTGTTATCAGCTCGCCGATCCGGATCCGCTCACGGTCGATGAGACGCTCGAAGTGATCGCTCGCGCCTCGCATCGACGGGTCATCCGCATTCCGCTTTCCCGCAGCGTGGCGAAGTTCGCCATCGATCACGTTCCCGGCGTCTACCGGCTGCTCCGCATCCCGGCGGGCGCGGTCGATTACTTCGTCCATCCAACGCTCTATGACACGGCGAATACGCAACTAGATCTTCCGTTGCGCGTGCCGCGGTTCGCTGATTACGCCGCGCGCCTCGTCGAGTTTGCTGCCGCTCATCCGGAGATCAGCGCCTCGGCAATGGCTTAGGCATATAGTGCCGACCGTAGGAAGGGAAGCAAAAGGAGCGTTCCCCATGCCAAAGTCACTGCAGTGCAAAGACGTCGGGATGAATTGCGATTGGAAGACCCAGGGTCAGACCGAAGATGAAGTGCTGAAGAAGGCAAGCGAGCACGCGCGGACCGTTCACAAGATGAATCAGATGCCGCCGGAGATGCAGCAGAAAGTTCGCGGCGCGATTCGCGACGTCAGGTAGCCGCCACCGTCATCCTGAGCCGCCCATTCGACTCGCTGCGCTCGCTCAGGGCAGGCTCCGACGGCGAAGGATGACGTGATGGAAGATCAGCTTCCCTTCCTACGAACGAGCTCGATCACCGTGATCTCCCCGCCGACACCGAGGCGCGACGGCGGTCCCCAATAGCCGGTGCCGCGGCTGACATAGAGCAGCATGTCGCCGACGCGATGCAGGCCGGCAACCACCGGCTGGAACCAGCGGATGATCAGATTGAACGGAAAGAACTGCCCGCCGTGCGTGTGCCCGGAGAGCTGGAGATGCGCGCCGTGATGTGCCGCCGCCGCAGCGACCTGCGGCCGATGCGCCAGGAGCACCTTCACCGCATTGTCCGGCGCACCGGCCAGCGCCGCGGCCGGATCGCTCTTGTGCGTGTCGCGGCCGACCGGATCGGTCACGCCGGCCATGACCAGCGTCGCCGCTCCTCGCCGGATGAGGCGATGCTCGTTCTTGAGAAAGGTAATGCCCAGCCGGGCGATCTCCTTCACCCACTCGCTGGCGCGCCAGTAGTATTCGTGGTTCCCGGTGACGAAGAAGACGCCGTCCGTCGCGCGAAGCCGGGCCAGCGGCTGGACCGCGTCGCGGAGATCCTCGACATAGCCGTCGATCAAGTCGCCGGTGATCACGATCGCATCGGCGTCCAACCCGTTGGTCCGATCGACCAGCGACTCGACGAAGCAGCGCTGGATTGTCGGTCCGACGTGAACGTCGCTCCACTGCACGATGCGATAGCCCTCCACCTCCTCAGGCATATCGCGGATGTCAGCTCGCAGGCGCACCACTTGTGGATGCCGCGCCTGAAACAATCCAATCACGGTGAGCAGCGCAGCGGCGATCAACGTGACAAAGCTGACCGTCCGCGCATTCACCGATTGCCGAAGGACGAATAACGAAACGCGAACCACATCCGACATGAGGACCAGAACCAGCAGCATCGAAAAGATGCTCAGGCTGGCGTAGCCGGCCCAATGGATCAGCGAGCGCAGCCTCGGTGAATGGGTCCTGCGGGCGACGAGCGGCAGGATCGAAACAAACGGCATCATCAGCACGAGACCCCAGGCAACCAGAGGTGTTATGCCGGCCGCGGCGGCTGCGACCAGCAGCGGCCGAGCCGCGTAGATGTGGAGGGAGATCCAGACGACTGATAGGAGAATCAGCCGCAGCGGCTCGGTCGAATTGTTAATTAGAGTACGGATACGGGCCATGGGACGGTTGAGAACAGAGAAGCCTGCGTGATCCTTTCCGCAGGTGCTTAGTGCTCAGTGCCTGGTAGCAAAGCTACCGAGCACAAGGCACCGAGCACTGAAACCAATTCACTCATCCGGCATCCAATCACTCGGAAACTTTTCAACGATCAGCGCCGTTGGGCATGGTCAGGAGATCACCAGTGAGCAAAAGAATCTACGTCATTCTCGCAGCGGTCCTCATCGCCATCGCCGCTACAGTGCTATATGGAGGGTCCATGAAGGACTTCAAGAAACCCGCTGATTCCGAGCTGAAAAAGAAGCTCACGCCGATCCAGTACGAGGTCACCCAGCATGAGGGGACGGAGACGCCCTTCCGCAACGAGTACTGGAACAATCATCAGGCGGGCATCTACGTCGACGTCGTCTCCGGCGAGCCGCTCTTCAGCTCGCTCGACAAGTTCGAGTCGGGCACGGGCTGGCCGAGCTTCACTAAACCGCTCGAGCCGCAGAACGTCGTCACCAGAAGCGATCGCAAGTTTTTCATGGTGCGCAACGAAGTGCGCTCCAAGCATGCTGATTCGCATCTGGGACATGTATTTGATGATGGTCCGCCACCGACCGGCCAGCGCTACTGCATGAACTCCGCGTCGATGCGCTTCATCCCCGTGGAGAAGCTGCAGGCCGAAGGTTACGGTCAGTACCTGCCCCTGTTCCAGAAGCAGGAGGCGCACAAGTGACCGAGACCGCCACGCTGGCGGGCGGTTGCTTCTGGGGCGTCGAAGAGCTTTTTCGCAAGCTGCCGGGCGTAATCGACACAACCGTCGGCTACACCGGCGGCACCCTGGCCAATCCGCGGTATGAGGACGTCAAGAACGGCCGCACCGGCCACGCCGAATCGCTGGAGATCCTCTTCGATCCGCAGAAGATCTCGTACGACGAGATCCTCGACTACTTTTTCCGGCTGCACGATCCGACCACGCTGAATCAGCAGGGAAATGATCGTGGCACACAGTATCGTTCGATCATCTTCTATCACGATGAGAAGCAGCGGCAGGCCGCAGAGCTTGCGAAGACCAAGGCGCAGGCGAAGTGGCCGCGCCCGATCGTGACGGAAATCGTTCCTGCGGCAAAGTTCTGGCCGGCCGAAGAAGCTCACCAGGATTACCTGCAGCGGATTCCCTGGGGATATACCTGCCACTACCTTCGCTCGTAGCGAGTGTGAGGACCGGCTTTAGCCGGTCGGCCGGCTGAAGCCGGCCCGCACACCTACCGCGGCACGAGCGCAACGAGCCTCAATGGTCCGCCACTACCACCTCTGATTTTCATCGGCAATGCGATGACCCAGGCGCCGCGCTCCGGCAGCCGCTCGAGGTTGGCGATGTTCTCCAGGCCGGGAACGTTCGCGCCCATCGCGATCTGATGCACGATGAAATCCTTCGATTGACCGTAATCGATGCTGGCCGTGTCAACGCCCAGCGCCGCGACGTTGCGCTGCTCGACCAGGAGCCGCGCGGCATCCTCGCCATACGACGGAAAATGCAGCTTGTCGGTGGCGCCGGGCGTGTCGTCGCCGAAGTAGCGCTTGCGATCGGGATAGCGCGATCCCCATCCGGTGCGCAGAAGAACGATCGTTCCCGCGGCGATGGTTCCATTCCGCTGCTCCCAGGCCCGAACGTCTTCTGCGGTCAATCGATAATCGGCATCGCCCTTCGCGCTGATGTCGATCACTGCGGAGGGAGCGATCAGTTGCTGCAGCGGAATGGCGTCGGCGCTCCTGCCGTGCTCGGAGAAATGGATCGGCGCGTCGAGATGCGTTCCTCCGTGCTCTGGCGCGCAGAACGCGTTCGATGAATAAAAGAAACCGGCCGGCGTCTTCCCGAACGCCAGTTGCTTCAGCTCGAAGCCGCTGGGCGAATTCGGCCAGTAGAGCGTGTGCTCATCGAAGGCGTAGG
>QHVS01000093.1 GCA_003223635.1 Acidobacteriota bacterium | reverse complement strand
GAAGGTTGGTGATCGCGTCCACGTGAAGGCAAGCGTGAACGCAGACAGCTCGCTGACCGCTTTCGAAATCATGTTGCAGCAGAGCGGCACCGACGGAGGTCAGACACAGGAACTCGAAGGCCTGATTACCGCGGTGTCGGACTCATCGATCACAGTGAACAACGCCAGCACTGGCGGACCTGTCACAGCCCTCATTACCGGCGACACTGTGATTCGAAGAGGCAACACGACGATTGCGGCGAAGGATCTGCACGTCGGCGACCAGGTGCACGTGAAGACGGTTGGGAGCGGAGACACATTGACCGCAACGGAGATCATTCTTCAGAACCCCGCCAATTGACGTGCGATTCGAGATCGTTACGGCCGCCTCCGAGGCGGCCGTAACCGTTTGATCGGGATTCCAATCGAGCCTTACTCTCGCATACTGTATTCACGATGCCGGTCTATGACGATCCAGTAGGTGGATCGAGGGTCGACGCGGGCGCCTTGCTCCGCTGGACCACCGAGCTCGTCGAGCGCCTTGGGGCGCCTTTGGACATCGCCAATGACGTCGCCGAGGTTCTAGTCGCTTCTGATCTACGCGGCATCGCATCGCACGGGACGGCCCGCCTTCCGCAGTACGTGATGCTCGCCGAAGCTCGCGTGATGAATCCTGCCGCGCGCCCGGTGCTCGAACGCGGCAAGCCGGCTCTCTCGCTTTTCGACGCTCAAAACGGATTCGGGCATCACGCCGGTCGCGTGGCAGTCGATTACGCCATCGACCGGGCTGCGGAGAGTGGTGCCGCGGTCTCGGTAGTTCGCAACTCGAACCACTACGGCATCGCCGGCTGGTACGCGATGCGCGCCGCCGCCAACGGCATGATCGGCGTGAGCCTGACAAATACCTCTCCCCTGGTCGCACCGACACGGGCACGTGTCAGCATGCTCGGGACGAACCCGATCGCCGTGGCCGCGCCGGCTGGAAAATACGAGATGCTCGTGCTGGACATGGCCACAAGCACGATTCCGCGCGGTCGCATTGAGGTCGCCGCGCGCCGAGGGGAGCGGCTTCCAGTCGGCTGGGCCATCGCGCCGGATGGCTCGCCCGCCACCACTCCCGAGCAGGCGCTTGCCGGCTCGCTACAACCTCTGGGCGGCGAGGAATCGACTGCCGGCTACAAAGGCTACGGCCTCGCGCTGATCGTCGAGCTTCTCACTGGGGTTCTGGGCGGTGCTGCATTCGGTCCCAACATCATCGGGCTGTTTTCCACCGCGGGAAAATCGGACCTGGGTCAGTTCTACATGGCCATTGACCCGGGCGCGATCGACGATCGCGCTGCATTCGTGGCGCGGCTCGAGCGACTCATCGATCAAATCATCCACGCGCCGCTGATCCCCGATGCTCCCGGGCCGGTGCTCTATCCCGGCCAACCCGAATCCGAGCGGGCCAGCCGTCAGCATCGACAGGGAATTGTCATCGACCGTGAGCATCATGTTTCGCTCTTGTCGCTTGCCCAGCGATTCGGGATTCCATTTCCGGAGACGCAAGTCGCGACGACGACCCCATCGTGACCGAACGATACGATCTCATTGTCATTGGCGGCGGAATCGTCGGACTGGCCACGGCGTACCAGCTCTTGCTTCGCAAGAGCGATCTCCGACTCGCCCTTCTGGAAAAAGAGAGCGAGCTGGGAACGCATCAGACGGGACACAACAGTGGCGTGCTGCATGCCGGCCTTTACTATCCGCCCGGATCGAGGAAGGCTCGTCTATGCCGTGAAGGAAAGGCGGCCATCGAGGCTTTCGCGGAGGAGCACGGCATTCCGTACGAACTGTGCGGCAAACTCGTTGTGGCCATCGACGGTGGTGAGCTCGAGCGTCTGGCGGGCATCAAGGAGCGCGCCATGGCCAACGGAGTGGAAGGCATCGAGGAAGTGGGTCCTGAGCGTCTCCGCGAACTCGAGCCGCACGCCGCTGGCATCCGCGCTTTGTGGTCGCCCAGGAGCGGAATCATCGACTTTCGGCGAGTCGCACTGGCGTACGCCGGTGAGGTTCGCTCGCGCGGCGGGACGATTCTCACGTCGCAAGAAGTGGTGTCGATTCGCGCGCGCGAAAGCGAGCGCGTCGTCCGCACGCGAAGCGGAGAGTTCATCGCTCGTGATCTCATCAGTTGTGGCGGACTCTATTCGGATCGGCTTGCCGCGATGACCGGCGACGCAGGCAACGAGAGGATCATTCCTTTTCGCGGCGACTATTACACCCTCAAACCAAACGCCAGGCATCTGGTACGAGGACTCATCTATCCCGTTCCCGATCCTCGCTTCCCGTTCCTCGGGGTTCATTTCACGAGGCGCATCGACGGCGAAATCCTGGCAGGACCGAACGCGGTGCTGGCGTTTGCGCGGGAAGGATACAAGCGACTCGACATCTCTCCGCGTGAGCTTGCCCTCACCCTCATGTTTCCTGGATTTCTCCGGCTGGCCAAAACCTACCTGCGCACCGGACTCGCTGAGATGTGGCGCGATTGGTCCAGGCGTGCATTCGCGGCCGGGCTCAAACGCTATGTTCCGGAGATTCGAGAACAGGATCTGATGTTCGGCCCGTCCGGAGTACGCGCCCAGTCGCTCTCCGCGGATGGCAGGATGGTCGACGACTTTTCGATCGGCGAGAGCCCCCACGTCCTGCACGTCCGCAACGCTCCTTCTCCGGCTGCGACTGCGTCGCTGGCGATCGGACGCGAGCTGGCGGAGATGGCGATCGAGCGATTTGAAATTTAGCAATCTGGAGTGCGGTGGCCACGCCACCGCTCTTCATCGATTACACGAGCGGCGGCATGGCCGGCGCACTCCAGAAGTGGACTCATTGCGCTGTGTACCCGCCGTCGATCACGACCGCCTGCCCGGTGATTCCCCCCGACTGCTCGCCAGCCAGGAAAAGCGCATAGTTGGAGATCTCCTTCGTCGAAAGGAGGCGTCGTATGGGAACCAGTGGATAGATGACCTCCTCGAGCACGCGATCGAGCGGAACGTTGCGGATCCGAGCAAGGTCGCCGAGTTGGTTGCGGACGAGCGGAGTATCGACGTAGCCGGGGCAGAGCGCGTTTACCGTGATCCCGTGCGCCGCCCCCTCGAGGGCCGCTACGCGCGTGAGACCGATGACGCCATGTTTGGCGCTGTTGTATGCCGCCTTGCCGGCGAATCCGACCAGTCCATTGATCGAAGCCATGTTGATGATGCGTCCGTAGCGTTCGCGTTTCATGATCGGGAAGACTCGTTTCGTCGCCAGGAATGGCGCGAGCAGCATCACGCGCAACAGCAGCTCGAATTTCTCCGTGGGAAACTCCTCGAGCGGTGACACGAACTGCAGCCCGGCGTTGTTGACCAGGATGTCGATTCGCCCCCAGGTGGTGACGGCCTTATCGATCGCAGCAGTAAGCTGCGCCTCGCTCGTGACGTCACACTGCAGGCCTAACGCCTGGCCGCGGCTGCGGGCGATCTCATTGGCGCCCTCCTGAGCCGCTTTCCCATCCAGGTCGGCGAGGCATACGCGGGCCCCTTCGCGTGCGAAGTCTTCGGCGATCTGCATACCGATCCCGCTTCCGGCACCGGTCACGAACGCTACGCGGCTCTCCAGTGTCCCGGCCATAGCCCTAGAACGAACGCTTCACCAGCGCGCGAATCTCACCGACGATGCCGCGTCGGAAGGCGAGCACGCAGGCAATGAAAACGCCTCCGGTGATGACAGCGATCCACGAGCCGTAGGACGCCAGATAATTCTCGAGAGCCGCGACGATCAGCGCTCCCACGGACGGTCCCAGCGTCGTACCCATGCCGCCTAGCAGCGTCATGAGCACAACCGCACCTGAGCGGTGCCAGTGCACGTCGGAGAGATTTGCCGATTGAACCACGAGAGCCTTCATCGAGCCGGCCAGACCGGAAAGTCCGGCGGAGATGACGAAGGCCAGGAGCTTGTAGCGGTCGACGTCGTAGCCAAGGGAAATTGCCCGAGGCTCGTTCTCGCGGATCGCGCGCAACACGTGGCCGAACGGCGAATGGATCGTACGGTGAATGATCCAGAAGCCTGCAAGGAAAACGGCGTAAACGAAGTAATACATCGCCAGGTTGCCTTGCAGGTTCACGATGCCAAGGAGCTTGCCGCGCGAGACGCCCTGAAGGCCGTCCTCACCTCCGGTCCAGGGCATTTGCAGCACCAGGAAATAGACCACCTGCGCGAAGCCGAGAGTGATCATGGCGAAGTAGATGCCGGAGCGCCGGATGGCCAGGGCACCAAAAATGATGCCGAGCAGTACCGCGACAACTGTTCCGACGATGATCGCCAGCTCGATGGGCAGCCGCCACGCCCTGATCACCTCCAGAGTGACGTAGCCGCCCGCTCCGAGAAAGGCCGCGTGCCCGAAAGAGAGAAGCCCTGAATATCCGAGCAGCAGGTTGAATGCGCTCGCGAAGAGAGCGAGACAAAGGACGTTCATTGCGAAAACCGGGTAGACATAAAACGGTGCCGCGAGTCCCACCACCACCAGGACGGCATAGCCCCATTGGGCGCGGTTGAACCCCGCCGCGATCAAAGCTGTCTCCCGAAGAGTCCCGCGGGGCGCGCGAGCAGCACCAACGCCATCACAACGAAGACCACCACGTCGGAAGCGGGCGCGTAGAAAAATTTCGTGAGACCCTCGATCAGCCCGAGACCGAGGCCGGTGATGATCGAGCCGGCAATCGATCCCATCCCGCCGATCACCACCACCGCGAACACCACCATGATGACGCCGGAACCCATGAGCGGCGTGACCTGGTAGATGGGGGCGGCCATGACGCCGGCGAATGCGGCCAGCGCTACGCCGAAACCGTAGGTGAGGGCACGGATGAGCGGGACGTTCACGCCAAAGGCCTGCAGCAGCACCGGGTTCTCCGTTCCGGCTCGCAGATAGGCGCCGAGACGAGTTCTCTCGATCATGAACCAGCAGCCGAAGCAGACTGCGATCGAGACCACCACGACCCACATCCGGTACCGCGGAAGAAACATGAAGCCGAGGTTTGTACCGCCCTGCAGCAGGTCGGGAACAGGATACGACTTGCCGGAGATCCCGAAGGCATTCTGGAAAATCCCTTCGAGCACAAGCGCCAGTCCGAACGTGAGCAGCAGACCGTAAAGTGGATCGAGGCCGTAAAGCCGGCGGAGCACGAGCTGCTCAAAAACCATTCCGAGAACGCCGACAGCGAGCGGAACCAGAATGAGTGCCGACCAGTAGTTGATGCCGAGATATTGCATCGCCATCCAGGCGACGAAGGCGCCCAGCATGTACTGGGCGCCGTGCGCGAAATTCACCACATCGAGAAGGCCAAAAATGATCGCCAGTCCCAGACTCAGAAGGGCGTAGAACGAGCCGTTGATCAGGCCGACGAGCAGCTGACCGCTCAGCGCCTGAATCATCGGGCGCTCGCCTCCATCGATCTACTTCTTCACCTGCGGACAAATCGGATCCGGCGGCTGAAATGCTTCCGGGGCCGGAATGGTCTTGACGATCTTGTAATAGTCCCAGGGGTATTTGGACTCCGCAGGCGACTTCACCTGCGCCAGGTACATGTCGTGGCGATGCAAACCGTCGGCACCGATGTGGCCGTTCCTGGCGAAGAAGTCGTTCACCGGCATCTGCTTCATCTTGGCCATCACCTTATCGGCGTCGTCGGTGCCAGCCGCCTTGATCGCATTGAAGTAGTGCGTCAGCGATGAGTAGACGCCGGCCTGGACCATCGTCGGCATCTTCTTATGGCGTTCGAAAAAGCGCTTCGACCACTTGCGGCTCTCTCCGTTCCGATCCCAATAAAAGGCGGTGGTCAGATACATCCCCTTCGCCACGGGAAGGCCGAGACTGTGGATGTCGGAGAGAAAGACAAGAAGACCGGCCAGGCTCTGCTTCTTGGTGATCCCGAATTCGTTCGCCTGCTTGATGGCATTGATCGTGTCAGCGCCTGCGTTGGCAAGCCCGATGATCTGCGCGCCGGAGGCCTGGGCCTGCAGCAGGTATGACGAGAAGTCGGTGGTGGGGAAGGGAGCCTTGACGTCGCCGAGGACCTTGCCGCCCGACGCGATCACGACTTTCGATGTGTCCGCCTCGAGCGTCTTGCCAAACACGTAGTCCGCTACGATGAAAAACCAGGTCTTGCCTCCCTTTTGGACAACGGCACGACCGGTCCCTACCGCCATCGAATAGGTGTTGTACGTGTAGTGGACGTTGTAGGCCGTGCACTTCTCTCCCTCGATCGGGGTTGAGGCGGCTCCGGAGATCAGCGTGATGCGTTTTTTCTCCGCGGCTACCGGCATGACGGCCAGCGCGGTGGAGCTCGACACCAGGTCTGCGATCGCGTCGACTTGCTCCTCGTCATACCACTTGCGGGCAATGTTCGAAGCAACATCCGCTTTGTTCTGGTGGTCCGCGCTGATAATCACGATCGGTTTGCCGAGCACCTTGCCGCCGAAGTCCTCCGCCGCCATCTGTGCGGCGATGACTGAGCCCTGACCAGCGAGATCTGAATAAGCGCCGGTCATATCGGTCAACACGCCGATCTTCACAACGTCACCGGAAACCTGTGCGACGGCCGCTGCAGTGCCGATGAGAATCAGTATTCCGCCGAGGGCCATGTTGCTAAAGGCACGTCTCATTTCTCCTCCATATCTATTGCGTAATCTCAGACTCCCAGGAATCGGTGGAGCGCCTCGATGCGCGTTGCGACCTCGTTTTTCGTGATCATATCGACAATTCGACCGTGCTCGATGAGGTAATGCCGGTCCGCAAGTTGGGTTACGAATCGGAAGTTTTGCTCGACCAGGATCATGGTCAGGCCACGCTCTGCGAGACCGCGGACCACCGTGCCGAGCGTTCGCACGATGACCGGGGCGAGCCCTTCGGTGATCTCGTCGAGGAGCAGCAGGCGCGCGCCGACGCGGAGAATTCTGGCCATGGCGAGCATCTGCTGCTCGCCGCCGGACAGGCGCATCCCCGGACTCTTGCGCCGTTCCAGGAGGTTCGGAAACATCGCGTAGATTTCTTCCAACGGCATACCATCCGAACCGACCTTGGGGAGCAGGGTCAGGTTTTCTTCCGCCGAGAGGCTGGCGAAGATTCCGCGTTCCTCGGGGCAGTACCCGATGCGACCCAGGCGCGTGATGCGGTGCGGCTGCATGCCGATCGTCTCGCGCCCGTTCACCATCACCGATCCAGTGCGGCGCGAAACGAGACCGAGGATCGCCTTCAGCGTCGTGCTGCGCCCGGAGCCGTTGCGGCCCAGGAGCGTCACCACCTCGCGTGCTCCGACATTGAGGTCGATGCCGTGAAGAATGTGAGACTCACCGTAAAAGGCATGCAGGTCCGTGAGTCGCAGCAACTCGTCCCGATGTTCGAGGGCGCTTGTCATTGCTCCGCCCCGATGTATGCCTCGAGCACGGCAGAGTTTCGGGAGACCTCGGAGTAGCTGCCCTCGGCGAGCACGCTGCCGCGCGCCAGGACGGTGATCGTGTCGGAGAGGTCGGCGACGACGGAGAGGTTGTGTTCCACCATCAGGATGGTGCGGCCCGCCGATATCCTTTGTATGAGAGCCACCACCCGTCCGACGTCCTCGCGACCCATGCCGGCTGTCGGCTCATCCAGGAGCATCAGCTCGGGCTCGAGCGCGAGAGTGGTCGCCAACTCGAGCGCTCGCTTGCGTCCATACGGAAGCTCAACGGTGATCGCGTGCGCGTAGTCGTCCAAGTCGAAAGCGGCGAGCAGCTCCAGCGCCCGGCCATCGAGCACGGCAAGCGTCCGCTGCGTGCGCCAGAAATGAAACGAGGTGCCGAGCTTCCGCTGGAGAGCGACGCGCACGTTTTCCAGAACGGTGAGCTTCGGAAAGACCGCGGAGATCTGGAACGAGCGGACCAGTCCTTTCCGCGCTACGGCCGCGGGCCGGAGCCGCGTAATGTCCTCGCCTCGATAGATGACGGAGCCCGAGGTCGCCGGAAGGAATCGTGTAAGGAGGTTGAAAACGGTCGTCTTGCCGGCGCCGTTCGGACCGATGAGAGCGTGAATGGCTCCACGGCGGATCCGCAGGTCGACGCTGTTGACTGCCACGAATCCGTGGAACTCCTTCGTGAGTTTTCGGGTCTCGAGGATCACGTCGTCCGGCATGCAGTCGCACACAGTAGCCGCCGGTTACCGAGGCGTCAACGCGCTCCTCTATCGATTGAGAAGTAGCGATCCTTCATACCGCGGCCAGTCCGAGATAACCGTCGCGGATCCGGGGATCGTGCGCAAGGTCGCTGGCTTGGCCCGAGAGTGTCACCCGGCCTGTCTCCAGAACGAAGGCGCGATCGGCAAGCGCGAGTGCGTGACGGACGTTCTGCTCGACGAGGACGATCGTGACACCTTGCTCGCGAATGGACTTCAAAGACTCAAAAACTTCACGCACGAGCAGCGGCGCCAATCCGAGCGCCGGCTCGTCGAGCAGCAGCAGGCGTGGCCGGGCCATCAGCCCGCGCCCGATCGCGCACATCTGCTGTTCGCCGCCCGACAGCGTGCCGGCCCTTTGCCGGACCCGTTGCTTCAGCAAGGGGAACATGGCAAAGACGCTCTGCAGCGTTTGTGCGCGCGCGGGGCGGGCGGTCCGGGCATAGGCGCCCATCTCCAGGTTCTCCAGCACGCTCATCGCCGGCCAGAGCTGCCGGGCTTCCGGAATGAGAACGATACCTAGTTCGACGAGTCGGTTCGGCGCAAGTCCGGTGACGTCGGCGCCCTCGAACACGATTTGTCCCTTTCGCGGCTTGAGGAGTCCGGAGATCGTTTTGAGCGTTGTCGATTTTCCAGCGCCGTTGGCTCCGATGATCGTGACGATCTCGCCTTTCGCGACGCGGAACGTGACGTCCCACAGCGCCTGGACCTTGCCGTAGAAGGCGTCGATGCCGGTGACTTCGAGCATTAGTTGTCCCCGAGATAGGCCGTGATCACTGCCGGGTCCTTCAGCACTGCTTGTGGCGGTCCCTCGGCGATCTTCTGCCCGAAGTTCAGGACCAGAATGCGGTTCGACAGGCCGACGACCGCATGGACGTGATGCTCGATCATCAGCACCGTCACCCCGGAATCGCGTATCGAACGGATGAGTGACATGGCTCCGACGATTTCCGCGGGATTCAGGCCGCCCATCACTTCGTCGAGGCAGATCACCTGGGGTTCGGTCGCGAGCGCTCGCGCGATCTCCAGCCGCTTGAGCTGACCGATCGTTAACGTTCCCGCCAATGCGTGTGCCTCGGCTGCCAGGCCGGTTCGCCCCAGGACGTCCCGCACGCGGCGCGCGGCGTCGGCCCCGCGTCGCCGCCCGGCGCCAAAATGCGCGGCGACAGCCACATTCTCCATCACGGTCATCTCGCGGAAAGGCCTGACGATCTGGTGCGTCCGCACGACTCCACGCTTCACGACCGCATGATTCGGAAGGCCTTCAATGCGTTCGCCTCGGAACCGGATCTCGCCGGAAGTCGGCTCGACCGCGCCGACCAGGCATGAGAAGAGCGTCGTCTTGCCGGCCCCATTCGGTCCGATGATCCCGAAGATGTCGCCCGGCATCACATCGAAGTCGATGAAGGCGAGCGCGAGGAGGCCGCCGAAGCGCTTCGAGATGCCGCGGACAGAGATCACCGCGTCAGCCGGCATCAGGGATCCTCCTGTTCGTTCCGAATGCGGAGGCGGCGAGCGCCGCCAGCCTTCGTCCGACGCCCACGAGCCCGTGGGGCTCGTAGAGCATGACCAGAATGAGGAGGCCACCGTAGATGAAGAGAAACGAATCGCGCAAGGCGGGGATGGAGAGGAGTTTGATCTGGAGCGTACTGAATATGATCGCGCCGAGGACGGGGCCGATGACGGTGCCGACGCCGCCGAGGATGGGCATCAGGACGATGCTCAGGCTGAGACGAAAGTCGAAGACCGAGCCGGGCGCGATGTACTGAAAGTTGATCGCGTAGAGACTCCCGGCGAGGGCGACCACAGCGGCCGACAGCGCGTGCGCCGCGAGCTTGAAGCGCGTGGAATTGACGCCCAGCGCCTCGGCCGCGTCGATGTCCTGTTTGATCGCCGCGAGGGCACGGCCGAACGCGCTCCTCTTGATATACGCAGCGAGTGCGACGACGAGAATGGCAAGGACGACCATCGAAAAATAATTGAGGTTGAAGTCGAACGAGCCGGCCGGCATCCGCAGGCCGCTCGATCCGCCTGTAAACGAAACGCTCGACGCGCAGACGCGGACAGCCTCGGCGACCCCGATCGTGGCGATCGTGAAGTACGGGCCGCGCAGGCGGAATGCCGGGAGGCCGATGACGAACGAGAACGCGGCCGCCAGAATGGCGCCGAGCGGCAGCGTGAGAAATGGGTCTACGCCTCTGAGTGAGAGGAGAACCGTGGTGTACGCGCCGATCCCGAGAAAAACCGAATATCCGAGTGAGACCTGGCCGGCGAAGCCGCCCAGTAGATTCCACGCGGACGCGAGGATTACCGCGAATGCCAGGTTCCAGAGGTCGTTCAGCGTTCCCCGATCGAGAAATCGAGGAGCGGCCAGCACGAAAATCGCGGAAGCCGCCCAGAGGGATGCCTTGAACGCCTTCACCGGATGGCCTTCCGCTCGAAGCGTGCGAAGAGGGCGGGCAGCCCCTGTGGAAAGGCGACCAGCGCGACGAAGAGAAGGGCGAAGCTGACCGCATCCTGGAGCGAAGTTGGCACTGGGGTGTAGGCACCCAGCACGTTCTCCAACACAGCCAGGACGAGCGCGCCGAGCGCGACGCCGGTTACGCTCTCCATTCCGCCGAGGACGATGATGCAGAACGCCTTGAGCAGGAAGCTCCGACCGAAGTCGGGCGTGAAGGCCATCAGAGTCGATAGCATCCCGCCCGCGATCCCCGCAAACGCGGTCCCGAGACCAAAGGCCGTA
Organism: Acidobacteriota bacterium; assembly: GCA_003223635.1. Classification (GTDB taxonomy): domain Bacteria; phylum Acidobacteriota; class Thermoanaerobaculia; order Gp7-AA8; family Gp7-AA8; genus QHVS01. The sequence goes on along the minus strand of QHVS01000093.1, from coordinate 4,938 downwards.
GCCGAGATGCGGTCCGCGTCCACACCGGAAAGGAGAGCCGCGTCGCGGTTCTGGGTCACGGCGCGTATGGCCTTGCCGAGATAGGTTCGTTTCAGAAGAACGTTCAGGAAGATGAGCGAAGCGGCGCTGGCCAGAAACACGAATACCGACGGCACGCCCACGTGCACTCCGAAAATCTCGATGGACTTCATCGTGTACGAGGTCAGGATCGACTGAGTGTCGCCCGTCCAGATGACGTAGGCCAGGTTCTGGAGTACGAGCCAGACGCCGAAGAGAAGGAGAAGCGACTCGATCGAAGGGGTGGCCCCTGATCGGGCCATGCTCTTGCCGACCGCGCGATACAACACCACCCCGAAGAAGAAGAAGAGCGGACCTACGACGACAAGGCCGATGAAAGGATCGAGGGAGAACCTGGAGAACAGGGTGAACGTGACATACGCGCCGAGCATCATGAACCCCGCATGCGCGAGGTTGATGATCCGCATCACGCCGTAGATGACCGCCAGGCCGTAGGCCATCGTGGCGTAGAGCCCGGCCGCGAGCAGGGCACTCAGAGTAACGGAGACCAACTGCTGCATCGTGCCTGGAGCGCTATCGCGGAATTGGCGCTACAGGCTCCCCAGTCTTCGCCGCCTTCGGCCACACGAGATCGAGCTTTCCCGCCGGCTTGTTCTGCGTGACGACGAACGGCAGCGTGGCTTCGCCGGTCTTGCTGAATCTCAGCACTCCTCCAGGCAGGATGGAGTCCTTGAGCACCAGCCGGGCGAGCGCGTTACGGATCGCGTCCGGTTGCAACGATCCCGCGTTTTGAATTGCGGCGAAGAGAGCCCGCACCGTCTCGTAGGCACACGCGTGATACCACTGCGGATTGTTCCCGGTGGCCGCTTTCCACTTTGCGTTGAAGGCTTTCACCTGCGGATACGGCAGCAAATCCGACCACCAGCCGCTGGCGAAGATGTAGTCCGTTGCCGCGCCGAGAGCTTTGCGGCCCGCTTCGTCCGCCCCCCGCGCACCGTACGTCACCATCTGATGGTAAAGACCCATCTGCGTGTAGGTCCGGTGCATTGCGATGTAGTCCTCGAGGTGCGCGTCACACATGAAGAGGTCGCCTTTTGCGGCCTCGACGCGCATCAGGAGCGGCCGGAAATCAGGCGCATAGAGCTCGAAGCTTTCGTCGAGGACGATCGAGAACTGTTTCGGATGCGCATTGACGAACTCGCGGACGCCTTTTTGGAAGTCTTTCCCATGCTCGGTATTCTCTCTAAGAAGGGAAATCTTCAGCGGCGCTTTCAACTTTCGCTGCTTCACGAGATCGAAGAGGAAGTCCATCTGAGTTTCCGCCAGGTTCTCGACCGGCGAAAGCGTTCCGAACACCCACTTGCTGCGGCCGTAGATGCTGCTGGCTCCGGCGCCACCCGAGATGAACGGGATTCCGTAGCGCTCGGGCACGACACTTTGCGCCTGGACGAGCTGCGAACCGTAGCCGCCGATCACGGCGTGCACCTTCTGCTGAACGATGAGTTGCTCCACCAGTTGAGCGCTCTTGGCGGCGTCGGAGGTGTCGTCGAGCAGCCGGAGGTCGACTTTCATCTTCTTGCCGCGCACGAGGAGGCCCCCGGCGTCGTTGACCTCCTTCACCGCCAACTCCGTGGCGGCCTTGTACGCGCCGCCGATCTTCGACTCCTTGCCTGTGATCGGTAAGACCGCGCCGATGCGGATCTCTGAATCCTGGGCGCGGGCGGAAATCCCGGCGAACACGAAAAGAAAGACCGCTTGAAGCGTCACTCGCCATGAATGTGAAGCGTGCATGCGAACTCCTTATCCGTTCTTTTGGAAACGCTGAACGCCGCACATTCTAGACCCGCGCTTTTCGCGGAGCCTAATCGTGAGAGCCGGCCATCAGAAGCTCGTCGCAGGATATGCTGTCCCTCTGGGAGAAGTCAGCATGAAAACTCTTTTAGTCGCGGCCGCCTTGATCGCGTTTGCAAGTTCTGCAATGGCGCAAGATGCCATGAAATTAACGAAGATCACGCCCGATGCGCTGATATGGAAGGACAATCCGGCCTTTCCGAAGGGTATCCAGATCGCCACCCTGATAGGCGACCCGACGAAAGCTGGCGAGGTAGTCGTCCTTCGCATCAAGTTCCCGGCCAACTCACGAATTCCGCCGCACACTCACCCCTATTCCGAGGTTGTGACCGTGATCAGCGGCACGATCGGGAGCACCCATGGTGAAAAGTTCAAAAAGAAAGGCGAGATGTTGAAGGCGGGCTCATTGTGGGTGTACCTGGCAAAACATGCGCATTATGCCTGGACCGAAAACGAGCAGGTGATCCTCCAAGTTCAGTTCATCGGTCCGGGAGGCATTGATTACATCAACCCTGCTGACGATCCGCGCAAGAAGTAGCCGCCACTCCGGGTGGCTATGGTGCCGCCTGCAATCCTCCGAGGGTGCTCGTCAACCGTCCGATGCTCGCTTTCCCATCAAGACCGCCGCTCAGCAAAGCTGGGCGGCTTTTCGAACTTCGCGCAGGATGAATTAGCAATTGGTGGGCGCCGCCGGACTCGAACCGGCGACCCCACCGTACGAAGGTAATGTTCTAGCAACCTGGCGAAAGCGCCGGATCAATACTGAACACGTGAGGCCTCGAATGTGTTGCGGTTCTCCCACGAACCGTTGATGCTGATATGGTCGCCTGAGCGCGTTTTCCAGACATTCACGGATCGCTTCGTGTCAATTTTGCGGACGTCGATCTTCACCGGCAGGCCCGACGCGTCGTCGCGGATCGTGATGTAGCCGAGACGGCGGTTGACGTTCATGACCGTCCCGCTCATCCATCCGATGGAGCCGTACGGCACGGCGCGGTACGACGGGTCTGTGGCATACCCAGTTTCGTCTGAAAACGCGACGTAGTCGGCATTCACAGTGTCACCGGAAACGATGCCGCCAATCCGGACCCGATCGCCAATCCGGATGTCGCGATTGCGAACCATCGACGCTGGTACGTAGTACGTATAGCTGCCGTGGTTGAGAACGACGCGGTACTGGTCGCCTTCGCGAGTCATGCTGGTGACCTGTCCCTGCGTCGAGATTCGGTCGGCACGATAGACAGAATCGGGATTCTGAGGTCGAGGTGCGGCGGTCGCCGCCGAACTGAGCAGCAGTGCAAGACTACTCGCGGCAACGAGCGGTGCAAAAGTGATTTTCATGTTCATCGAATCCTCCTTTGTCAATGTGTGTACCTCGTCAAATAAATATGGCAAAGACGTTGCCATCTCGGCTTCGAAAGGCGTGCTGATCAGGTTCCCGACTGTTGCCTCAGAAATGAAGAGAACGTCACTGATTTGGTAACGAAATTGACATGCGCGAAACGTGAGTAAGCGTTGGCCGTCTCATCTGCCTGACGGATTTCGAATTTGCAGCGTGCAGCCTGGATTCGCGCTGGCGAGCAGATCCGCGTTCGTAGAGAGGACGTTCACGACCTTCCGTGCACCGATCTCATCGGCGCTTTCCGGTGAATCAAGTCAAATCTCGCCGCCGAGGATCAGCAGCATGACACCACGCGCGCTGAGTTCGACTTTGGGGTGCGGGATCCGTGACAGCGATTCCGAATCGGACTCGAGCGGCCCGAAGGAAGTAGAATCCCACGAAACAGCCCGAGGTCCCGAGTCGGAGTCGCGGGCAAAAGTGAAAATTCCTATCCCTCTATTCCTTCAAAGCCACATTGAATTCACCGACCTAACTGGCCGGCGAAAGATTGTTTGCTACACACTTTAAAAGGAAATATATCTATGCGAGCCATTCATCGTTTTGTCCTTCTGAGGATCATCTTGAGCGGCTTGCTGCTAGGCGTGGCATCCCGCGCCTTGGCCGAGGAGCTCACGAGTAGTTGCACAGATAATCCGGCCACGAACACCACGACATGCCGGATCGATAACCCCATTGTCACCGAAAGAATGACCGAATATGACGGGGCGTTTCATCCCGAGATCTTTGAAGCCTTTGGTCAATGCAATATTTTTGGATGCAACAAGCGCTTCGGTGTCAGCCTGCCGGGGATCTTCTTGCGGCGTGGCGACCTGGTGACGGTTGATGCTGACGGCTGCGTGCAGACTGGCGGCAGTGGCAGCACCTGGAAGCGGTATGTCGACCCACAGGGCGATAACGCGGACCGCCTGTATCACGGCCTGTTAGGGGTGTTAAATGCGATTGAACCAGACGGTACGACAATGCCGAATCCCATACGCATCCAGAATGTGCGCTTACAGCCCTTTTGGATTCCCGTTGCTCAGCCGCTGCGCATCGGCTATGAAGATGACAATTACGGCGACAACGGCTACTGGGGGCATGACGACGGGAATCCAGAGCAGTGTAACTTCAACGGCTCTCGTTTCGGCGGTAATGCGTTCGTCACCTTGACGATCCAGCACAACACGCCGCCGCCGCCCAATGCGCCACCCATGCCCTGGGATATTGTCGTGGCTGATCGGGCAATCTCCGATCCATTCGACCCGAACGCGCTCTTATTCAACCCCCGCTGGGGGTGGCAAACGGGGCCTGTCTTCGCGCCGCTAAACTTTGATACTTGCTCCAGCCCGTCGGCATGCACTGGGCAGGTACTGACGACGGATGAACCGGATTTCGGCAACTCAATTTTTACTTGCGGTGGCACACTCGGCTTCGGGGCAAGCGGTCACCTCAACTGGACTGTGGTCACCTACGAAGGCCGGATTTTCTGGCACGCTCACTCGAACCCGACCTTCGGCGATGATGACTACAACTTTTTCCTGAATACGTTCGTCACAAACGCTTTCCCATCTGGGGTCACGGCAATCAATCCGCAGCAGATGAAACTCGAATTTCAGGCGCGAGAGACGATTGACCATTTCGACAGGAGTCCGTTCTGGCACGATTTTCACGATGCGGTGGATAACAAT
>QHVS01000237.1 GCA_003223635.1 Acidobacteriota bacterium | reverse complement strand
GCAGGGAAGAAGGTCAACCCGCGCGAAGTCGAACAGGTCATCCTGCAGATGGAAGGTGTGCGCCAGGCGAAGGTCTATGGCGAGCCGGCCGGCGCACGCGGCGAAGTCGTGGCGGCGGCGATCGTGGCCAACCCTGACATCACCCGCGAACAAGTGCGGCAGTTCTGCCGCACGCGGCTCTCGACGCACAAGGTGCCGCGCATCGTGAAGCTGATCGACGCGATTCCGGTGGACGAGCGGGGTAAGGTCAAGCGCGCCGCGCTGGCGGAGCTGTAGCGGTTAACGGTGTAACGGTTAACGGTGTAACGGGGGCAGAGCCTTTGGCACCGTTAACCGCTCGGTTCCCTGGTCGTCCGTTCGCCGACGAAAAACCCGTTTGAAAGCGAGGCGTACGTTATCCAGCTCGGCGAACATCCACAAACGCGCGCCGCGCAAGGCCATCTGAAACGGAGCGAGGCTGAGGTTGTAGTACGCGTTGATGCGGCGCGCGTCGTTCCGCACTCCTGCCTCCCCGACCGCACGCCTGTTCATGGCGATCGACTTGAATCGGCGGTTGTAGAACGACATCAGGTGATAGCTGATGAACGCCGGCTTCGGGCCGAGCACCGGCATCCAGTAAAACTTCTTCATCAGCCGGTACGCGGGGATGACCACGAAGATGTAGTAGTGCGCCGTATCCAGCAGGAATGATGCGGAGAGCAGATCCGACTCTCCCATGTAGTAGTACTTGTCCTTGAACGCGGCGCGAAAGAATCGGTGATAGGAGCGAACGAACGTCTCGTTGTGCTCCCTGATGCGCGCCCTGACGTCCTCGCCGCGCGCGTCGGCGGCGATGATCGAAGTCGTTGCGTCGACGCTGAAGGCGGCGTGATCGAGACCCGGTGAGTAATACGGGTCGAGAAACGCCGCGGCATCGCCGAGCAGCGCCCACCCGTTGCCCATGTATTGCCGCGAGACATAGGGCAGATGCGAATAGAAGCGCAGATCGTCGAAGCGTGGCGTGGCTCCCTCGAGCAGTTCGGCCAGCGCCGGAATGGCCTTCAGGAAGGAGATGAAATCCGCCGGGCGATTCTTGCTCTGATGAAGATCGATCAATCGCTTGTCGAAGACGATGCCGATGCTCGTCTCGCCGTTGCCGAGGGGAATCACCCAGATCCAGTAGCCGAATCCCATGTAGTGATTCGTCCCCAGGCGGCGCGATCCGACGTTGCGCGTGCCGAGCGAGCCATCGCGCGCAGCGATGTCGTCGATGTGGCGAACGCCTTTCCACCGGCACCAGATCGAGGCGATCGGATGCTCATCGTTGCGATCGATGATCCCGAGCTTGCGACCGAGAAAGGTCACGCGGCCGGTGGCGTCGAGGATCCAGCGGCATGCGATGGCCCTGCCGTCGTCCAGCGTCACGGCGTGATCGAACTCGCCGATCTGCACGTCGCGCACTTTCGCCGGTCGAAGCAGCTCGGCTCCTTCTCGCACGGCGGTGGCCAGCAAGTATTCGTCGAGCGTGTCGCGGCGCAATTGAAACGCCGGGACGGCGCTGCGCAGGTAGCCGCCGGTTTCCGACGCGTTTGCGTGTCCGGTCACGCGGTCATTGGTGAACCAGTAACGCAGCCCTTCCTTCGATAGATGTTCGGCTTCCAGGTGGTGCCACATCGCGAGGCGGCGCGTGAGGAACATCGCGGACAGCTCGGTGGTCGCTTCGCCGACCTTCGCGTCGAACGCCTCCGCCTTTTCCACGATCAAGACTCGAAGCTGCGGCTGCTCGCGGCGCAGAAGGATGGCCGCCGAGGCGCCGCTGAATGCCCCTCCGAGAATGACGACGTCGTATCGCTCCACGAATCGGATGCTAGCATGCGCGCCGCATGCAAGAGACCTTGCATCATCTCCTCGCCGTCTGGATGCAGTTCGTCCTCGACTGGGGATACCTGGGCGTCTTCGTGATGATGGCCTTCGAGAGCACGGCCATCCCTATTCCTGCCGAAGTGGTCATTCCACCGGCGGCGTTCTGGGCGGCACAAGGACGCTTCAACGTCTACGGAATCGTTCTCGCCGCGACCGCAGGATCGTGGGCCGGATCGGCCGCCAGCTACTGGATCGCGTGGAAGTTAGGCCGGCCGCTGGTGGAGCGCTACGGCAAGTACGTTCTGATGTCCAAATCGAGGATCGAAGCGGCCGACCGGTGGTTCGACGCGTATGGCGCCGGCGGCATCTTCGTGGCCCGACTTCTTCCCGGTATCCGGCATGTCATCTCGATTCCGGCTGGCTTGTTCAAGATGAACTTTCGCACGTTCTCGATCATGACCATTCTCGGCGCCGGATTCTTCAACGCCGCGCTGGCGTGGTTCGGGGTGAAGGTCCTTGGCGATCAGCCTGCGCTGATGCGCGATCCGGGCGCGATGATCACCGTGCTCAAGACGAAGTCGCACTACCTGATCGGCTTCGCCGTGGTGGTGGGCATCCTCTATTGGGTGATGGTGTGGATGCAGCGACGAGCAAAGCGGACTGCTTAGTTTATTCGTCGCGTTTCAGCAGCGCGTCGCCCAGCTCTTTCGACCGCTTGGTGGCCGCCTCGACGGCATTCATCAGCGTCGTGCGGATCCCGCCCTCCTCCAACGTGTGCAGTCCGGTGATGGCGGTTCCGCCAGGCGAGGTGACCATGTCTTTCAGGCGGCCGGGATGCTCATTCGTTTCAAGGAGCAACTTCGCCGAACCGAGGACGGTCTGCGCCGCGAGGAGCTGGGCGGTGCGGCGGGAGAGGCCGACTTTTACGCCCGCATCGCTGAGCGCTTCGAGAATGAGAAAGACATACGCGGGTCCGGAGCCGGAAAGCCCGGTGACAGCGTCGAGCTGAGACTCCTCGAGCGTGACCGTGATGCCCACGGCGTCGAAGATCCGCTTTGCATCGTCGAGATCGGAGTCGCGAGCGTGTTCGCCGCGGGCGATGGCGGTAGCGCCGGCATCGACCAGCGCCGGCGTGTTCGGCATCGCCCGCACCACGCGCGCTCCCCTCGCCAAGCGCTCCTGAATCGTCGCCACGGGAACGCCCGCAGCGATGGAGATTACCAGCGCTTCGGCGCTGATCGACTTCGCCACTTCGTCGAGCACGCGGCTGAGGATCTGCGGCTTGACCGATAGCACGACGATCTGGGCCTTCGCCGGCGCGTGGTTGTCCGTGGTGGCTTTGATGCCGTAGCTGTCCTGTAGCTCGCGCATCCGCTCTTCGCGCGGACCGGAAGCCGTGATCTGCGAGGGGGCGAAATGCCCTCCGCGAAGCAGGCCGCGGATCATCGCTTCGGCCATGTTTCCCGCGCCGATGAATCCGATGGACTTCTCGATCATCGGGCCATTGTAGTCACGGCGAGCATAATCACGCTGTGCCGATCTATGTGGAATCGTTCATTCGCGCGCCCATGGAGGAACTCTGGGAGAAGACGCAGAACCCCAGGTTCCACACCGCGTGGGATCTTCGATTCAG
>QHVS01000236.1 GCA_003223635.1 Acidobacteriota bacterium | reverse complement strand
GATGCCACGGCCGGCCGGCTGTCGATCGAGCGGAGCCTCCATCACGCCTTCGAGCGAAAAGAATTCGTCGTCCATTACCAGCCCATGATCGAGAGCAGGACGCGCCGCGTGGTCGGCGCGGAAGCGCTCATCCGCTGGAATCACCCTGAATTCGGTTTGATGACTCCCGACGACTTCATCCCCATCGCCGAAGAGACCGGACTGATCTACCCGATCGGGGAGTGGGTGATGCGCACGGCCTGCGAGCAGATGAAGCGCTGGCACGATGCAGGACACGACGACCTTCGCGTGGCGGTCAATCTGTCCGCGCGTCAATTCCAGCAGCGCGACCTGACCACGATGATCGAGCGAGTCCTGGCCGAGACCCACTATCCGGCCGCCGCACTCGACGTGGAGATCACCGAATCCATTGCCATGCACAATGCCGAGCTCTCCCTCGGCATCATGCGCCGCCTCAAGGAGATGGGAATCAGCATCTCCATCGATGACTTTGGTACGGGCTACTCCTCGCTGAGCTACCTGAAGCGATTCCCCATCGACACCGTGAAGATCGATCAGAACTTCATCCGCGATCTATCGCGCGACTCCAACGACGGAGCCATCATCTCCGCGGTGATCTCCATGGCCCGCGCGCTCAAGCTGCGCGTCGTGGCCGAAGGAGTGGAGACCGAGGAACAGCTCGCCTTCCTGCTGCGGCAGCACTGCGAGGTGATCCAAGGCTTCCTCTACAGCAGGCCGGTGCCGGCGGAAGAGTTCGAGTTGGTGCTCGTGGCGAGATGAACTGAAGAATGCAGAACGCAGAATGAAGAATTAAGAAAATCAATTACGCTTTCTTCATTCTTCGTTCTGCATTCTGCGTTCTGCATTCATTTGAAGCTTATCGGTGTATCCATCTAAAGCGCTCACGTCCGGCTGACCTACCTGGAAGGACTCTCGAGATCGCGATCTCGCCCGCGACCTGATACGGTTGTGATTTCCCGTTACAACCTTTACGCAATCTAACAAGGAGGAGTTCAATGAAACGAGTCTCTCTGCATCTCGTGGCCGTTCTATGTCTCTTCGTTGCCTCGAGCGCTTCGGCGCAGGTGGCGCGCGTCTTCCTCGCCGGCACTGGAAACGATGCCGGCGACTGTACGAATCAAGCCACGCCCTGTCGCAGCCTACAGGGCGCGGTCACGGCCTGCCCGGTCGACGGCGAGATCATCATTCTGGATAACGGTGGATACGGAGGGGCCACGATCACGAAATCGCTGACGGTGAACGCGTCGGCCGGCGTGGTGGCCTTCATCGCCCGCACCATCACTGTGAACATCGGCGCGACGGCGACAGACAAGGTCGTTCTGCGAGGATTGTCCATGAACGGGATCGTGTTCGGCGACTATAACGGAATCGCGTTCAACGGGGGCGGGACTCTGGTTGTCGAGAACTCGGTCATCGCGGGCTTCGTAAACGCCATCAACCAGTTCGCCGCCGGATCGAATCTGATCGTGAACAACTGTGAATTTCGCGACGGCATCCGTGGTGTCTTCACCAGCACTGCCAGTGACACGAATACGAATGCGATCATCGAGAACAGCCGGTTCGAGTACACCAACTATGGAGTGATCGTCGAATCCGGGACGGCAAACGTAAGCATTCGGAATTCCGTAATGACGAACAACGGCGGAGCCGGCGTGTACGCAACCACCTCCTCAGGTACGCGACCTGTGCTGATCGTCGTCGATACATGCACGATCGCCCATAACAGCAAGGGCACTCAGGCCCAGGGATACAACGGTGCCACCGCGACGATACGCGTGACGAACTCGACCATCTACCACAATGTTGACGGGATGTTTATCACTGGCAACAGTGCCGCGATCGAGTCGTACGGCAACAATCGGGTGCTGGCAAACACGAACAGTTCAACGTTCAGCGGGACCGTCCTTGCTCTGCAGTAATTGATGTGGCGCTACAATCCCGCGCCATGATTCTCGTCGCCGCCGCTCTCTTCGCCATGACACTGGACTGGTCCGAGGTTGCTCCTGATCTCGAGCAGCGTCTCGCGCGTTTCAAGCGCGTAGAGATGCCGTTCACGTACGAGCCCTTCTCCGCGCGAGAGAGGAAGGTGATCGACGAGCTGATCGCCGCCTCGCGCGACCTGGAGGACATCTACTGGCGGCAGAACAGTCCGGAGGACATCCCTATCTACAACTCGCTCTCCAAATCGAAGGATGAGAAATCGCAGGCTCTTCGGCGTTACCTTTGGATCAACGGCTCCCGATACGATCAGATCGAAGAGAACAAGCCGTTCATCGGTAATGCGCCGATGCCGCCCGGGCGCAATCTCTACCCGCGGGGCCTCACCCGCGACGAGATCGAGGCGTACGTCAAGGCGCATCCAAATCAGAAAAAAGCGATCTATGACGAGCGGACCGTAGTGGAGCTGGTCAGCCGCAATCCGCTCGAGCTGAAGACGACTCCGTATCACGTCAAATATCGGCGGTGGCTCGAGTCGGCGGCACGCCATCTGCGCAGCGCGGCGGCCGCGAGCGACGACAAAGCATTTGCGAAGTTTCTGGGGATGCGCGCGGACGCTCTCCTGACAGACGATTACTATCCCAGCGATCTGGCCTGGGTCGGTCTGCGCGATCCGAAGTTCGACATCATCCTTGCCCCTTACGAGACCTACCTCGATGACCTCCTCGGCGTGAAGACTTCGTATGGCGCTGCGGTCCTCATCCGCAATGAAGAGGAGAGCCGCAAGCTCGCTGTCTTCCAGAAATACGTTCCCGATATTCAGGACGCGCTGCCTCTGGCGGCCGCCGACCGCCCGTCGAAGAAGGGACATGCCACGCCGATGGAGGTGATGGACACGCCGTTCCGGGCCGGCGACCTGCGGCACGGCTATCAGGCCGTGGCCGACAATCTCCCGAACGATCCGCGCATCCACGAGAAAGTCGGCAGCAAGAAGATCTTCTTCAAGAACTACATGGACGCGCGAGTGGACTACGTCATCCTGCCGCTGAGCAAGCGCATCATGCGGCCGGAGCAGGCAGCGCAGGCGTCGGCCGAGGGGTATTTGACGATTGTGCTGATGCACGAGATCTCGCACGGACTGGGGCCGTCGTTCGCCCGGCGCAACGGTCAGCAGATCGACATTCGCGAGGCGATCGGACCGACGTTCTCCGGATTAGAAGAGGCGAAGGCCGACGTCACCGGAATGTTCGGCATGAAGTGGCTCGTCGATCGCGGCGCGCTCCCGAAGGAGCGATTGAACGAATACTACGCGTCGTATGTGGCGGGGATTTTCCGCACCGTTCGTTTCGGCATCGGCGAAGCGCACGGACGCGCGGAGATGATGGAATTCAATTTCCTCTCCGAGCGCGGCGCCATCACCCGCGAGAGCAGCGGCCGATATGCAATCGACTACGCGAAGATGCCGGAGGCGATCGCCGCGGTAACCAAGGAGCTGCTGGAGATCGAAGCGACCGGCGACCGCGCACGCGCCGAGGCCTGGTTCGGGCGATACGAGAAGATGCCGGCGGAGCTGCGCTCCGCGCTCGATGCGGCGAAGGATATTCCGGTCGACTTTGATCCTGTCGTGCCGTTCCGCGAAGGCGTACGGTAATGAGCACTCAGCTGCAGAAGCGCGTACTGGTCGTCGACGACGACGCCGGCACTTGCGAGCTTCTGTCTGCGGTTCTCGAACAGCACGGACTTCAGGTCGATGTGGCTTCCGACGGGCAGCAGGCTCTCGACCTGCTTCGGAAGACCAGCTATGCAGTGGTGCTTCTCGACCTGATCATGCCGGTGCTCGACGGATTCGCTGTCCTCGATCGGATGGGCGAAGAGGGACGATCGCTCCCCGTCGTCCTGGTGGTCACCGGCGCGGATCGGGACGCCATCTCGCAACTGGATTCGCAGAGGATCCAGGGCATCGTGCGCAAGCCGTTCGACAGCGAAGAGCTTGCGGAGCTGGTTGTCGCGTGCGCAGAGATCAGAGGCCGAT
>QHVS01000190.1 GCA_003223635.1 Acidobacteriota bacterium | reverse complement strand
GAAGTCCGTCGCGCTGCGACGGCGTAGCTCGGCGATGACCGCCTGTTGTTGGGGGAGGGGCGGCAGGAACGTGGAAATCGATTGATAGGAGGCGATGGTATGGTCGTGCACCAGCGGATCGAGATCGCGCGTCGCCGCGTACGTCCTCCCCAGCACCTCTTCCAGCGTCTTCCCCTCGCATACGTACATCATGAAGTCGAACGACTGCCCGAATTTCTGCGTGACCCGCGTCTGATTGATCACGCCCACGTTTCCTTTGGCGCGAAGATCCTGGATGTCGTCGCTGAAGTGGATGCGAGTGGCCAGAACGCCGCAGACAGCGATCGCGATGATCCATACGATGACGGTCGTCTTCGGGCTGGCCAGTGAAACATCGATGATCCTTCCCGCGCCGAAGGAGTGCAGGTAGAGCTTCGGAGCACGCCGGTGCTCCTTGCGTTCGGAGAAGACGATGAGCGCTGGCAGAAGGAAGAGGACGCACAGCAGAAATAGAAGGATGCCGGTGCCGGTCAGGAAGCCGAGCTGCGTCATTCCGCGGAAGTCGGTGGCCAGAAACGCGTAGAAGGTCGCTGCGGTAGTGATCGCCGCGACGAATACGCCGGGCATCGTCGTGCGCAGCGTCGTGCGGACAGCGTGCGCCGCGTCGACCCGGCGGTTCCGCTCATCGACGTACCGGCCGTAGAGCACCGTAATGAAGTCGATGCCGAGACCGGCGAGCAGCGCAGCGAATCCGGCGCTGGCCTGCGAGAGCTGCCCATAGACCAGACCGGCGATGCCAAAGGTGAGCGCCAGTCCGAGCGCCAGCGGCGCGCCGGCGTATACGATCGATGCCGTGCGGCGGAAGGCGTAGAGAAAAAGTGCCAGGACGCCGATGAATGTGCCGAGGACGTTGATGATGATGTCCTGGCGAATGAGATCTGCATCGCCGACGGCGATCTCGTATCCGCCGGTGTGCTCGATCTTCGGCATGGGCAGATCGCGCGGCGCATTCTTCTGAAACTCCTTGATCGCCTGTGCCTCGATCAGCGCCCCGTCATCCCGCAGCGCCTTGGCGAACGGCACATCCTGCGCCGGTTGTTTCGGCTTCATCAGGATGAGGACCATGGTGTGGTCCGACGAGACGTAATAGCCGCTCGACGCGTCGAAGTTGAATCCTCCGCCCGCCGATTGAAACTTGCGAATGAAAATCGGTGCGAGGTTGAAAGGATCAAACTGCACCAGTTGCTTCAGGGCAAATGCCTGCGGCGTCTCCAGCAGCGCGCGATTGCGCGCGACGGAATCGCGGATCCCCTGGTCCGAGAGCTTGACCGCCACTTCGTCCAGCTCCGCTGGAGTGAGGAAGAGGAGCGCACGGGGAAGAATCACTTCCACGAAGTCGAGCGGATTGGGGATGCGGTAGGTGATGTCTTCGATCCGCTGGCTGTGGCCGTAGCCGGCGGCGATCAATTCGATCAATGCCTCGTAGTCATGGACGTCGCGCCCCGGTGGAATTTCGAGGATCACGATGTGATAGTCGATCGTTCCCATCTCCCGCAGCACTTTGCGGAACTCGTTCACCTGCCGATTTTTCTGCGGGATGAGATTGAGCAGGTCGGTGTCGAAGGTGAGGCGTGACGCCGCGATCACCGCGGCCACCCCCACCAGAAGCGAGACGAGGATGATCCGCTTGCTTCGCCGGAGGCAGAAGCGGGCGAGCGCGTCGAGAATTCTGTCCGTCAATTCATTTCTCGCGATATGTTGGCGCCGCGAAGCACGGCGGGGATAGCATGCGAACTCGGGTCAGTCAAGGATTTGCTCTCCTCTCGGCGACGCTTCTCCTTGCATGTCAGAAGCCGGAACCGCTCACCGCGGCGAAAGCGGAGCAGATTCTGCGCAGCTACATGTTCCAGCGAGAGCCGGTGTACGCCGAGGTTCCGCAGAGAGTCTGGTGGAACGCGCAGAACCCGAAGGATGACTTCGACGAGAAGTCGCTGCGCACGTTTCAGCATCTGGAAAAGGCGGGGTTGATCACCGTCGTCAACACCAGCAGCGGCGACACCACGTCGTACACGGCGAAAGTCACGGCGAAGGGTTTTCCCATCCTGGGCACTTCGCCGAGTATGCGCGGCCCCGCTCTTCGGGGAATGATCTGCCACAAGGTGTACGACGGCATCCGCAACTTTCAGCGTCATCCGACGCAGCCGACGGTCGGGCATGCGGAGCTGATCTGGCATTACGACGATCCGACGCCGCTCTATCCGCTCTTCGAGACGAAGATGAACAAACCGCTGAAGAAGCCGTTCGCCTCGCTCGTGTCGTTCTACTACAAAGATCATCAGTGGCACTTCGACGTGACCGTACCCAAGGCGGAAGTCACTAGCGGCGGGCCAGAGCGATCCACGCGGCGATCGCCGCAGACTTCTCGTCGCTTCGCCACGGGGGCCCCGCGGTTTTCCCGAGTCGGGCCAGCGTCTTCTTGACGTCGCCCTTCAATTCCGCTTTGGCAGTCCTCTCCAGCTCATCGCTGAAGCCGAGGCAGGCGCAGTGGTTCGCCTTCGCACCGATCTCCAGCACGCGTCGAAAGAGAATGCCTTCCGCTGCGTGGGCCCGGATGTGCGAATTGCCGATCCGCTCCAGCGGACGATCGGCGCTGCCTACGACGGCGATTGCCTTCACCCGAAAATTCTTCGATTGGAGATCTCGGATGAGTTTCGCCAGACAGGCGGATGCGATCTTCTGAATCGCCTCGATCGTCGGCTGCACGGCGGCCACCGACTCGTTCCAGGGAAGCTCCATCACCTCGTGGTACGGCTGCATTGTGGCCGGTATCGCTTCATCGGCCAGTGTCAGCTGCTCGCGATGCACGAATTCGGGTGACGTCGCCGGCTCGCTGAGGACGACTGCGATAGCCTTTGCCGTTTTGGCCCGCAGTCCGATGGTGACGGTGCGGCTCATCGCCTCATCGTTCGAATGCCACTCGCTGCCGCGATGATGGCCTCGCTCGCTTCGCGCGGAAAGAATCCGGTCTCCACCACGCCGGCCAACTCACGGATCTGCGCGACCACATCGGCGATGTCGCGATTGGGCGGAATGCGCACATCGAGAAGCTGATGGCCCTCATCGGTGACGCGCGGGGCGCCATCCTGCATGCGAAGCACAGGAGCGAGATCCATCGCCGCGAATCGCCGCTGAAGCAGTTCGCGCGCGAACGGCGTGACCTCCACCGGCAGCACGCCGACGCCGAGGCGCTCCACGAGCTTCGAATCATCAGCGATGACGATGAACCGCCGTGATGCCTGCTCCACAATCTTCTCGCGCAGCAGCGCCCCGCCTCTTCCTTTGATCAGGCGCAGCTTTCCATCGATCTCGTCCGCGCCATCGACGGCCAGATCGAGTGGGGCGATCTCCGCCAGCGCGTGAATCGGAATTCCGAGCGATCGCGCCTGCTGCTCAGTCTTGTTCGATGTGCACGTGCAGCGAATATCGCGCAGCGCACGTGCGGCCAGAGCCTCGCCCACGAGGCGGACAAATTCCTCCGCCGTGCTGCCGGTCCCAAGGCCGAGCGTCATGCCGCTCTTCACTTGCTGCAGCGCCGCCCGTGCAGCGGCGATTTTCATCTCCCGCGGCGTCACTAGAACGCTCCTGCCGCGCCGCCTCTTCGCGGATCCGCCACGGCCGTGATCTTCGGCCGTTCGATGAGCACGGCGTTGACTTCGCCCAGCCCGGCCTGTGGTCTCACTCCGTGGCCCATGGCCCGGAGTTGGCCGATCACCGCATCCGGCGCTCGGGCAATCTCGTATACGACGTCCTCAGGGCGTGGCTGCTGGTCGTACCGCGGCGAAGCGATGGCCTCATCGATCGACTTCCCGACGACGGCCAGTTGCAGGAATACCTGCAGGACGATGTTCGGGATCGCTGGACCGCCCGAAGAGCCGAGGGCCAAGTACGGTTTTCCCTTGCGGAAAATGATCGTCGGGGCCATCGATGACGCCATTCGCTTTCCCGTTTGAACGGAGTTCGCGGCGGTCGCGTCGCTGCCGAAATCGCTCATCGAATCGTTGAGAAAAAATCCGCATCCGGGAACGAGAAAGCCGCCCCCGAAATCGTCGCCCAACGACATTGTCACGGAGGCGATGTTGTCCTGCCCGTCGACGATCGTGAAGTGCGTCGTGTGCTTTCCCTCGGCCACGGCGGTCGCCAGCTCGCCCAGTGTCGCCGTCGGCGTGGCCCGGAGCGGATCGATCGAGCTGCGCCACTGTTGTGCGCGTTCGGCAGACAGGAGCTCGCGATACGGCACGCGGCGCACATCCGGATCGGCAACGTACTTGTCGCGGTCGATCGCCGCGCGTCGCGTCGCTTCCAGAAGAAGGTGAATGGTCTTCGCGCTTTCCGAGAGCTCGTAGCCGCGGAGAATGTTCAGCGTTTCGCCGATCATGACTCCGGCGGCAGATGGCGGCGCGGGCGCGTAGACGTCGTACTCGCGGTACGAGATGCGGATCGGAGCGCGCCACACCGGTTTGTATTCGCCAGGGCATCGACCATCTGCCGAGCGCCGTCGCCAACGTAGAAGTCACGTGCTCCATTCGCTGCGATCCGTTCCAAGGTGGCCGCGAGATCTTTTTGCGTGAGCGTCGAGCCGGCCGACAAGCCGGGATAGGGATCGAGGCTTCGCTCGCTTTTCGCCCGAGCGATGTCGGAGGCCAGATCGGCGCTCACCGGAACGCCGTCGCGGGCGAGATGAATCGCCGGCGCCAGCAGCTCACTCCAGGGTCGGGCGCCGAACCGTTCGTGCATTGCCGCCAGGCCCGCGACGGTCCCGGGCACGCCGGCGGTAATGGGGCCGGACGCTTTCGGCCCGAGAATGCCCGGCTTGATGGCCGCGGGCGCCGTCTCGCGGAAATCGAGAGTCCACACCGCGCCACTCGCCGCATCGTAGTACGTCAGGAAGCCTCCGCCGCCGAGTCCCGACTGCGGATTGGCCACGGCGAGCGCGAATGCGGCGGCCACTGCGGCGTCCGCGGCATTTCCGCCGCGCTTCAAAACATCGAGGCCCGCGCGCGTCGCGTACGGCGAGGACGTAGCCAACGCCGCTCGGCTGCCGACGACGCTCGATCCGGCCAGCAGAGGCGATGCGCTGAGCGCGAGAACCGCCCACGCAGCTCGCTTCATCGCGATCGTCCTCGGCGCGGCGCGCGGTTGCGGTCGTAAATGATCTTCAGACCCTTGAGCGTCAGATCCTCATCCACCTCTTCGATGTATTCGCTGTCCTGCGCGAGCAGCGACGCCAGGCCGCCGGTGGCAATCACCTTTTTCACGCCGGCGACCTCGCGCTTCATGCGGGCAAGGATTCCGTCGACCAGGCCGAGGTACCCGAAGTAGAGGCCGGATTGCATGTTGACCACCGTGTTTGTCCCGATGACCGTCGGCGGGCGGCGGATGTCGACCCGCGGCAGGCGCGCCGCGCGTGCAAACAGCGCCTCGGCGGAAATGGTGATGCCCGGCGCGATCACGCCACCGACATATTTTGCGTCCGCGGTCACCACGTCGAATGTCGTCGCCGTGCCGAAGTCGACGATGATCGACGGCCCGCCGTACTTGTCGTGCACGGCAACGCAGTTCACGATGCGGTCGGCTCCCACCTCCTGCGGGTTGTCGACGTGAATGGCGATTCCTGTCTTCACCCCTGGCTCGACGAAGAGCGCCGTGACGCCGAAGTACTTCTCGATCATGGAAGCCATCGTACTGTTCAGCGGCGGAACGACCGACGAGACGATCACTCCTTCCAGCGCGCCATTGATCGTGCCGTCGGTGAGCTGCTTGACCAGGATTCCGTATTCGTCGGCGGTGCGCTCACGAGCGGTAGCCAGCCGCCATGAATTCAACAGATCGTCGTCGCGGTAGACGCCCAGTACGACGTTGCTGTTCCCCACGTCGACCACGAGCAAGTTGCTGGACATCTGAGAATAGGTTAGCGCATCAGGCCAAAAGCAGATCGCCTGCACTGACAGCCACCACGTTGCCGTCCGACTGAATCAGGGCCCGGCCATGCTCATCGATGCCGCGCCACGTCCCGGCAACGGTTCGGTCGCCGAGCAGAACTTCGATTCGATCGCCGGCACGATGAATGGTCAATCGCTGCCATTCGTCGAGCACCACCTGGCGATCGAAAGGGTGGGCGAAGCGCTCATCAACGTGCTCAATGAATGCAACCGTCGCGACCTGGATGCCGGCGAAGTCGCCCGGCGAGACCTCGCGGATGGATACCGCGTTCGGCCGGATGTCATCCGCGAGCGGCTCGACGTTAACGCCGATGCCGATGATCAGGAAGACGCGATCATCCTGAACCCGCGCCTCGGTGAGAATGCCGGCGATCTTTCGACGTCCGACGATGACGTCATTCGGCCACTTGATCCGCGCGTCGATGGCGAAGACGTCGCGCAGATATGTGGCCACGGTATTGGCCATCTCCAGAGGAATGATCGGCAGCTCGGTGGCCGGGCGGGTCAGCAGCGCGGTGGCGTAAATGCCTTTGCCCGCTGGCGACGACCATTGGCGGCCATTGCGGCCCATGCCGGCGAACTGCTCGCCGGCGATGATCATCGCCTGCGGCAGCGACAACTCATTCTCGATGCACTCGGTGACCACCCGGCGCGCGATCAGATTCGTCGACGCCACGCGCGGGATCACGGCCAGCGACTCGATGGTCTTGAGTCTGGAGACGAGCGCGTGAGTGTCGAAGTGAATCACTTGGTTGCTCGGTTGCTTGGTTGCTGGGTTCCTGGGAGCCTCAGCAACCCAGCAACCTAGTAACTCAAGCAACTACTGATTCTGTTGCAGCTTTTCGATCCGCGCGCGCAGCTCGGAATGGCGGGCCTGCGCCTGCTCCACCACCGCCGACGGCGCGTTGCGGATGAATTCCACGTTGGCCAGCCGAGCCTCCAGCGAAGCGAGCTCTTTTCGCGTCTTTTCGATCTCCCGCTGCGTGCGCTCCATCTGCTCCGGCGTGACCACCTTCTGGGGGAACTCGATGGCGATGGCGAAGCCTTCCACGACATCGTGATGCGCACCGGACGGGGGCTCGCCATTGATGACCACCTCGCTGAGCCGCGCCAACTCCACCAGAAGGTAGCTGTAATCGCGCAGGAAAGTGGCCTCGCGGGGCGCATCGGCGCGCACGTGGAGCCTGAAGCGATCCTTCGGCGTGAAGCCGCGCTCCGCTCGAACATTGCGCACCACGGTGGTGATCGCCTTCACCGCGGAGATCAAGCGTTCCGCCTCGCGGTCCTCGAGCACCTCCTCGGCCACCGGATAGGGAGTCACCATGATGGAGGGCTCAATGCCGCCCAGCTTCTGCCAGATCTCTTCGGTGATGAAGGGCATGAACGGATGCAGCAGGCGGAGCGATCGATCGAGCACTTGCAGCAGGACGCGCTTCGCTTTCGCCTTGTTCTGCGCTGTGCCGTGCCGATCCAGCAGCACCGGCTTCACCATCTCGATGTACCAGTCACAGAACTCGTGCCAGAAAAACTGGTAGAGCGTGTTGGACGCTTCGTCGAAGCGGAAGGCGGAGAGCGCCTTGTTCACGCTGCGCGTCGTCTCGTTGAGCCGCGACAGGATCCAGCGCTCGACGCTGCTCAGATCATCACGATCGATCGCCTTCGCAGATTTCAGCTCCGTGTCGATGTGAATCAGCGCGAAGCGCGAGGCGTTCCAGATCTTGTTCGCAAACGCAGCGTAGCCCTGCATGCGGCTGCGGGCCAGCGGAATG
>QHVS01000244.1 GCA_003223635.1 Acidobacteriota bacterium | reverse complement strand
TGAATCCAGCGAAGACCTGGGGCTTGCGGCGCGAACCTTCGTTCACGCTGCCAACGGACAGAAAGAGACTGGTCCGCCGGCCGATCGGCACATTCGTGAGCAATGACATGCGATCGAAGTTCGCCTGATCGCGCATCTTCGTGGAGTTCCACAACGCGGTGAAACTGGCGCGCGAAGTCAGAAGGGTCACGAACACGTTCGAATCGAGGAGCGGGCGGTCGGCTTCGCGGCGCATGGAGAGATTCCCGTACTGGCGGCTGAACGCGCGAGTGAATCCGCCGAAGCTCACGCGGCGGGCCAGATAGTGATATCCGAACTGTCCTGCTTCCCCGGAGCGGCCCCGATCCTCGCTGAACGCCACCGCCAGATCGAAATCGCCGAAGCGGGTCCGCTGGCTCATGGTCGGTCCGCCGGAGAGGAGATTGCGCGACGCTTCCAGGCGGCCGCCTGCAGTGAAGTCCTCCGTGACGCCGACGCGGTGGAACGCCAACAGCGCCGGATCGCCATAGTCGAAACTCGTCGATCCGAAGTTGTTCCGGACGAACCCCGCCGAGTAGACGTATTCGCTGATGCCTTGCGCCAGCACCTGCGTCGAGTAGTAGTACGGTTGACCTGCGACCTGCTCGCGGCCGAACACGTCGCGGACTACGATCTGCGCGTTTCCCGCGCCGGCCGATACCGGAATGTTGCGCAGCTCGAACGGCCCGGGCTGGACTTCCTGCTGGGAGACGAGCGCGCCGTTGACATACACCTCGATGCGCGACGGCGTCAGCGCCGTTCCGCGAAAGTTCAGCGGCGGATAACGGACGAAGTACGGATCGAGATTGAAATTACGAGCGACGGTCACTCCGCCGATCAGCGCCGACGCGCCGAGAAGATCGGTGGTGGTGCTGGCGTCGCCCACGGTCCATCGCCGCAGACTCTGGCGCTCATCGATGGTGTAGCTGCTCAGGAGGCGGACGAAATCGCCGCTCGTGGCCCGCGAGAAACTGTTGAGCAGCAAGTTGCCGGCCACGCTGTTCCCCAGCTCGCCGAATCCCGTGAGGCGTTGATGCGGCGCAGACGAGAGCGAGTAATTGAGAAACGTGCTGCTGTCTTTCGAGTAGATGATTCCCCGCGGCGGTCCCGATTCCACATCGAGGCGCGTCGATGCCAGAAGCTCCGGCGCGGCCGTGATGGCCAGAACGAGCGACGCTTCATCGAACTTGTACGCGATGTAAGGCGCCAGCGAGCGGAGGGAAATGAACTCCACACCATTCACCTGCCGCCGGGCGCCGCTGCGCAGACGGCCAAAGGTCAGGAGCCGCCGCCAAACCGAGCCGGTCACGCCGGCCTCCAGATCGGAGACGCGCACAAAAATATCGTCGCCGCTGGGAATGGCCAGCACCTCACCTTTGGAGACTTCGTTGAAGGTCAGGGGAAGTGGAATCGCCTTGTCTTGTGCGAGAAGGGGATCGGTGGAAAGGAATAGAGCGCCTGACATGGCGAATGCCACCAACCGACTCAGGAGGCGGCCTTGGCGCACATCATCTCCCTCAGAACTCCACCGTCGCGGTCACGACGTCCGTGTAGACGCCGGAAGCGACTTCTTGTCCGGGGGGGATGCGGCCGTACACCACGAACTGCTGTGGCCGAGCCACGCCATTGGATACGAACTGCAGCGCATTGCCCGCACTCCCCCACACCTGCGTTCGGCCGGCGTCACGATAAAGCTGATAGCTGACATGCTGCGTCCCGCCGGAAAGACTGCGAGAGATCCCTAGCGGGTTCCGTCCGCTGTCGATGATGATCTCTGCGCGCGAGCTCCGCGTGCAGAGCATCGTCACCTGCGCGGATCCGTCCAGCTCCCTCGTCGCATGTTCCACCAACGGGTCATAGGCTCCGAACGCCAGATCCGATGTGACGATCTGACAGTTCGCAACCACGACCGCATTGATTTCCAGCGGGGAGGTGTTCGAAGCGCCATACGCGGTCGCCGAAACGACCAGGCACGCGGCAATGAGTAAGCTCGAGTAGCGCATCATGAACTCTGACCCGCGCCCTTGCATCATTTGCAGGAGGCGCGCTGTACCTCAAATTGTGTCGCCACCGTGCCCGCAGAACCGATCGATGTGACATCGGTCTGTGCTTCGATTGCGACTGTTTTCAACCTTGGGCAAACACTTTCCGGGATCTCCAGGCTGTACGTCCGCGGACTTCCCGCCAGCACGTACCACCCCTCGAGTTGCTTCTCGAACAGCGTCTCACCGCTCGAGCTCATCCCCCGCAGCTTCACTCCCTGCAACCCGAAATGCACGTTGCCGCTGTTGCGTACTTCGAACGAGACCACGCCCTTCTCGATGCGCAGCGAATCGACTGCTGCCTGCGCATATCCCTTCGCCGGCGTGACGAAGATCGGAATGCCCATCTTCGTCAGAATCCTCACCTGCGCCCCCGTCTTGTCGTCCTTCTTCTCCAGCGGCGGCAATTCTTCAAAGAAGATCCGGTACGTCTTCTCGACGTCCGTCGCCGCGACCGTGGCGGCCACTCTGACCTTCCGCTCCTCACCCGCGTTCAGAGTCAAAAGAGCCGGGAAAAAAACAATGTCATCCGTTGGGCTGAGCTGTACTGATCCCCTGGCATCCTGCGACCACGTAAACGAGGAGATCTGGAACCGGAGCGGCTGATCGCTTTCGTTACGGAGCGTGAGCAGCGTGCTCGAGGGGCCCGAGAAGGTCACCCGAACCGGGGTCACCTTGAACGAGCTGGCTGACGTGGTCCCGGCCTGGAGTCCCAGGCCGAGAACCATTGTCATAAGCACCAGGATCCCTCTCATTCCTCCAAGATACATGGATCGCTTTGACGAGACTAGTAGTTGATCGTTGCGATGACCGTATCGGAGTAGGCGCCAACCGTTACGTCCTGCGCCTGAGGAACCGTCCCGTAGACCGTGATCGCCGTGAGGTTCCTGGTCGCTGCGTTGTACGCCGCCGTGGTGCCACCGGCCAGACCCGTACCCCACACCTGAGTACGCGCCGCATCTTTGTACAGAGCGTAGTTCAGGAAGTCGGTGCCGCTCGCCATCCGGCGGCTGCCGGCTGCGAGGTTGCCACCGTTGCCAAGGTCGATCGTTGTGACCGAACCCTTGGTGCAGGCGACCGTCACCGAACCGGTGGCGAGAAGGTCAGCTGCAGCATTTGCCCCGACTGGATCGTATGCGCCAAAGGCGACCGGTCCCGTCGTGATGGTGCAGTTCGCGGCCACCGACGCACTGATGTCGAGGTTCGCGTTCTTGGACGCCGCAAAGAGCGGCGTTGAGACAACCGTTAGAGCGATGAGAAAGAGGACTGAGCGTTTCATTGGAATCTCCTGGTGCCTTCTTGATTACTTGTTTTGCTTTTTTTTCTACTGCCGAACCTTGTTTCCTTCGTTTTGCGTCCCGGGTCGGCGGCCCGGTTCGAACGTGTAGTCAAGATAGGGGCGGAGGTGTGAGGCTTTTTGAGGACGAAGATGAAATGATCGTCAGCGAGGGGGCCAAAGACGCTGGGGCGTCAGCATGGCACCCCAGTTCAGTCAATAAAACGTCAAACCCTTTCGCCAACGGAATCTGCACAGAAATCGCCCCCTCGGACCGCACATACTTTTTAAAGTGAAAAGGGGGCGATACGCCCCCTTTGAACTTCGGACTTTTTGGTTGTCCCTGGATGCTACAGCGCACTCTGGCGGGAGCCTGTGATCGGGCTCACGTCGCCGGTGGCAAGCATGGAAGGCGTGGTTAGCGGAGGGCTAGAGGGACTCGGCAGCGAAGCGCACCGGCCAGGAGTAGCTACCGGGGGTTGCGCCCGCGGCCAGAACCAGGCGGACGTCAAGCCGGCCTGCCATGGTTCCCTGCTGGTAACCGTGTGTTAGCCAGCTTCCGTCAGCTCCGATTGCGGCTGTGCTGTTCTCCCAGGTAACTTTTGCCTGGGCAAACGGCCCACTGACCGGCTCGAACTGCAGCGAATATCCCTCTCTGGCGTTGCTTCGGACCTGGAAGGCAACGGCGGCTGGGACATCAATGTAGCCCCGCTGGATGTCGCTCTGAGTCACCTCGACAGATGCCGGTTGTGAGCCGACCGTCAGCAGGGTCCGACCGATCACCTGAACCGAGATTGCCATCGTTGCGGACGCGGAGTCAGCGTAGCCAGGGACCGCAAGAATCACGAAGGTCGCAATCAGCGGGAGGACCGTTCTCAGTGTTCTCATCATGCCGACTCTCTATCGCAAGCCGCATTCCACTGATCCACAGAAGCAAGCCCACGGAGAATGTGCTACTTATGTTTTGCGAACGTCGCCTGCTCGTTGTAGAGACCGCCCACCTGTCCATTTGCTGAACAGCGGCAAGGAGCCGCCCCGCTTCATTTCAGTGGTGCCGCTTGCCCTCTCTCATTGA
>QHVS01000243.1 GCA_003223635.1 Acidobacteriota bacterium | reverse complement strand
GGCGAAACGCCGATATTCCTGCCGTGCAGCGCGGCAAAGATTGCGGCCGAGAGGACGATCGCCACGCCGCGGCGCCACCTCCGAAGTTTCTGAAAGACATATCCCCGAAACAAGAGCTCCTCGTGGATGGCGGCGGGGAAAAACACCGTCATCAGCTCGATCCACGGAAATCCGCTTCCCGCGCGGTGCCGCGCGCCGGTCGAAAGAAGAATCAGCGCGTCGCAGGCCAGAATCAGGATCACGGCGAACGACAGACCGAACAGGAGCTCCCGCGCTGCGAGAGGTGGCCGGACGAAGAGTCCTAGCCGCCACTGTCCGCGCTCCACGGTTCCAACAGTGACCGCAGTCGCCACTGCTACGCTGATTAGCGCGATCCACTGATGGAAAGGAACGCCGGCGGCGACGGCCGCATATCCGAGAGAAAGGAATATGGCAAGATAGGCACACACGAACAACGTGATCGGCGCGAGGAGCTGCGAAGCATGAAGAAGTGGCCTGTCGACGCGGCGGCCGTCATTCTCCGCGTGGCCATTGGGCTGATCTTCATTCCGCACGGATTCGCGAAGGTTTTCGGATCCGGCGGCGTCGCTGCGTTCGCTCAGAATCTCCCCTCGTATGGCATCCCGACAGCGCTGGGCTACGCTGCAGCATACGGCGAGCTGGCGTGCGGAGTCCTGATCATCGTCGGTCTGCTCACCCGCCTCGACGCATTTCTGCTGGCTTGCAACATGTTCGTGGCCACGTTCGTCGTGCAGTTGCCGGATGCCTTACACGATCCCGACGCAGGCACCAACAAGTTCTTCGGCGCGATGCACGCGACCGAACTACCGCTCAGCCTCTTCGCCGGAAGCATCGCGCTGCTGTTCATCGGCGGCGGCCGCCTCTCGCTGGACGCCTTCGTCTTCAGAAAAAGAAAAACGGCAGCGGAGAACGCCGCGGCCCAGCCGGCGGGTGGTGGGTAGGGGGCGACCTGCCTTACTGTGCCGCCTCGACGATGATGCCGATGTTCTTCGCGCCGTTCTCGCGGGCCGTGTCGAGGAATTTC
Source organism: Acidobacteriota bacterium (assembly GCA_003223635.1). Taxonomy (GTDB): domain Bacteria; phylum Acidobacteriota; class Thermoanaerobaculia; order Gp7-AA8; family Gp7-AA8; genus QHVS01. The sequence goes on along the minus strand of QHVS01000243.1, from coordinate 7,245 downwards.
ATCGTTGACTCGTAGTCGACTTCCGGCGAGCCCTGGAAGAACACCATCTTGCTCTGGTTGCCGTGCAGGACTTCGCGGATCCGCTGCGGGAACTGATCCGGCGGGATCTCATCCTTGTTGATGAACATGCGGTTATCCGGCAGAAGGCGCAGGATGATCTGATCCTGAATCGCGGACGGAGGGAGGTTCGCGGGTGCCTTGGGCGGAACACGCACCAGATACCCCATCTGCACGACGGGGGTGATGACCATGAAGATGATGAGCAGAACGAGAACGACGTCCACCAGAGGCGTGACGTTGATATTCGATTGAAGTGAACCGCCGCCACCGACTTGCATTGTTTAGGTTCCTTGTCCTGGGGCTTTCTTCGGCTGTGCGATGAGTCCGACATTGTTGAAGCCGACCTCGCGGCAAGCCTTCAGCACGTCGAGGACCGCGCCGTACTTCACCGCCCGATCGCCCTTTACGGCGATCTCCCGGTCCGGCGTCCGGCTATGAATCCCTTCCAGCTCCGAGGTCACCTGCTCCTTGCGAACGACGGTCGAGCCGAGATACACGGTGCCGTCGGACTTCACGGAGATCTGAAGCTGCTTCTCGGTGTCCGGCGTCTTCTCCGGATCCTCGGTGACCGGAAGATTGATCGGTACGCCTTTCTGCAGCATGGGCGTAACGACCATGAAGATGATCAGCAGTACCAGACAGACGTCCACCAGCGGCGTGACATTGATGTCGGCGTTCAGTGGCGCATGGGCCAGCTTGGCCAGTGAGCTATGCCACCGATGACTTATCACGCGCGGTTCCCCCTTCCTTGAGGAAGTAGATCGCCATCTCCGAACCGGAATTCGACATCTCCACGGTGAAGCGATCGATGCGGTTTTGGAAATAGTTGTAGGCCCACACCGCCGGGATGGCCACGAACAGGCCGAACGCGGTGGTGATCAGCGCCTCGGCGATACCAGCGGACACTGACGCGATGCCGCCACCGGAGGTGGCCATCTTCTGAAAGGCGTGAATGATGCCGATGACGGTGCCGAACAGGCCGACGAACGGCGCCGTGGCTCCGATCGTGGCCAGCGCGCCGAGGTTTTCCTTCATCTCGGCCATGGTGATCATGGCCGTGCGGTCCATGCCCTGCCGCGATGCCTCGATGGCCACTTCAGGGTCGGTGGTCCGCTTGTCGCGGCGGACGGCCTCAAACTCGAGCAATCCGGCGGAGATGACCTTGGCCAGGTGGCTCTGCTTGTATTTCTTGGTGATGTCGATGGCCTGCTGATAGTCGCCTCGGGTCAGCACGTTCGAAAGTGCACCGAGAAGCTTGAGCGACTGGTTCTTGGCCTTCTGAAACGTGAGGTAGCGCTCCACCATCACCCAGATCGAATAGATCGACATGATCAGCAACACGACTACGACACCCTTGGCCATCCAGGACATCTGCATCCATAGTGTCTGAGGACTCATATCCATGATTCAGTTCCCTCCATGCCAGTCCGGTCGGCCGAACGTGACTTTTTAATTCAGCTTGAAGTTGACGGTTAAGTTAAAAATGACGTCGACCGGTTGTCCATTGAGAGTTCCCGGCCTGAATTTCCAGCGTCTGACTGCGTCGACCGCCGCCTGGTCCAGTCCGAACGGCAGCGGCTTGAGTACCTGAACATTCGTCACATTGCCGCTCTTGTCGATGATGCACTCGACGATGACGATGCCGGAGATACGCGCCTTGCGAGCCACCTCCGGATAGACCGGTTCCACCCGGTTGATGACCACCGGCGCCTTGACGTCGCCGCCGACGCGCAACGGCACGTCCTTCGGAGCGGTGTCGGTGATGACTCCGCCGACCACCCCTCCCACCACGCCGCCCTCCGCGCCTCCTTCCACGCCTCCCACCACACCGGCATCAACACCGGAGGGCTGGCTGGCCACCGGCTGAACTTTTTCCGGAACGACCGTGGGAGCGAGCTCCTGAATGTCCCTGGGCACGATCACGGGCTTGACGACCTGTTGCGGCTGCGCCTTGGGCGGCGGGGGTGGGGGCGGCGGCGGCGGGGGCGGGGCGGCGGCTACGGAGTATTGCGCCACTTGCGCCGGGGAGTTGCTGGGGAACGAGACGTTCCAGATCGCGCCAACCACCACGGCGACGATCACCGCGACGTGGATGCCGATGGAGACAGGGAGGGTCACAAACTTCTGGATCCCCATCTGGCCGGGAACTCTCAATGGACAACCGGTCGACGTCATTTTTAACTTAACCGTCAACTTCAAGCTGAATTAAAAAGTCACGTTCGGCCGACCGGACTGGCATGGAGGGAACTGAATCATGGATATGAGTCCTCAGACACTATGGATGCAGATGTCCTGGATGGCCAAGGGTGTCGTAGTCGTGTTGCTGATCATGTCGATTGCGTGCTGCAGCGCAGCCTTCCCTTTCTCGATGAGGGACATTTTTTCATTGATGTCCGCCGGCGGATTCTTGGCCACCTTTTCGTAACAGACCACGCCGAAGACGTAGAACGCCTCCGGATTCTTCGAATCCAGCAGCGTAATCTTCTGATACCAGTTCAGCGATTCGTTGAAGTTCCCCTGCTTGGCATACAGAGTGGCCACCGACCTCACCGCTTCCAGATCGGCCGGATGTTCCTTGAGATAGTTCAGGAAGTAATCAATGGCCTGCGAGGTGCGGTTGGCGTTGAGATACATATTGATGAGCGCATCGCGAGCGACGCGGTCATTCGGCCGCTTCCTGAGGTAACCGGACAGCTCCTGGATCGCGGCATCCGCGTGAGCCTCGTTCTTCGGCGATTTGACGTCCGGAACGTACAGCCCGATCTGCGAATAGCCGATCATGCGACTGAGCTCGGGGAAGCTCGGATCGATCTTTCGGGCGCGGATGTAGTGCGTGAGCGCCAGAGAGTAGTCTTCTTTCTGATACGCCTCGTTGGCCTGCTTGATCTCCATACGGGCCTCAATCTTCTGGCAGCCCAGTGCGGAGAGGGAAAGAGTCAGTGCCCCCAAGAGGCACAACACTTTGTTCATGTAATGTCTAACTCCCCAGAATCGTGGTGTCGCAGAGCCTTGTGTGGTGCGAGGTCCCAGGGGCGTGACCGGCCCTTTCAAGACAATGGCCAGCGAATATACCGATCGAGTTTTGTACCGTCAAGGCGCTTCGTAACATTCGTCGCTGAAAGTTTTTGCGTGAAAATCCCGGCATTTTTTCCACAACTTTTCCTGTGGTTGGACACCTAGCCGCGCCGGAACGATACCGGGCGGATCAGTACGTCGGCTTATGCTCGGCGGTCAGGGCGCTGATCGATTCCCAAAGCTTGGGGAAAAGGGGCTCCCGCGTTCCCATCTCCAGTTGTGAGGCCGGCACGCCTTTCAGCGACAGCACGTCCGACCCGATGATGCGGAACGCCAGGCGCATATGCGTGAAGCGCCACTTCAGAAACGCTTCGTCATAGTCCAACAGCGCCTGCACCAGGCGGAAGATCTCGTGGTGCTGGCGCGGACTGCGTTCAATCTCAATGAGCGACAACTTGCGCCGGCCGAGCAGTCCTTCGAACGCCGGCCACAGGCGCTTGCCCACGTCTAACAACTTGTGGAATCCCGGCGATTCCTGACCACTGCCCCTGCCCAGCGAGGATATGCGGATCACGTGATAGTCGACGGGGGCCATCGTCTCCAGAATGATGATCTGCTCGCGCAGCAGGTCGAGAATCAGTCGGCAGCGATGCAGCAGGTCGGCGGCCACGTGCGGTTGGTCGGCGCCGATGCCTGCCGCGATCCGATCGATCTCGTAGTCGATCTGATGCAGCCACAGTTCCGCCGCCTGGTGCGTCGTCTGAAAAAGCCGCTCCTCGGGATGCGAAAGCAGCTCGACCGGCTTCTGCAGCTCGAGCAGCTCGGGCACGCGCACGTAGCGCTCGTAGTCCGAGTCGCCACGACCCTCTAGGATTGGACCTGTATGCGGCATGTGTCGAGGTTAACGGTCAACGGTTAACGGTAGCCAAAGGCTCTGCCACCGTTAACCGTTAACCGTTATACCAATTCGAGGATATGTCCGAGCTTGGTCTTCTTCGCCTCGAGATACTTCTGCGTCTCTTTCGAGGGAGCAATCTCCAGCGGGACGCGCTCGACGATCTCCAATCCGAAGCCTTCGATGGCTACGTACTTCGCCGGATTGTTGGTCATCAGGCGGATTTTGCGGACGCCGAGGTCGCGGAGGATCTGCGAGCCGGTGCCGTAATCGCGGATGTCGGGAGCGAAGCCAAGCTTGGCATTCGCCTCGATGGTGTCGTGTCCCTGGTCCTGCAGCTCGTACGCCTTCAGCTTGTTGACCAGGCCGATGCCGCGGCCTTCCTGCAGTAGATAGAGGATGACGCCTTTCTTCTCGGCGGCGATCAACTCGAAGGCGCGCTCGAGCTGATGCCCGCAATCGCAGCGCGCCGATTGAAACACGTCGCCGGTCAAACACGAGGAGTGCACGCGCACGAGGACCGCCTCACCGTCAGCGATCTCTCCCATCACCAGCGCCACATGCTCTTCGCCCGTGATGTCGCTCTGATAGGCGTACACGTGGAACTCGCCGAACGGAGTCGGCATCCGCGGAGAGGCGAGGCAGTGCACGTGCTTTTCGTGCTGCATGCGGTACTTGATGATGTCGGCCACGGAGATGATCTTCAGGCCGTGCTGGACGGCGAACTCGCGAAGATCCGGAAGCCGGGCCATCGTGCCGTCCTCGTTCATGATTTCGCAGATCACCGCGGCTGGCGTCATCCCGGCGATGCCGGCCAGATCGACCGAGGCCTCCGTCTGCCCGGCGCGTTTGAGAACGCCGCCCTTCCGCGCGCGGAGGGGGAAGACGTGCCCGGGACGCAGCAGGTCGTGCGGTTTCGTCTTCGGATCGATGGCCGCCCTCACCGTCTCGGCGCGATCGAAGGCCGAGATCCCGGTCGTCACCCGGCCGCGCGCCTCGATCGATACGGTGAACGCGGTTCCGTATGGGGACGTGTTGTTCTCGACCATCAACGGCAGTTCGAGTTCCTTGCACCGCTCTTCGGTCAGGGCCATGCAGATCAAGCCGCGGCCGTACCGGGCCATGAAGTTGATCGCCTCCGGCGTCACCTTCTCCGCGGCCACACAGAGGTCGCCCTCATTCTCCCGATCCTCGTCATCGACGATGATGACGATCTGACCCTGTCGGTAAAGTTCAGCGGCTTCTTCTACCGTGGCGAAGGACATAGCGGGGCCTATTGTACCTATCCCGTGATCTTGAATTTCTGCTCCAACGTGTACGACTGCTTGGCGACGGTGTCGACGATTTTCAGCTTCAGCGTGTAATCGCCCGGGGCCAGCGGCGGCGTCACCTGCGCGAGCGGGATCCCTCCCCCCGTCGCGGTCCCGATGATCCCGTATTGACCGGGGCCGGGCTGCCCGGACAGCGGCAGGGCCGGCATATCGGCCAGCGGCGCGCTGAGCGTCCTTCCCTTGCCATCGCTCAGATCGATTTTCATCTGCAGCTTCGGCAGATTCGTGGCTGGATCGATGCCGGGATTGTGGATCTCGATGAAGTAGTCGAGATCGTCTTTGTTGCTGAAGATGGCTGTGGGGACGATCTTCAAGTGACCGAACGCGAATGGAGACTTCACGGGAGCTGCTTCCGGTGACTCGTGGATGTTGTTCGACAAGACGAGTTTCGAAACTCCGGTGGCGGTGTTCGAAACAGCGGTTACCTCGAGCGGCGAGGTGACCACCACGACTGGGGTTGTTCCCTTCGCCAGGCCGAGTGCCACCGTGTACTTGCCGGCCGGCAGATCGATCGTGCGGTCGTAAAAAAAATCGTTCTTCGATGCGGTCAGCTTCGCCGGCTCCTCGAACGCCGCGACGCGCTTGCCGGAAGCATCTTCGACGACGCCGAACACGGTGTCGGCCGCTTCCGGATTGAGACCCGCTGCCCCCCGCACGGTCAGCGAGACCGGCACATAGTATTCGCCGGTGGGCGAGACGAACTCCGCGTACGTGATCATCGCCCCTTTCGGGTTGGCCTTCGCGCTTTTCGCCTCGGTGACTGCCGTCTCGAACGCCGCGGTTTTCAGCGTCGTGCTAGGCGCCACAGCAGCGGCCGGGGTAATCGGCATGGGAACCGTCACCGTCTGCGTCTGCACCTTGGGCACGGACGTCAGATTCGGCTGTGTGATATCAGCGGTGATGATCCGCTGCTGCGCGGCGCTGTAATCGAATCGCGGAATCTCCATCCGGAAATCGCCGGTGCTCAGCCGGTCGACGAAGCGAAGCTCCGCTTTCGGCAATCCGAAGCGTCTTTGCGCGGTGTCTCCTTCATAGCTCCACGTGAACGTCTCATTTCCCTGGTCGTTGCCCAATGCGGTGTCGGTGACCGACGGCTGCGCCATCTGCGAAGTGGGGCCACCACTGTGAAAGACCTTCGTCGGTGCGCCAAAGATGACCAGCGCTTTTCCTCGATCCGTCAGGGAACCGCGCACGCGCGGTGCGGCGAAAGCTTTGTCCGCGTAGGCAGCGCGGGCCTCGAAATCCTCCCGAAACTCATTGCGCGGCGTGCCCGGCGTCGGATCGCGGCGGGCCCAGAAGAGAGCGATGAACGCATCGGCGTCGGCGTCGCTCTGCAGAGCGTTCCATTGCGCCACTTCGTCTTTGGTCATCAGGAACTGAACCGGACCCTTTGCCCAATCGGCCTTGGCCGGGGAGAGGGCGGCAAAGCCGCTTACCGCACTGAATGCAGCGATGGCGGCCACGATCAGCAAACGTTTTCGTTTCATGAGTATCCCCCGTAGTCGCGAACTCGAAACATCGCTATGCCAGCGCTATTCCAGCGTCGTTGCGGACGAATCACTCCTCCTCGAACTTCTCCATCTCCTCGTACAGCTTGTCCATCATCTCGTCGTCGATCTCTTCCTGTTTCAGGATGCCTTTGCGCACCAGCAGCGCCGCCAGGCTGTGGAGCAGGATGCTGTTCTCGACGATCATCTGCTCGAGCTGTTCATCGTCATCGGCGCCATCCCCATTGCGCTCAATGTCGTCCATCTGCATCTCCTTTTTCCGGCGCACGGTGTATCACAAAACGGGCGAGCAGCAAGCAGCGGGCAGATAGAATCCGCCACCCATGCAACGACTTCTGGCGATTGCATCAGGAAACCAGGACTCCCGCGGAGTTCGAAGAGGGATTCCGCTCGTACGGAGCGAAAGGATCTGGCTGGGCAGGAAAGAAGGATGAGC
>QHVS01000092.1 GCA_003223635.1 Acidobacteriota bacterium | reverse complement strand
AGTACGCGCTCGCACATCATCGCGGTGCAGAACGCGCTCGCATCCGAATCGCTGATGAAACTTCTCATGATCGGCGACATCGTCCTGATGCGTGAGCAGCAGCCGGCGTATACCACCCATGTCGTCGATGCGTTTCACCAGCGGCCCTGCGAAGCGCGGCGAGTCGACCATGGCGTTACCGTTCGGATGCTGAATCAAGTAGCTGAACGCGCCGAAGGAGTTCTCAGCGGTGAATCCGCAGCGGTACACGTCGCCCTCGATCAGTTCCGGGTAGCTGGTCACCGCGCCGCGCATGTCGTGCTTTCGAACCGAACCGATCGACGCGGTCGGGCAGGAGATCAATGCCTTCTGCGCCTGGAGCAGTTCACTTGCGCTGGCCGGCTGATGGAATACCGCGGATTGATCGCCGACGTCATGAAACACCGCCGGCGCGATCTGCCGGCAGGCGTCGCAGTCGATGCAGGTGGTGTCGACGAAGAAGTCGCCGTCGATATTCGCGGTGTGCTTGAGGGCAACACGAGCCATCGAGATGCCTAACGCGTCCTGAGCTGTCCGCCTTCCAGGCGGTTGGCGCGTGGCGGTTGGCTGCTAGCGCCAAACGCCGACCGCTAACCGCCAACAGCCGGATTTTTTCCGTCTGCGCTAACCTTTAGGACCACGAATGTTCGACAACCTTTCCGACAAGATGGATCGCGTCTTCAAGACGCTGCGCGGCGAAGGCAGCCTCAACGAGTGGCACATTGAGAACGCGCTGAAGGAGATCCGGGTCGCTCTCCTGGAAGCCGACGTTCACTTCAAAGTGGTCAAGGAATTCACGAACCGCGTTCGGGAGAGGGCACTCGGGCAGGATGTGCTCAGCGCGTTCTCGCCCGCTCAGCAGGTCACGAAGATCGTCCGCGACGAGCTGCAGGATCTCCTCGGCGGAACCGAAGTCGGCCTGGCCCTCGTGGGCAGCCCTGCGGTGGTGATGATGACCGGCTTGCAGGGTTCGGGCAAAACGACGACCTCCGGGAAACTGGCCCTCCACCTGAAGAGCCGCGGCCGCCGGCCCTTCCTGGTTCCGTGCGACGTCTATCGCCCCGCAGCGATCGAGCAGCTCCGCGTCGTGGCCAGGAATGTCGGTACACCCTTTTATGAGCTCGGCGAGGTCCGCGATCCGCTGGCCATCGCGCAAAACGCGATCCGCGAGGCGAAGACGCTCCTCTACGACACCGTCATCCTGGACACGGCCGGCCGTCTGCACATCGACGATGAGTTGATGAAGGAGCTCGAGTCGATCAGGAGCGAGACGCGGCCGAGCGAAATCCTCTTCGTGGCGGACGCCATGACCGGTCAGGATGCGGTGAAGTCGGCCAAAGAGTTCAACGATCGCCTGGGCGTCACCGGGATTGTGCTGACGAAACTCGACGGCGATGCAAGGGGCGGCGCAGCGCTCTCCATCAAGTCCGTGGTCAACCGTCCCATCAAGCTCGTGGGCATCGGCGAAAAATACGCCGACCTCGACGTGTTCCATCCCGATCGCATGGCCGCCCGAATCCTGGGCATGGGCGACGTCCTCACGCTCATCGAGAAGGTGGAGGCGGAAGTCGATCGGAAGGAGGCGGAGAAGCTCGCCCATCGGGTAGCGAAAGACAAGTTCACGCTGGAAGACCTTCGCTCGCAGCTCGCGCAGGTCAAGAAGATGGGCCCGCTCTCGCAGCTCGTGGGAATGCTCCCCGGCCTGGGGAACAAGGTGGAGGAAGGCGATATCGACGAGAAGGCCATCGTGCGCATGCAGGCCATCCTCGACTCCATGACTCAGAAAGAGCGCGCCTTTCCGCAGATCATCAACGGCGCACGCAAGAAAAGGATCGCCAAAGGCTCCGGCACGTCCGTGCAGGAGATCAACCGGCTGCTCAAGCAATACCTGGCCATGAAGAAGATGATGCGCAGCTTTTCCAAGGGATTCGGTGCGCGGCGGTTCGGCAAGATGGTGAAGGGCTTGCCGCCGGAATTCCTACAATAAGGCTGCTGTTGAGCGGGCCGTTTCGGATAGTGTAAGGAAGAGGAGCAGTTTCGAATGCTGAAGATTCGTTTACGCCGCGGCGGAGCCACTCATTCGCCGTTCTACCGCATCGTGGTCTCCGACTCGCAGCGGACGCCGCGGGCCTCGACCGTCGAGCAGATCGGTCACTACGATCCAAAGAAAAATCCGGCCGATGTGAAGATCGACCGGGAGCGCGTCGACTACTGGGTCAGCAAGGGAGCGCAGCTCTCGCCGACCGTGAAGTCGCTGTTAAAGAAGAAATAGTGAAAGAGCTGGTGGAGTTCCTCGCCAAGTCGCTCGTCGATGACGCCGACGCGGTGAGGACGCGCATGCACGAGCGCGATCAGGCCACCATCATCGAGCTGGAGGTCGCTCCCGCAGACCTCGGCAAAGTCATCGGCCGCCAGGGCCGCACCGCCCGAGCGATGCGCACGCTCCTTACCGCCGCGGGTCAAAAGACGCGCCGGCGATACATTCTCGATATCCTCGATTGATGCGCGATCGCATCGCGCTCGGCATCATCCGCAAAGCGCATGGCGTTCGCGGCGAAGCGAGCGTGGAGCCGTGGACCGATTCATTCGAGCGTTTCGCCGAGATCCGCGCCGTCAAGCTCGTCTCGCCTGACGAGCAGCACGTCCGCGACGCGACGATCGAGACTGCCCGCGCACACGGCGATCGTGCCTTGATCAAGTTCCAGGAGATCGGGTCGCCGGAGGAGATTCAGTCGCTCCAGCATTGGACGATCGAGATTCCGGAAAGCGAGGCCCGCGCGCGCGAGGCCGATGAATATTTTCTTCATGAACTCATCGGCCTCCGTCTCGTGGACAGGAGCGGCAGCGAACGTGGCGAAGTGATCGACGCCTACGAAGGCGGCGGCGGTGTGCTCCTCAACGTGAAGCGCGCGGACGGCAAGAAATACGAGGTCCCTTTCGCCGCAGCCATCTGTACGGAGATCGACATCGCCGGCAAGAAAATCGTGGTGCAGCTTCCGGAGGGAATCGATGAGGATTGACTTCGTCACCATCTTCCCCCGGATGTTGGACCCCTTCCTGGCCGAAGGCGTGATCGCCAGAGGCGTGAAACAGAAGCTGCTCGACATTCGCGTCTGGGACCTACGCGACTTCACGAGCGATCGTCACCGTTCAACCGACGACGAGGCCTACGGCGGAGGTCCCGGGATGGTGATGCTGGCGGAACCAGTCATTCGATGTGTCGATGCAATCAGGGAAGATAAGAACGTCAGCCCTCAGCCCTCATCCCTCATCCCTCATCTCATCATGACGACCCCCCAGGGACGCCGGTTCGATCAGGACGTCGCCCGTGAGCTGTCCGCGCGACTGTGGCTCGTTTTCCTCTGCGGCCGATACGAGGGCTTCGATGAGCGCGTTCGTCAGGCGCTGCGGCCCGATGAGATCTCCATCGGCGACTTCGTGGTCTCCGGCGGCGAGCTTCCGGCCATGCTGATGGCCGACGCGGTCGGGCGATTGATCGAAGGCGTCGTGGGGAACTCGGACTCGGTCACCGGCGACTCGTTCTACAGCGGCCTTCTCGATTACCCGCACTACACGCGCCCGGAGGAGTTGCGCGGCATGCGCGTGCCGGACGTTCTGCTCTCCGGCCATCATGAGTTAATCCGCCGCTGGCGCAAGGAGCAATCGCTGCGGGAGACTTTGAAGAAGCGCCCAGACCTGCTGAAAGGCGCCGAGCTGGATGAGGAGGCGAAAGAGATCTTGCGTAGAATCGAGAATGAAACGTAGCGGTGCATCGTTCTAGCGCGCGAACTGAGAACCTGACAACCTGGAGACAGCACGCTAGAATAGCGCGCTCGCTCAAGGAAACATTGGAGTTACGCCATGCCAGATATCATGAAAATAGTCGAGTCGCGCGAGACCCGCACCGACATCCCTGATTTTGAGCCGGGAGACACGGTGAAGGTTCACGTAAAGGTCAAAGAAGGCGACAAAGAGCGCATCCAGGTGTTCCAGGGTCTGGTGATCGCCCGCAAGGGCGGTGGCACGCGCCAGATGTTCACAGTGCGTAAAGTTTCCGGCGGAGTGGGGGTGGAGAGAATGTTCCCGCTTTATTCTCCGACGATCGATCGCATCGAGGTGGAACGTCATGGCCGGGTCCGTCGTGCGAAGCTCTATTACCTCCGGGACCTCCGCGGAAAAGCCGCGCGCATCGAAGAGAAGCGCAAAGCCTGACAAGCGGACTCTGGTCCTCGACCAACTTTTCGCGGAGTTGGCGCGTCTCGCTGAGATGTCAGCGATCGAGCGCCGGCTCCGCGATTTTGGTTTTCGGGCGATCGCCGGTACCGACGAAGTGGGACGCGGCTGCCTGGCCGGCCCGGTCGTCGCTGCCTGCGTGATCCTCGACCTGGAGCCGACGCTCCTGGGGGTGAACGACTCCAAGCTGCTCGACGGCATCGACCGCGTGTCCATCTGCCGGCATGTGATCGCCCGCGCGCGCGCGGTGGCTGTGGGCGTGGTGGAGCCGCATGCCATCGACGCTATGAATATTCTTCGGGCCAGCAAGCTGGCCATGGCCGAGGCGGTGGAGAACCTGCCGCTGCGTCCGGACATCCTTCTGCTCGACGCAGTGACCCTGGAGCAACTGGAGATGCCGCAGGTCCCGCTGATCGAGGGCGACAAGCGCAGCGTGTCGATCGCCGCGGCCTCGGTGGTGGCCAAGGTCTACCGCGATCTGCTGATGGAGTCGTATCATGACCGCTACCCCGTTTATGATTTTCGGCACAATCGGGGGTATGCCACCGAAGGGCATCAAGCTGCTCTGAAGCTCTACGGGCCGAGTCCGATTCATCGCATGTCGTTCGAGGGAGTGGAAGAACCGATGCTGTTATTCGGCAGGGAAGATGGCGATTCAGCGCGATAAAGTCATCGCCAACGCGGAGAAGCTCGTCGCCAAGGGGAAGATCGAGCCGGCGATCAAAGAGTATGAGCGCCTGCTCGACGACAATCCGAACGACGTCAACACGCTGAACCGCATCGGCGATCTCTGGGTCCGCATCAACCGCAACGACGAGGCGGTGAAGACGTTCGGCAAGATCGCCGACCATTACGCCAAGGATGGCTTTTTTCTCAAAGCCATCGCCATCTACAAGAAGATCAACAAGCTCGACCCGTCGAAGCTCGACGTCTACGCGAAGCTCGCCGATCTGTACGCCAAACAGGGACTGGCCATGGAAGCCAAGAGCCAGTACCAGGTTCTGGCCGACTACTACCAGAAGCATGGCGATCCGGGAAACGCGCTGCTGATCTACCGGAAGATCTCGGAGCTCGATCCGAATGCCATCAACATCCACGTCAAGCTCGCCGATCTTTACTCGCAGAACAACAACACCGCTGAGGCGCTGAAGGAATACGACCGCGTGGGCCGGATGCTGCTCAAGCGGGGCATGCTGGACGAGGCGGTGCAGGTCTTCCGCAAAGCGTTGAAGATCGACGCGAAGAACCTCGAGCTGGTGGAGTCGCTGGTCACCGCGCTGGTGGAGGCCAAGGACTACAACAACGCGCAGCAGATCGTCGAAACCGCGCTGGAGACCAACAAGAACAGCCCCCGCCTGCTGGCAATGTGGTCCAAGATCCTCATCGGCAAGGGCGACCTTGCCTCGGCTCGCTCCACGCTGGAGCGCGGACTGGCTGCCGACGCGAACGATCCGTCGATCCGCGAGACGCTCGGCGATCTGTATCTGAAACAGAACAACGCCGACAAGGCGCTGGAGATGCTGGCTCCCCTGGTCGAGCGCGCGCTGACTCGCGGAGAACGCGGCACGGCGGTGGAGATCGTGAACAAGATTCTGCGGATCGACGCCAGCCACACGCCGACGCTGGAACGGGTGATCGCTCTCTACACGCGCCTCAACGAAGAGACGAACATCCTGGCGGCAATGAACAGCCTGGCCGAGGCGCACATCGCCAAGCGATCGTACCAGCAGGCGGCCGGAGTGCTGGAGAAGCTGATCCAGCGAGAGCCGCAGAATGCTCAGCATCGCAACAAGCTGCAGTTTGTCCGCTCGCAGATGGGCGTGACCGACGCCATGCCTTCCCGTCCTGCGACGAAGGCCGCTCCTCCTCCGCCTCCTCCTCAAGCACCGCCTCCGGAGATCGAGATCGAGGAGCCGGCGTTGTCCATCGAGAGTTTCCAGAAGCCGAGCAAGGCGAAGCCGGGTGAGCTCGACTTCAGCGGCTTTGCCGACACGAAGCCTGCTCCCGCTCCGTCGCCGAGCATCTCGCCGGCTTTGGATCTGGCCTCGATGGAAGCCGAGCAGGCAGGCGACGATCTCGACTTCATTACCGAGCACCTCACTGAAGCGGAGGTATTCGCCAAGTACGGTCTGGCGGAGAAAGCGGCGGAGCATCTCCGTGCGGTGATCGAACGCGCGCCGAAGCATGCGCCGGCCTACGACAAGCTGTATCGCATTCTCCTCGACGAAGGAGATGTCACCAACGCGCGCGTCACTGCGAATCAGTACATCGCGCTGCTGCAGGAAAAAGGTGAAGGCAGTGCGGTCGACGCGGTGAAGAACGAATTCACGTCACGCGGGAAATCGCTCGTCGGTGCTCCGAAGCCCGCCGCCCCGGAGAAGGAACTCATCTTCGAGCCGGAGATCGAGCCGGAGATGGAGATCGAGACCGAGCTGCTCACGGAGGAATTCGCGGAACAGACGATGGCCACGTTCGACGGCGGCGAAGAAGCGCCCGCGCTCACCCTCGATGAAGAAACGCCGGGCGAACAGCCGTTCTTCGGAGTCGAGGCACTCGGTGCCGTCGGTGAGCCGGAGGAGCTTCCGGAGCTCGAGCTTCCCCCGCCACCGCCCAAGCCCGCCCCTCCACCACCCAAGGCCGCTCCTCCTCCAGCACCCAAGGCCGCACCCCCACCGCCGAAGGCCGCGCCTCCTCCGCCGAGACCCGCTCCGCCACCTCCGGCGCACAAGCCGCCGGTGCTCTCGCGTCACGAGATCGAGAGCGAGTTGATGTCCGCGATTCCCGACGATGAGGAAATCATCGCCGCTCCCCCGCGCCCGTCCGCCCCGGCCGCCCCACCCACACCCCCACCACCGGCGATGGCTGCTGCGCAGGAGGCGGGACTCTTCGCCGACGAGGAGAACTTCTTCGATCTGGCCGCCGAGCTCGAGTCCGAACTGCACGAAGAAACCGAGCAGATCGCCCTGGAAGACGAAGAGCAGTCGCTCGAAGAGATCTTCAAAGAGTTCAAGAAGGGCGTCGAGCAGCAACTCGACAGTGAGGACTACGACACCCACTACAACCTGGGCATCGCCTACAAGGAAATGGGGCTGATCGACGAGGCCATCGGCGAGTTCCAGCTGGCCTCCAAGGATTTGAAACGCGCCGTCGAATGCGCGTCGATGCTCGGCCTCTGCTTCCTGGAGAAAGGCATGCCGCAGCTGGCCATCAAGTGGTACCGCAAAGGGCTGGACATGCCGGAGATCAAGGACGAGGAGCACCTCGGCCTTCTCTACGACCTCGCCTCCGCCTACATGGAAACCGGCGACGCGGAGAACGCGCAGAAAGCGTTCACGGAGGTCTATGGCATGAACTCGACCTACCGGGACGTCAGCGCGCGAATCAAGCAACTCGAGGACGCCAGGAAATAGCGTCGTGGCCCGTGGCTCGCGGTCCGTGGCTCGCACTCCGATCCAAGCGCGAACCACGAAACGCGAATCACGAACCACGAATCTGCTACTCTCTTCTCATGAATCGATCGCTGGAATCGATTCTTCGCTTCATCAACCTCACGACATCAGGACTCCTGGCCGGTTCGCTCGGATTTGGCGAAGCCGCGCTGGTTCCTGGATGGCAGCGCGAGCTGCCCACGGGTCATCGTCCGCCCAGCCCCGAAGCGCTGATGATGTATTTCAACGCCATCGGACCGGTGGCGCTGGGAACGGCGGTGACGCTGGCGGTCGGCGCGCGAGGAGTGCGCCCGGTGAAGCGCGTGCTCGATGCGGCGACGGCGGTGGCGCTGGCCGGCGTGCTGGCCACCACGATCATGGTCACGGTGCCGATCAACAAGGAACTGGAGGCTCGGCCGGCGACCGACTATCCGAGCGATCGGGAGCAATCGCTGGCGCGCAACTGGAGCCGAGCCCACGCGGTTCGCACCACGCTGGGCATCGGCGCGTTTGTCTGCGCGGTGGCCGCGAATCTGGCTAGCCGGAAGTCGTAGCCGCTTCGCCCCGGGACTGCTTCGCCGCAGCAACCAACCGATCGAAATCGCGTCGGCGCAGCGCAAAGCGAGGATCGTTCGTGTTCTGCGCTGCGGGAGGGCGCGCGGCGGCATTCGGATCGAAGGTGCGCTGCCGCAACTTCGCGGCGACGATCATCGCCACGCCTGCCAGCAGCACGACACCCCAGAACGTGTTCGTGAATGCGGCGATGAATTGATGATCGTCCAGCCAGATGATCCAGCCGGCGATCAGAGAGACGATGATTGCCAGCCATCCCACGACCACCATCCAGCGCCATTTTGACTTCTTCAACTTCGTCACCATGTCCGCCTGATAGCGTCCGCAGTCGGGACAGGGCACCGCGTTGATCTCCGTGGCCAGTTTCTTGGCTAGATTCTCCTGGGCAGCCTGCTCGGCGCGGCCCGTCGCTCCCTTGTTGTCGAGCCACAAAGGGCTATGGCCCGTGCCCTGCGCCTGACGCCGCATGGGATACACGAAATCGCAGCCGCACATCTGACAGTGCACGGTCTTGTACGTCGTAGCGGTCACGGTGACCGTGTACTTCCTCCCCGTCGGGATCAGCATGGAACCCCCCTTGAATTGTTGTTGGTGAGCGCCGCTTATTTTACCGCGAAGTGATCAAAACCCCCCGGCTCGAGCGGCTGCCCGTCGATGCGCACGCCCTTGTCGGAAACCATCTTTCCGATGGCATAGACAGGGCGCCCGAGACGGGTGCTCAACTCCGACTCGCGCATCGCCGAAGTGAAGAGCAGCGCGTACTCTTCACCGCCGTGCAGCACGGCCGCGCGTGCGTCGATGCCGAGCGCGGTCCCTGATCCCAGAAGATCGGGAAAGACGGGAATGCGCTGGCGTTCGATCTCCGCGCCGGCGCTGGAGGCGTCGCAGAGATGGTGGAGATCGGTCGAGAGGCCATCGGAGATGTCGATGCAAGACGTGATTTGTGTCAGACCGGCCAGCGCGATTCCGAGTTTCACCTCTGGCTCGGGCTCGATGAGGCGGCGAATGGCGGAGACAGCGAACTCGCGTTGCGCGTAGGGAAGATCGCTCGGAGGCTCGATCGATTTCCAGCGCGTCAGCAGCTCGAGTCCGCCGGCGGCAGCGCCGAGGGGCCGGCTCACGTAGAGGCGATCGCCGGGGTGCGCACCGCTCCGCAGCAGCGGACGCGATTCCACCCAGCCGGTGGCGGTGATGGCGATGATGAGCTTCTCGGCCCGGGAAAGATCGCCGCCGACGAGATCGATGTCGTACTGCCGGGCGAACTCGGCCAGCGCGCGAAGAAATGGATCGATGCTGTTTATCAGCCATTGCGGAATTCCGAGGGCTACGACGGCGTAGGCCGGAATCGCGCCCATCGCCGCCAGGTCGGACAGATTCACTGCCAGGCTCTTTCGGGCAATCGATTCCACCGGCACGGCCCGCGTGAAATCGACGTCCTCGATCAACATGTCGGTGGTGATGGCCTGCTCGCCGACCACCGCCGCGTCGTCGCCGATTCCTACTGTAGCTGCACGCTGCGGGAACAGTTCGCGAATGCGCTCGATGATCTCCTTCTCGGTCAAGGCGCCCTCCGCACCGGAACGATCGGCGCCAGCGGTTTCTGGAAGCCGTTGCCATCGTAGAGAACCGCCTCGAGAAAAAGGCCTGACGGCGGAGCGGTGGGCGAAAAGTTTTCCCCGCCGCTCTGCAGACGCTTGCTGATGTCGTCACTCGGGATCGTTCCGCGGCCGATCTCCACCAGATAGGCGACGAGCTTGCGCACCATCTTCCACAGGAAATGCGACGCCTCGATGCGCAGGAGGATCAGCTCGTCCGCCGCGGCGACCTCGCATCGCGAAACCACAACCACGCGCGAATCCTCCTCCTTCATGCGCCGATCGCTGAAGGCGGTGAAGTCGTGACGCCCTTCGCACATCGCCGCCGCCTCGCGCATGCTGTCCGCGGCGAGCCGATCCTTGATCCACCACACGAACGGTTTGGCGAATGCGGTGCGCCGCGTGGCGATCTGATAGAGGTACACGCGCGATGTTGCGTCGTGTCGCGCGTGGAAGCGATCGCTGGCCCGCACGATGTCCAGGATGTTGATGTCGTGCGGCAGAAGATCGTTCAGCTTGCGGGCGAGAACGAGCGGATCGACCGACTTGTGGGCTCGAAGATGGGCCACCTGCGCCGCGGCATGCACGCCGGCGTCGGTTCGTCCCGCGCCGCCCACGTCGACGTCGCCCAGAACGTCGCTCGCCGCACGCAGCAGCCGGCCCTGAATCGTCTTCGGCGTGTTACCCTGCGCCTGCCAACCTGAGTAGCGAGTTCCCTCGTACTCCAGCGTGAGTTTGTACGTCGGCATGATCAGAGGGATGAGGGCGGAGGGATGAGGGATGAATCCGCCCGATCCGATGGCAAGTCCAAGTTCGTGGCAGCCACTTGGTGAATTTCTCGTTGTCGTCTGGGACGACGGCCACGAATCATACTATCCGCTCGAAGAGCTGCGCCGCGCCTGCCCGTGCGCCGGATGTTCCGGCGAGCCGGATCTTTTCGGCCGACTGTCGGTCGGACCAAAGCCGCAATATCTGCCGGCTTCGTTTCAGATTCGCAGCATCAACCCGATCGGCAACTACGCTCTCCAGCCGACCTGGATGGACAACCACAGCTACGGCATCTGGACGTTCGAGCGATTGCGGGCGATTTGTCCCTGCCAGGAGTGCCGCAGCTCGTGATGAAGCTGTGTGAGGGCCGGCTTCAGCCTGCCGACGCCTGGCTAAAGCCGGTCCACACACTTCATCCTGCCACCACCCGCGTCCCATCTTTCCCCGCGAGAGCGTCGCGGAGATGGTCCACGTCGGTGATGAGAACTTCCCCTCCGGTCGCGCGGACGAACTGAGTGGCTGCTTCGATCTTCGGTCCCATGGAGCCGGCGGGAAATTGTCCGTCGCGGAGATGCTTCTCCGCTTCGACGAGCGTGAGCCGATCGATCGTCCTCTGCGTCGGTTTGCCGTAGTCGAGAGCCACCTTGGCTACGCCGGTGAGGATCACGTAGAGGTCGGCCTTCAGCTCTGCGGCCAGCAACGCCGAGGCGAAGTCTTTGTCGATGACTGCCTCGACGCCGCGCCACTGGCCGTCGCGGCCGCGCACGACCGGGATCCCGCCCCCACCCGCGGCGATGACAACGTCCGCGCCGTTGAGGATGTGCACAATCGTAGGGACGTTGAGGATGCGCAGCGGTCGCGGCGACGGGACGACGTGGCGCCATCCCCGCCCAGCGTCCTCGCGCATCGTCCATCCGAGGTCGCGCTCCAGCGCTTCGGCCCGATAGCGGGTAAAGAACGGTCCGATCGGTTTCGTCGGACGCTTGAAGGCGACGTCGGTCGGGTCGACTTCCACTTCCGTGAGAACGGTGGTGACCTGAACGCTCCGGCCGATGCTCTCCAGACGATTGCGAATGGCCTGCTGAAGGACGAAACCCATCGAGCCTTCCGTCTGGGCCACGGCTAGATCCAGCGTCTGGGGCGGAACTTTCGTCGACGCCTCCTCGGCCTGAATCAGGATGTTGCCCACTTGCGGCCCGTTCCCGTGCACGACGATCAGCCGATAGCCCTGGGCGACGATTTCGGCCAGCCATCGCGCGGCCTGCTTGGCCCGGGCGATCTGCTCCTCCTGCGTTCCGCGATCCTCCGGCCGCAGCAGCGCGTTACCGCCGAAGGCGACGACGGCCAGTTTCGCGGGCGCGGTCACAAATCTTCGCGCTCCAGCGGCATGGTCATGCATCGCGGACCGCCGCGCGCGCGAGACAATTCGTGGCCCTGAATCTGGATGGCGTACTTCTTCTTCGTCCAGGTTTCCAGCTCGGCGCGGCCGAGGAGAAGATCGTCCTCGTACACGATGTGATAGCCGTGCTTGGCCAGCTCCTCCGCCGTGCGCACGTTGCGCTCATAGAGCATGACGATGCCGGGAGCGAGCGTGAAGGCGTTCGCGCCGTCGGTCCACTGCTCTCGCTGCTGATCGATGGCTTTCTTGCCGCCGCAGTAGATCGGATCGACATCGATCCCCTTGCGCCTCAACGCGGCGAGCAACGATTTCCGCGGAGCAAAGCGCACGTCCTTCTTCGTCAGATCGATCTCCGTGACCGTGGCCGCCTGACGTCCGCTGGGAAGGATGACCGGAGGATAGATGAGGCACTCATCGCGACTGGTAAACGTGAAAACCGTGTCGAGATGCATGAACGATCGCTGCTTGGGCAGCTCGACAGCGATGATGGTCGAGACTCCGGCGTCGACTTCGCGCAGCGAGCGGGCCAGCTCGGTGATCGCATCCCTGTTGGTGCGTTCACTGAGGCCGACGATCAGGAGATCGCGGCGCGCCACCAGCACATCTCCCCCTTCAATGGTGCGCTTGCGATCGCGGCCGGCCATGAAATCGACGCGAAATTTGCAATCGCGAAATTTCGGGTGATGCTGAAAGACGTACTTGGACAGCAGCGCCTCGCGCCGGCGAGCCTGCGTGGCCATGCCACAAACCACCACGCCCGCGCCGACGACGACTTGCGGATCGCGGGTGAAGAAGCAGTTCGGAACGGGGAGCAGGTCGAATGACGGCAACTCGCCCGCGCCATCCTTCTCCGTCGGGATCCCGCCGATCAGGACCTCGGCCAGGCCGGCCGCTGGCTCTTCCCGCAGTCGGGCCTGCAGCTTTCGGCCGAACTTGTTCCGCTCTCCTAGGTCGCGCAACACCTCCAGCTTCACGTCGTCGTCTTCCAGGATCTCCTCCAGCAGGTCCTGGATGTCGTAGACGTTCTGGGCGACGAATCGGAGGAGCTGCTGAAACCGGCGGTGCTCCTCCCGGGCCACCTGGCCGTAGAGAATGTCGTCGAAGAGGAGCTGCGTCATCATCGGCGGGACCATCACGTCGATTTCCCGGCCCGGGAGATGGACCAGCACGCTCTTCAACTTGCCGATTTCGCTTGTGACATTGAGCCGCATCCGGCCTGCATTCTACCCGTGGGGCGCGTAGTACACTCTGCCCGTCATGAGCAGCCGCGCGCTTCTGATCGTTGCTCGAACTCCGGAAGCGGAAGCCGCTGCCAAGCGCCTACCGCTGGCGACTGCGGCCCCGCTATTTCGCGCCGTGCTGCGGTGCTGGATCGCGTCGGCGGCCGCGGCGGGAGCCACTCCGATCATCGCCTGCAGCGGCGAGGACCGGCGCAGGTTGGCTGACTTTGCGACCTGCATCGAACAACGAGGCGCGGCATTCGGTGAGCGACTGGCCAATGCCGTGGAGGATGCGAGAAAGCTCGGATTCGAGTCCGTGATCCTCACCGGAATCGACGCTCCGCCGTGCGCGCTGGAAACGGCATTCGCGCTGCTGGAGAACGGCGCCGATGTTGTCGCGCCCTCACGCGACGGTGGCGTGAATCTGATCGGCGTGCAGTCACTCGAGTTCCTGAGGACCATCCGGCTTCGAGAATCACATTTGCTGCAGCGCTGCCGCAGAACCTTCCGGGCGTTGTTCGTTCTCTCCGCCGCATCGGACATCGATTCGATGGCCGACATCGCCGCGGCGCGGCGCGAGCAGGCCTGGTCCGGCTATCGCGCTCTTCTTGCCCGCTGCCTTGCGCACGCTTCGAATGCCGCGGCGCTCGAGCGTCCCGCGGTGACGGCGCCGCTCCGCTTCAGCGTCTCGCGCGCTCCTCCTCTGACCCGATAACTGTCCTTCCCTTTCATTGCGCGACCCAGGAGCGACGAATGCCGAGTTACTACATGTCTGAAGACCTCGCCCGCTTCGGCGACATCTCGAAGACCAATCCCAAGTTGTTCGATCTCTTTCTGACCTGGTACTCCACGACGATGCAGAAGGGCGTTCTCGACGAGAAGACGAAGAAGCTCATCGCCCTCGCGGTGGCCTTCGCCATTCAGGAGCCGTACTGCATCGACTCGTACACGTCGGCGTGCACCGACAGCGGCATCAGTCCGGAAGAGATGGCCGAGGCGGTGAACG
Source organism: Acidobacteriota bacterium (assembly GCA_003223635.1). Taxonomy (GTDB): domain Bacteria; phylum Acidobacteriota; class Thermoanaerobaculia; order Gp7-AA8; family Gp7-AA8; genus QHVS01. The sequence continues at coordinate 4,688 of QHVS01000092.1, read as the reverse complement.
TTGCGGCGGTGATCCGCGGGGGCGGAACGATCGCCCACTGGGTGCAAGCCTGCAACGCGATCGCTCGCAAGGATTGACCGGTGCCGCCTCGCGTCGTTGTGATCGGTGCCGGCCCCATGGGAATGGCCGCTGCGCTCGGCGCCATCGAGCGCGGATACGAGACTCTCGTTCTGGAGCGAGATGACGTCGGCGCATCGCTTCGCCACTGGGGACCGACTCGTTTCTTCAGCCCGCTGCGCATGAATCTCTCGCCCGCAATGCGCGAAGTCCTGGGCAGCGAGTTGCCGCCGGACGAGGAGCTTCTTACTGGACCGCAGTACGCCGATCTCGTGCTCAGCGCGCTGGCGCGCCGCGATCCGCTGCGGGCGCGAATGCGAACGCATCACGTGGTGCTCGCGATCGGCCGTCGCGGATTGACGCGCGGCGATTACCCCGGGCATCCCCTGCGGAGCGAGAAGCCGTTCCGGCTGCTCGTCGATACGCCTCACGGAGAGGAACTGCTGGAGGCCGACGTCGTCCTCGACGCGAGCGGCGGACATGGTCTGCCCCGCCCGCTTGGCGCGGGAGGCTTACCGGCGCGGGGTGAATCACGGTTCGGCGGCGCAGTGATCCGCTCGCTCGGCTCGCTGCACGCGCAGCTCGAACAGCTCCAGGGCAAACGAATCCTCATCGTCGGCCACGGCCACTCGGCGGCGAACGCGATCGGCGCGCTGGAGGAAATCGCGCGCCGCGATCCGTCGACCCGAGTCACCTGGGCGGTGCGCACGGCGAATCGCCGCCCGTGCGAAGACATCGCGAACGATCCGCTGCCGGAGCGGCAGCGTGTCGTGCAGCGAGCCAATGATCTGGCCGAAGATCCTCCCGCATTTCTGCGCATCGAGCGGCGCTCGATGTTGGAAGGCATCGAGCAGAACGGCAGCTTCGACGTCACGTTCACCGGCGGACGGCGAGGCGAATTCGACGCCATCGCAGCCTTCACCGGCTACCGGCCAGACTCGCGGCATCTTTCCGAACTGGCCGTGGAAACGTCTCCGGTGACGGAAGGAAGCGCGCGACTCTACCGCGCGATCTCGAGCATCACGGACTGCCTGACCGTGCCGCAGGTCAGGCCGGCGGATCTTCAGTCAGGCGAGCCGAATTTCTATTTCGTCGGCTCGCGCAGTTACGGCCGGACCCGTACGTTTCTGATTCAAACCGGGCTTCAACAGCTCGAAACGATTCTGGATTCACTTCCAAAATGAACGAGCATCCTCACGTTCCGCTTTTGACTCTCGATACGCTCTGGTTTCAGGTCGCCGGAACGATCTGCAACATCGCCTGCACGCACTGCTTCATCTCCTGCTCGCCGAAGAATCACTCGCACGAGATGCTGACCCTCGCCGACGTCGAGAATCGGCTGGCTGAAGCGAAGGCTCTCGGCGTCCGCGACTATTACTTCACCGGGGGCGAACCGTTCATGAATCGCGATCTGCTGCCGATGCTCGAAGCGACGCTGAAGCAGGGGCCGGCGACCGTGCTCACCAACGGGATGCTGCTCCGCAAGGAGGTCTGCGGCCGGCTTCGGGAAATGGCCGATCGGAGCGACTGCTCGCTCGACATTCGCGTCAGCCTCGACGGATTCGATCGAGAGACGCACGACGCGATCCGTGGCCCCGGCGTATGGGATCGAGTGATGATCGGCCTTCGGAATCTGGCCGAGGCCGGGATCAATCCGGTCATCACGGTCACCGAAGCAGCCGACGGCGTGCGGACAGAGCAAGGCCGCAGGCGTTTTCTCGAGCTGATCCGGGCCTGGGGTTTCAGCAAGCCGCGGCTGAAGATCCTGCCGCTCTTTCGCATCGGCGCCGAGGAGAAGAGAACGAGGGCATATGAAGATTGGGAGCGGCTCACAACGCCGGTGCTCACCGATCACGACGCCGAAGTCCTGCAGTGCTCCTCCAGCCGGATGGTCACCAGCAAAGGGGTGTTCGTCTGTCCGATTCTGATCGAAACGCCGGAAGCGCGGATGGGCGACACCATCGGCGAGACGCTGCGGCCCTTCCAGCTTCGCTACGGCGCCTGCCACACCTGCTGGGTGGAGGGAGTGTCGTGCAGAACGTGAAGATGAATGCAGAATGCAGAATGGAGAATTTAGAAAAAAACAGCCATCAGAATGCTTTTCATCATTCTCAATTCTGCATTCTGCATTCTGCATTCTGCATTCTGCATTCTGTATTCATCCGGTGCCTGTAGGTTGAGCTCACGGTGATGACCACCCGACTCGCCTTCCTCGGCGGCATCTACTCAAACTACCACGCCTTGCGCGCCGCGCTCGATGACATCGACCGGCGCGGCGTGGATGCCACCTACTTTCTCGGCGATCTGGGCGCGTTCGGGCCGTTTCCCGATCGCGTTCCGGAACTGCTCATCGAGCGCGGGATCAGGGGCATTCAGGGAAATTACGAGGAGTCGCTTTCCAGCGGAGCCACCGATTGCAACTGCGGCTATACCGATCCGCGGGACAACTTCTACGCGCAGATTTCCTACGACTACACTGCTGAACGCACGTCGGCTCCGTATAAGAGATGGATGGGCGAGCTGCCGAAGTCGATTCGCCTGGAGATCGGTGGGCTGCGCGTGCTTCTGTCTCATGGATCGCCGCGCAAGATCAACGAGTTCCTCTGGCGGTCGACATCTCCCGAGCCGTTTCTCAACCGGATCTGCGACGAGCATGGCGCTGACGTCATCCTGTGCACGCATTCCGGGCTGCACTGGCACAAACAGATCGGGCCGCGGCGCCATGTGGTGAACGTCGGCGTCATCGGCCGGCCGGCGAACGACGGGCGCACCAACGTCTGGTACACGATGCTGACCGCGGGCGGCGACGGCCTGGATGTGGAGTTCATTCCCATCGATTACGACCACGCCGCGCTGGCCCGCGAGATGCGAAACGAGAAGCTGCCGGAGGAATTCATCGAAACGATCGAGACCGGCTGGTGGACGACGTGTCTGGAGATCCTTCCGGCCAAGGAGCGGGCGGCCAGCAGGTTTTAGCTAGAATTCATTGATTCGATGCGAAATGGTTTTGTTCTTCTCGCGCTGGCACTGGCTCCGATCACCGCATCCGCGGCTCGCGTCACCTTCACGCGCGTCATTCCTCCGCCGCATGATCTGGGGATGGCGCGACGGGCGGCGGTGATCTACGCGATCGGCGACAACGAGAAGATCACCACTTTCGTGGAGCGTTTCATCGATTATGCCGGTCGGGCCACGCTGCGCATCGACAACGCCGTGGAGAACAATCAGCACCTTTCCGCTCTGAACGATGCGACGCTGCGGACCATCCGGCAGGAGCATCCCGCGGACGTCTACATCGGCGTCAACGCCTTCAGTTGCAGCGGAACGCAGAGCAGCGGCGAGGGGACGTCCCCTCGCGCCGTCTCGCTCAGCGAGGAAGAACGCGACGTGGCGTACGAGCAGGCGGCGCGATACGCGGCGCTGGACGCCGCGGATGCCATCACTCCGCGCACCGTGCGAGAGTCGATCGAGCTGGATGACACTGCTCCGGCGTTCGACCAGGGCATTGGCCTGATCAATGCCAATCGGCTCACCGAGGCGCAGAAGCTTTGGCAAGCGACGCTGCGGCGCGAGCGTCAATCCGCCGCTCTCAATTTCAACCTCAGCGCCGTTTGCGAGGCCCTCGGCGATATGAAATCGGCGGAAGAGTACCTGCGCGCTGCCGTGCGCCTCTCGCCGGCGGAGACGCGATACCGCTTCGGCCTCGATTCGTTTCTGCAGCGAAACGCGATGCAGAGGAAATAAGTCAGTCTCCGCGGCGAAACAGAATTGCCTCGAACCGCGGCGTCTTCCAACGACGCTCCACTCGATAGTGCGCGACGAGAACCTCACCGATCCGCCGGTCGTAGTCGGATCCGAAGGCGTGGTAGCCGTACTCGCTGACATCACGGCTGACGACCGCCACTCGATCGGGCCGCCGGGCTCGCAACTCCTCGATCACGGCCAATTCGATCGCCGGGTCCGCGGTCTCCGGCGGCGTGAAGGTATGGAAGCTCAGAGGCGTCGTCGTGCCGGTCAGGTAATTGAGCGTGATGCCTTCCGGCATCACGCTCATCGTCCCGCCGTGAATCGTTCGAATGATTTCGTTCAGCACGCCAGCGCGGTCGCCGTTCGAGTCGAAGAATGTTCCGCGCGCGGAAACAATGGGATACGCCTTCACGGCGTACCGAACGCGCTGCTCCACCAGATCGCGAATGCAAAAGGCCGCGATCAGCGGCAGCCAGAATGCCGGCCGCACACCGTAGCGCGGCAGCTCGCCGAAGAGGACGTGCGCGATGAGTGCATAGAGCGGCACGATCAGAACGCAGCCGTACCAGGCCGGCGTCACGTTGAGCGGCACGCGCAGCGTCGAAGCGATGGAGAATGCAGCGAAGATGATGAGCGGGGACGTGCGATCGCGGACCCCGGCGATGAGCGCGGCGATCTGCAGAAGCCCCCAGCCGCGGAAGAACGCGTCGTCCGCGGTTAGAAGCAGTGAACCAATCACTGCGACAACTGCGACGGTCGTCGACAAGCGAAACGCGTATGCCACGATGGCGATGGCCGCCGCACCCACCACAGCGAGCGCCAGGTTTTTCGGCCAGTCGGCGGTGCCGGAGACGCTGCCGAAGAAGTGGCGGGCCACAACCCCT
>QHVS01000228.1 GCA_003223635.1 Acidobacteriota bacterium | reverse complement strand
GAATCCCGCCCAGAACATCAGCGCGAAGAACGAGAGGATGGCGATGGCGCCGATGCGCATCCAATCCTCGCGGGTGAGCGGAGACTTCGGCGCGGCCACTGACTCGATCACTGCGGTTTTCGGTGTCTTCATCGCTGAGTGCGCGACGAGGTACTTCTTCCCTGCGACGTACTGAACCAGTCCGAGCGTCATCCCGACGCCCGCGGCGCCAAAGCCGATATGCCAATTGATCCTTTGCCCGAGGTAGCCGGTGACCAGCGGCGCGATGAAGGCGCCGAGGTTGATGCCCATGTAGAAGATGGAGAAGCCGGCGTCGCGGCGCGTGTCTTCTTTCGAGTAGAGCGTCCCGACGATCGTGCTCACATTCGGTTTAAGCAAACCGGTGCCGATGACGATCAACCCGAGGCCGGTGAAGAAAAAGGGCAGACCGGGAACGGCCATGCTGAAGTGGCCGCAGGCGATGATGATTCCGCCGATCAGGACCGCGCGGTAGTGCCCGAGCCATCGGTCGGCGATGAAGCCGCCAGGGATGCCCATCAGATAGACGAGCATCGTGTACGCGCCATAGATCGAGGCGGCGCGCTTCTCACCGAATCCAAGACCCGGCTGCTGCACCGAGCCGACCATGTAGAGGATGAGAAGCGCGCGCATCCCGTAGTAGCTGAAGCGCTCCCACATCTCGGTGAAGAAGAGAGTCGCCAATCCGCGGGGGTGGCCAAACCACTCTTTTTCTGAGGCTGCCGCGACGTCAGACATGCGCGCATTCTCAGGCAGCGATGATGCACAATGCAATGGCGATGACGACCACGGAGCCTCAGGTCGGCGCGCCGCGCGGAATGCAGCAGAACGTTCCCCTTGCCCCGTTGACCACATTGGGCATCGGCGGACCGGCCAAGTACTTCATCCGCGCGGAGACCGTGGACGAAGTGCGCGAGGCGGTGGCCTGGGCGTCCGCGAAGCGAGAACAGTTGCTGGTCCTGGCCGGCGGGAGCAACGTCCTCATCGCCGACGAGGGATTCGACGGCGTCGTGCTGCAGATCGCCCTGCGCGGCATTCACGAGGAGAGCGAGGACGCCGAATCGGTGATGGTGAAAGTGGCTGCCGGGGAAACCTGGGACGACTTCGTGGCCATGGCGGTCCGCAATCGCTGGGCGGGCATCGAGTGCCTGTCCGGGATTCCCGGTTCGACAGGCGCGACGCCGATTCAGAATGTCGGCGCGTACGGCCAGGACGTCAGCGAGACGATCGCCCGCGTGGAAGCTCTCGATCGCGTCAACGGACGGGTCATCTGGTTCACCAACTGGGACTGCGGCTTCGCGTATCGCTCCAGCGCGTTCAAGAGTCATGAACGCGAGCGGTACATCATCCTCTCGGTCACCTTCCGATTGCGGAGAAACGGCGCTGCAGCGGTGCGCTATCCGGAGCTTCGGCAATTCATCGAAGAGCGCGGCGCCTCACTCGAAGACTTGCAGTCGGTGCGCGATGCGGTGATCGCCATCCGGCGGCGAAAGGGCATGGTCATCGACCCCGCGGATCCGGACACGCGAAGCGATGGCTCGTTCTTCATGAATCCGATCATCTCTCGCCCGGAGTTCGAGAAACTGGCCGCTCGCGTGGCAGACAAGAAGGTGCCGAATTTTCCATCAGGCGACGAGGTGAAACTCTCCGCGGCCTGGCTGATCGAGAATGCCGGCTTTCGAAAGGGCTTCGTGCACGGCAACGTCGGACTCTCGTCGAAGCATTCGCTGGCCATCATCAACCGCGGCGGCGGGACAGCGCGCGAAGTCGTCGAGCTGGTGCGAATGATTCAGGGGAAAGTGCGGGAGACGTTCGGCGTGGAAATTCATCCGGAACCGAATCTCGTGGGACTCGGATCAGGTGCTTAGTGCTCGGTGCTTGGTAGTACCTAATGCTCGACCCTACTGAGCACTGAGCACTTACCTACCGCATCTATCCCAGCTTGAAGACGAGGACGATCACGGGAATGGGCACGCTCCGCTGGAGATACTCCCAGACGGCGAGCACTTCATCGCGATCCCGCACGAGCTCGGAGGCGGCCAGCGACGGATCCACATCGGCGATCGCGTACCGCGCCCGGTTGTACCACTTCTGCGCTTCCTCCGGGTGAGTGCGCAGTCGAGCGCGCGCCTGGCGAACAAGCCCTGCTTGATCGGCGGGAACTGTTCCCGCAGGCAGCGCGATCGGCCTGAAGGCGCCGCTCTGCCGCTGCTCCTGCTGTTGCTGTCTGTTCTCGATGTATTGGCGCTTGCGCTCGAGCGCGTCGGGATCGCGGCGAATCAATCCTCCCCGGGCCAGCGAGTGAAGGGCAAGAAGAAAATCCGTCGGCTGTTCTGCGATCCGCAGTCCGGAACGGTAGAGATACTTTCCGTACTGGTTGGGCGTCTGTGACAGCTTGCTCCACACCACCCGCGCGCTGACAACAGTCTCGACGCCGTCGCGGTGGATGCTCAATCGCCCCGTGATTCCCAATCGCAACGGGTGGGCATGCTCGATCTGCGCTCCCAGCGCTCCGAGGTCGAACAGGGTGACCTCGACGGCGCCGAACATACCGGTCAGCGGCTCGCTTGCTACGAATCGCTCGGCGGCGCGAAGTTCGGGAGTTTTCAGATTCATGGATGCGACGGATTGGCGCGGTAGTCTACAGCGTCCTCGACGTAGGGTGCCAACTTGTCGCGCACTTCCTGCGGAACGGGTACTGGCTTTAGTTCTCCTCGCTTTACGGTGACCAAAATGTATTTTCCGGTGGCGACCACCACGTCGGAGTTCGATTTCGTTCGCACCTCGAAGTTGAGGTGGATGGAGCTCCGGCCGATCTTTCCAAAGTATGCATCGACGACCAGCAGTTCGTCGAGGGTCACGGGATGAAAGAAATCGCACTCCACATGGACGCGTGGCAGCCAGATGCCGAGGCCATCAAAGAGCGTGCGATAGGAAAGACCGCAGGAGCGGAAGAGCTCCACTTCGGCCAACCCGAAGAAGCGCAGATAAGCCTGATAGTTGATGATGCCGGCGGCATCGATGTCTTCCCACCGGACGTACTCCTCGACCGAGAACCTCATGACCTGCGTGCAGTCTAACAAGAGCTCGTCATCCTGAGCCGCATACGGCGAAGGATCTCTAAGATCCTTCGCTTCGCTCAGGATGACGGCAGAACTAGAATCGCGGCCCATGAAACGTCTGCTCGTTCTCGCGCTCATCGCATGTCCAGCGTTCGCCGCCGAGAATGTCGTTGCCCTCCGCGCCGCTCGCATGATCGACGGGCGCGGCGGAAATGTCGTTTCGCCCGCTCTGATCGTGGTCCGCGGCAGCAACATCGAGTCGATCGGCGGCTCCGTCCCTGCCGACGCGCATACGATCGACCTCGGCGACATGACGCTGCTCCCCGGTCTGATCGATGCGCACACCCACATCCTGCTGCAGGGCGACATCACCTCCGCCGATTACGACGAGCAGCTCTTTAAGGAGTCGATGCCCTACCGAGCGCTGCGAGCCAGCCGAGCGGTGAAGATCGCCCTGGAACATGGATTCACCGCGCTTCGCGATCTGGAGACAGAGGGAGCGATGTACACCGACGTCGATGTGAAGCGGGCCATCAACAATGGCGTCATCCCCGGCCCCCGGCTCTTCGTTTCCACGCGGGCCATGTCCGTCACCGGCGGTTACGGACCGAGCGGCTACTCGCCGGAGATCGTCTATCCGATGGGCGTGCAGATCGTCGACGGCGTCGAAGGGGGACGAAAGGCGGTGCGCGAACAGATCGCCCACGGCGCCGACTGGATCAAGGTATACGCGGACCGCTCCTACTTCGTGCAGAAGGACGGCGCGCTCTCAAGCATCCCCACATTCACCGCGGAGGAGATGAGGGCCATCGTCGATGAAGCGCATCGCTTGCGGCACAAGGTTGCGGCGCACGCCATGGCCCGGCCGGGTATCGAGAACGCGCTGAACGCGGGAGTCGACTCCATCGAGCACGGCATCGCAATTCCCGACGATCTCCTCGATCTGATGGTGGCGAGGGGCGTCTATCTCTGCCCCACGCTCACCGTCACCGAGTACGTCGCGCCCGGACGAGGAGGGGTGTGGGCGAAGATTCCCGACTATCACCGCGATAGCTTTCAACGCGCGCTGCGCAAAGGAGTGAAGATCGCCTTCGGAACCGACGCCGGCGGCTTCCCCTGGGACGCCGTCAACGAAGCGAAGGAATTCGAATACGAGACGCGCTACGGAATGACGCCGATGCAGGCCATCCAGTCGGCGACGCGCGTGGCCGCGGAGCTTCTCGGCATGTCCGACCGAATGGGAACGCTCGAACCAGGAAAGTTCGCCGACATCGTCGCCGTTCCGGGCAATCCGCTGCAGGACATCACCGCGCTGCAGCGGGTCAGCGGGTCGGATTCGTGATGAAAAATGGCGAAATCTACAAGCGCCCGTAGTTTCTGTTAACCAAACGCGCCAGCTCTCGTATTAGCGTCCGGGTAAACACATTCGGAGGTTGTAATGAATATTGCAACTGCTGTCGCCGCATTCACCGTTCCGCTGTCCTCACTGGGCATGGTGATCGCTATCGTGTGGCTGATCGCTCGCGCCAGACAGCGGCGAAATGAGCTGCGCGCCGACGTGCAGATGAAGCTCATCGAGAAGTTCGGATCATCCACAGAGTTCGTGCACTTTCTCGAGTCGCAGGCCGGCCGGGACTTTCTGCATCAGCCGATGATGGACACGCGCCGCCGCGTGATCGGAGGGATCACTGCCGGCACCGTCCTGACGATCATGGGGCTCGGGTTCATCGGCCTGGCGATCGCGTTCCACGAGCCGGGGAATCTGGTCCCCGCATTCGTCCTCATCGCCCTCGGCGCCGGCTTCTTTGTGTCCGCCACCCTGTCGATGAAGATGAGCAAGCAGTTGTCTTCCGATCTGACACAGCCACAGTCGTGAGCCCATGAGTGCAAGCGCACTGATCCTGGAGGCGCCGTTCGCCGCGCTGGGCGCGACGACGTTTCGCCGAACGCCAAAGAGGCCGATGGACGAGGCAAAATTCGAAGCCTTCTACCGCAAGACGGCCGGCAGAATCTGGTCCTACATCTACCGGATGACCGGTGATGCAGCGACTGCCGACGACTTGATGCAGAAGACCTTCTTCCGCTTTTTGCGCAGCAATCCGGCGATTGCGAACGACGATCATCTTCGCCACTACGTCTTCAAGACGGCCACCAATCTGGTCTTCGATCATTTCCGCGAAACGAAGCGGATTCGTGAGCGCGTCGTCGAGCCGCCGCGCACGTCAGATCTGCGCGCCGATCGCGGTGAGCTGCGGCACGACATGATGCGCGTCTTCGCCGAGCTGAAACCGCAGGAGCGCGCGCTCTTGTGGCTGGCCCACGTGGAAGGCTCATCTCACGACGAGATCGCCGAGGCGATGGGGGTAAAGGCGAAGAGCGTGCGCGTCATGCTCTTCCGCGCCCGGAAGCGGTTGGGAGATCTGCTGACGCGCAGGGGCCTGGCGCCGGAGGGGACGCGATGAGCGACTGCCGCCTCGAGCCGGACGTCATCCGTGCCGCGGCACGCGGCGAGTGGACGGAGTCGTTGCGCGCTCACGTGGCCACCTGCGCCGATTGCGCAATCGCTGCGGAGATCGCGCCGTGGATGCAGCAGTTCGCGCGGATGGACGATCGCGCGCATAAGCTTCCCGATCCTGCCTCGCTGTGGGTCAGAGCGAAGCTCCTGCAGTCGACCGCAGCAGCCGATCGGGCTTCCCTCCCGATCACTCGTGTTCAGATCGCGTCGTATCTCGTCGTCGCCGGCTGCTGGGCTGCGCTGCTGACGTGGAAGTGGTCCGCGCTCTCAGCATGGATCAACAGCTTCACGCCGGCGCACGTGATCCTCGGCGCGGCGGGGGCGGAGACGGCAGCGTCGCTTTCCGCGATGTTCTTCCTCATGCTCATCGTCCTCGCATCAGTGACGGCGATGCTGGCCTTCCATACGATTCTCGCCGAGGAGTAGCGCACACGCGCCTCATCCGCCCTTCGGGCACCTTCTCCCCGCAAGCGGGGAGAAGGCTCTCGAGGTCCCTCGCCCCGCGAAGCGGCGGGTGGGGGGCATCACACGGCGAGGCTCCCCCACAGCAGCAAACGGTTGTACGTGTAGAAGTACGGCTTCTGCCTGCCGATCTCCGCGAGCAACTTCTCACGATAGCGGTCGATGAATCGCGGGTGTTGATGCTCGTAGGACGTGAGCAGCGTTCCCTTCACCCACTCCACCACGTCCTCACTCGACGGCAGGAGATGTCCGTAAATCTGCAGGCGGACGTGCTGCCGCACGAATCCGAGTCGATGGAGCATCTCGGCATATCGCTCCGGCGGCAGGACAGGCGATCGCCGCTGCTGCAGGCCCATCTCCTGCGCCACCTCCGCGGCGATGCGGTGTGACGGATGATGTTCGTTGGCCGGCATCTGGACCGCGAGCTGGCCGCCGTCGGCGATCATGTTTCTCAATCGTCGAAAGAGCGCGTCATGATCGGCAACCCAATGCAGCGCGGCGTTGGAGAACACCAGATCGAACGGGCGATCGGGTTCGAAGGATTCGATCGCCGCCGCTTCGAAGCGAAGGCCGGTAGCAGCGGGCGCCTCGGCCAACATCGAGGCTGAGTTGTCGATGCCCAGCGTCTCCACCGCGCCGAGCTTCTCATGAAGAGCGCGCGTCAGCTCGCCGGTGCCGCATCCGAGATCAACGATGCGCATTCGCGGCTGCGACTCGACGAGCGCGACGAGATCCCAGAAAGGGAGGGAACGCTCGTCTTTGAAACGTTCGTATTGTTCGGGTGACCACATGAGGTCAAATCACGATGAATGCGTTCTGCATTCTGCCTTTATAATTTCCCATGCCTCCCAACATCAGTCCCGCCGACACAGCCTGGCTCCTCATTTCCACCGCCCTCGTCCTGATGATGACCCCCGCCCTCGGATTCTTCTATGGCGGGATGGTCCGCGCCAAAAACGCCCTCAACACGCTGATGATGAGCTTCTCCGCGCTCGGATTCGTCGGTCTGGCCTGGGCGTTTTTTGGATACTCCATCGCCTTCGGCCATTCGAACCAGTGGTGGGGCGATGGCCAGTACTTCTTCCTTCGCGGCGTGGGCCTCGAAGCGAACGGCACGATCCCACACGTGCTCTACTTCGCTTATCAGGGAACATTCGCCATCATCACGGCCGCGCTGATCTCCGGCGCGATCGTCGAGCGGATGCGCTTCGGGCCCTACCTGGCGTTCATCACGTTGTGGTCGCTCGTGGTCTATGCGCCGATCGCGCATTGGGTGTGGGGCGGGGGGTGGATCGCCAAGCTCGGGGCGCTCGATTTTGCCGGAGGCACGGTCGTGCACGTGAACGCCGCCGCGGCGGCACTCGTATGCGCGGTGGTGGTCGGTGCGCGCAAGGACTACGCGCGGCAGGCCATCCTTCCGCAAAACGTTCCGTTCACGCTTCTTGGCGCGGGCCTGCTGTGGCTGGGCTGGTTCGGATTCAACGCCGGGAGCGCGCTGGGCGCGAATCGCTCCGCTGCGCTGGCCTTCACCAACACCATGTTCGCTCCGATCGCGACGCTCGTGGTCTGGACGCTGCTCGATCTCTTCCGCAGTGGCAAGGCGACCGCCGTCGGCGCCGCAACCGGGATCGTCGTCGGGCTCGTAGCCGTCACTCCTGCGGCCGGATTCATCAGCCCGACGTCGGCGATTATCCTCGGCGCATTCGCTGCGTTCCCCAGTTACTTCACGCTGTTGTATCGCGCGCGGACACGGCTGGATGACTCCCTCGACGTCGTCGCCGCTCATGGCGTGGGAGGCATCGTCGGCGCGCTGCTCACTGGCGTGCTGGCTCAGAAATCGTGGAACGGGACCGCGGACGGCGTGATCGCCGGAAACTGGTCGCAGCTTGGCATTCAGGCCATCGCCATCGTTGCCACCATCGTCTACAGCGGCGCAGCCACTCTGCTGATCGTCAAAGTTCTTTCCGCAGTCGCGACACTCCGCACCGAAGTGCGTGAGGAAGGCCTGGGGCTCGACTTCACGCAGCACGGCGAGGAGGCCTACAGCCGCGGAGAGGGAGCCATCTTGCTACTCGACGGGAGGAACGAATGAAACTCGTCGTCGCCATCATCCGGCCGGAACGATTGAACAATGTGTTGGAAGCGCTCTTCCGCGCCAAAGTCGCAGGCCTGACCATCAGCCGCGTGCAGGGGCACGGAGGCGAGATCGAGCGCGTGGAGACGTACCGTGGAACGACGGTGAAGATGGAGCTGACGGACAAAGTACGGCTGGAGATCGGCGTGTCCGATCACTTCGTCGAGCCGACCGTGAAAGCCATCATGCAGGGCGCGCGCACCGGCGACGTGGGCGACGGGAAGATCTTCGTTGTTCCGGTGGAGCACGTCTATCGGATTCGAACGGGAGAGCTCGATCGAGCGGCGGTGACACCAGTTGGGGTGCCGCCCGATTGAAGTTGCTCGGTTGCAAGGTTGCTCGGTTGCTCGGTAGGTTTGCCGCGTGAACTCGCCGAGCAACCCAGATACTGAGCAACCCAGCAACCGTCACGATCCCTACGCCCCGCTCCGCTATCGCAACTTTCGCTGGCTGATCTTGGCCCACGGGATTTCGACGGTCGCCCGCGAGGCGCAGATTGTCGTGGTCTCGTGGCAGGTCTACGAGGTGACGAAGGATCCGCTATCGCTCGGATTCATCGGTCTGGCCGAGGCGCTGCCGTTTATCGGGGTGGCGCTGTATGCAGGACACATCGCCGACCGAGGCAATCGGCGAGGCATTGCGCTGGCTGGAACATTCGGCGTCGCGCTGTCGGCGGTCGCGCTGCTTCTGTTCACGTTTCAGCCCGCGCTTCTGCAGGCGGTGTGGCCGATCTACGCTGTCATCTTCGCCAGCGGAATCGCGCGCAGCTTCACGCGCCCGTCGGTGACGGCGCTTTCGGCGGAGATCATTCCGCGGGAGATCTATCCCAGCGCGGTGGCGTGGCGATCTTCGGTGTGGCAGGGCGCATCGATCGCCGGCCCCGCTCTCGGCGGCATCCTCTACGGATTCTCCGGAGCCGCGCTGGCCTACGCGGTGGTGGTCGCGCTCTTCATCGGCGCGCTCGTCGCGTTGACGCTGGTCACATACGAATCGCCGCCGGTGGAGAACACCGCCCCGGTGAGAGAGAGCCTGCGAGTCGGACTGCGTTTCCTTCGCCACCAGCCGCTGCTGCTGAGCGCGATGACCCTCGACCTCTTCTCCGTTCTCTTCGGCGGGGCAACGGCGTTGCTTCCAATCTTCGCAAAGATGCTCGGTACCGGCCCGCAAGGCCTCGGCCTGCTGCGCGCCGCCCCTGCTGTCGGATCGCTCATCATCGGAATTTATCTGGCCCACCGCCCGCCTTTCCGCCGCGCCGGCGCCACTCTCTTCGGCGCGGTCACGGTGTTCGGGCTGTCGATCATCGCCTTCGCTCTGTCCCGCAACTTTTTTCTGTCGCTGGCCATCCTCATCGTCAACGGAATGGCCGACAACGTCAGCGTATTGATTCGGGGCACGCTGCTGCAGACGATGACGCCCCGCGAGCTTCTGGGCCGCGTCGCCTCCGTCAGTCAGATCTTCATCGGAGCGTCGAACGAGATCGGCGCATTCGAGTCGGGCCTCGCGGCGCGCCTGATGGGCACAGTTCCCTCAGTGATCTTCGGCGGAACGATGACGCTGGTCGTCGTCTCGCTCGTTGCGTTCTGGTCTCCGCCGCTCCGGCGGATGCGAGAAATCCACAACGCGTAGATTTACTTGACCGCCGCGCTACCCTCGTCGAATGCGGGCGATGGTTCTCCGCCGTCAGCGCGAGCCGCTCGCGCTCGCCGACATTGCCGTTCCGGAGCCGAAGGCGGGAGAGGTGTTGATTCGGATCGAGGCGTGCGCGGTCTGCCGAACCGATCTGCACATCGTCGACGGCGAGCTGCACGAGCCGAAGTTGCCGCTGGTGATCGGGCATCAGATCGTCGGAATCGTGGAGCAGGGAGCCGGCCAGTTTCGCCCAGGCGATCGTGTCGGTGTGCCGTGGCTGGGATGGACCGACGGAGAGTGCCGCTACTGCACAACCGGTCGCGAGAATCTCTGCATACGTGCACGCTTCACCGGCTACACGATTGACGGCGGATACGCGGAGTACTGCGTCGCCGATGCGCGCTACTGCTTTTCGCTGCCCGACGGCTACAGCGCGGAGGAAGCGTCGCCGCTGTTGTGCGCCGGATTCATCGGATTCCGCGCGCTGCGGCTGGCCGGCGACGCGCAGCGCATCGGCTTCTACGGCTTCGGATCGTCTGCCCAGATTCTTGTGCAAGTCGCGCGGGCAGAAGGGCGGGAGGTGTACGCCTTCACGCGTGACGGAGACGAGGAGGGGCAGAGATTCGCGCGGGCGATGGGAGCGGGGTGGGCGGGCGGGGCGGGTCGGCGCGCGCCGGAGGAGCTCGACGCGGCGATCATCTTCGCACCGGTCGGCAATCTGGTCATCGCCGCGCTTCGGAACCTGGCGAAGGGTGGCGTGGTCGTCTGCGCCGGCATTCACATGAGCGACATCCCGTCGTTTCCTTATGAGTTGCTGTGGGGCGAGAGATCGATTCGATCTGTGGCCAACCTCACGCGGGATGACGGCCGACAATTCCTCGAACGTGCTCGCCGCACGCGCATTCAAACCCGCCGTGAAGTCTTCACGCTCGAACAAGCCAATGAGGCTCTGGCCCGTCTACGCGCTGGAGAGATCGTAGGAACCGCGGTGCTGAGGATCGCGGCATGATCAAGGGCCGCGGCGCGTCGTGGAATCCGCAGAACCGCTTCGAGAAGCTGGCCTACATTCCGGACGAAGATGCATCTCCCGACGAGAGCCCGGCGCCGAACACGATCTTTCTGCGCGATCCGGTACGCACGATCATCGCCCGGAACGACAGCCCGGACGTCGGATTCGAGGCCAGCGTCAACCCGTACCGCGGGTGCGAGCATGGCTGCATCTACTGCTTCGCCCGCCCCACCCACGAATACCTCGGATTCTCCGCCGGCCTCGATTTCGAGACGCGCATCGTGGTGAAAGAGGATGCCCCCGAGCTGCTGCGCGAAGAGCTGATGTCACCGAAGTGGACGCCGCAGCTCATCGCCATCAGCGGCGTCACCGATCCGTACCAACCCATCGAGCGCAAACTGCAACTGACGCGTCGCTGCCTCGCCGTTCTGGCCGAGTTTCGCAATCCGGTGGCCATCATCACCAAGAATCATCTGGTCACCCGCGACATCGACGTTCTCTCCGAACTCGCCCAGCACGGCGCCGCAGCAGTTTCGGTTTCCATCACCACGCTCGATGAGAAGCTCGCCCGGGTCATGGAGCCGCGCACGTCGACGCCGAAGATGCGGCTCGAGGCCATCGAAGAGCTGGCCCGCGCCGGCATCCCAGCGGGTGTCATGGTGGCGCCGGTAATTCCGGCGATCACCGATCACGAGATGCCGGCGATCCTCAAAGCGGCTCGCGATGCCGGCGCGCGCTCGGCGGGCTTCGTCCTGCTTCGGCTGCCATGGGCCGTGGCTCCCCTCTTCGAGCGCTGGCTGGAAGAACATTTCCCCGATCGCAAGGAAAAAGTTCTGAATCGCGTGCGCGATTTGCGCGGCGGCAAGATGTACGACTCACGCTGGGGAAAACGCGCGCGCGGCGAGGGCGTCTTCGCGGAGCAACTCCAGACCATGTTCGACGTCACCTGCCGCAAGCTCGGACTCAATGCGGATTCGCGTGAGCTTTCTGCCGACGCGTTTCGCCGCCCGTCGCCGCAAACGACGCTGTGGTAGCGTCTCGCCATGTCCGCGAAAAGGGTGTTCGAAGGGAAGCACGTGCTCGTCCTGGAGCGAGGGGGCTGGCAATTCGTCGAACGAAAGAAGGCGAAAGAGGCGGTAGCCGTAATCGCCCGCACCCCCGACGGAAAGCTGATCTTCACGGAGCAGTTTCGCCATCCAGTCGGCGCGCGCGTCATCGACTGGCCTGCCGGGCTGGTTGGCGACGAGGGGAATGACGATCCGGCCGAAACCGCCCGGCGCGAGCTGAGCGAGGAAACCGGCTTCACGTGCAAG
>QHVS01000235.1 GCA_003223635.1 Acidobacteriota bacterium | reverse complement strand
CTTCACCCGCTCGTCCTCGGTGATGAAGATGTTGTCGGGCTTGAGATCGCGATGGACGATCCCCTTCTCATGCGCCGCTCCGATGCCACGCGCGATCTGCGCCGCGTACTCGATCGCTTTGCGCGGCCATAGCGGGCGCTGCAGGCGATCTCTCAGCGTCGAGCCTTCCAGCAGCTCCGAGACGATGAAGGGCAATCCGTCGTGCGTGCCGACATCGAAGACCGTGAGCAGGTTGGGATGATTGACTGCGCCTGTCGCGCGCGCCTCCTGCTCGAAGCGACGCAGCCGATCGGCGTTCTCAGCGAACACCGGCGGCAGGATCTTGACCGCGACCTCGCGCGCGATGCGCGGATCGCGGGCGCGGTAGACCTCCCCCATCCCGCCCGCGCCTAAGGGTGCGATTCGTAATGACCAACGCGAGAGCCGGCGGCGAGGATCAAGGGTGTGAATTGTATGTGGAGCGGCGGCCTTCAGGCCGCCGGCGGGCTAAAGCCCGCCGCTCCACGTCAAAGCGGCGGCAAGCCGCCGCACTCCGAAGGCCGCCGCCCTACCTCACTTCGACATCACCAGCCAGATATCGGCCTCGGAGGTGCGCTCGTCGAGATAGAGCGCGCGAAAGTCGGGAGCGACGTCGAACCAGCGCAGCGGGCGTGAGAACGGAATCAAACGAATCTCCTTCGACGCGATATCGATCACCGCCAGCGTCGTGCCGTCGAGGAACAGTAACCGTTTGCCATCGGGCATCCAGTGCGGAAGGAACCCGCGATCGGTGACCTGTTCATAGCGCTTCGAGTCGAGCGAATAAAGCCAGAGACCGCTGACGCCCGCGTCGAGCTGACCTGTCGAGCCCGCGAAACGCTTTCCATCCGGCGACACAGAAGGCGTCATGAAATGTCTGTTCGGAACGGGCATCGGCGGCAGCGGTTCCACCCGCGTCGCCGTGCCGTCGGGATTGAGCGGCAGCAGATACATTCCGTTGTTGTTGAACTCATAGAGCGCCCGTCCATCGGGCATGATCCTCGGATACCACATCGAGCTGCCGCTGGTCGTGGAGATCTGCCGCAGACCGCTGCCGTCAACGCGAATGCTCCAGATCTCGTAACGCGCTCCACGTTGTGAGTAGAAATAGAGGACTTTGCCGTCGGGGGACCAGGAGGCGCCGCGGTCCTTCTCCGGGTCGTTGGTGAGCTGACGGGTTTCGCTTCCATCCGTCCGGGCCAGGAAGAGGTCCTCCTGCGTTCCGAGGTTTGAAAAGGCGATCCATGTTCCATCCGGAGAAACGCCGCCGGCAGGACGGGGAAGCAGAAGCATTGCTCCGCCGAAGATCGACCTCGGCTCGCCGGTCACTCGCATGGAGATCGGATCGAACGGCACACGCCACAGCGATTCGCCCAGATCGACGCCGGCGTAGGCGAGCGCGCCTGTGCTGCGCGCGAAGCTGAAGTGCGCGGCGTACCGCGTCGGCAGTGACGCTGGTTCGGGCGGGCCGAGCGCCTTTCCGCTGTGCTCGTTCATCGGCATGCGCCAGAGGTTCATCGTGCCATCGCGGTCGCTGCCGAAATAGAGATACTTGCCGTCCGGTGACCAGACCGGATTCCAATCGAGCGGGCGATCATTGGTCAATCGGATGATGGTCTGTTTTGGATTTGCAGCGTGCGGATCGACGGTGAAGAGATCGCGCTGGCCGCCGCCGCCGACCACCGCCCAGAAAGCGATCCGATCGCCGTGCGGGGACCAATTCGGTTGAGCTCCGTCGTGCGCCACGTCGACGATTTCCCGCCTGGCCCCGCTTCGCACATCGATCACTTCAATCGCGCCGAAGCTTGGCCGGGCCTGCGGTTGCAATTCGATCGCTTGCGTGGCCACCGCGATTTCCGAACCATCAGGCGACCACGTCGGATTGAATCCGAAATCGGTCAGCCGACGCACCGATTCGCCCGTCGCTCCCATGAGAAAAATGCCGCCCCCTTCGCGCTCCGAGCGGAAGGCGATCTGCGAGCCGTCGGGGGAGAACGCCGGCTGCGTGTCGTCGGCCGGCGAATCTTTCGTCAGATTGATGGCGTTGCGGCCGTCGACACGCTTCAGGTAGATGTCCGCGTTTCCTGACGCCTTGCTGACATAGACAAATGTTTTCCCGTCGGGAGCGAGGCTGGGGAACTCTTCGACTCCGGCCTGATTCGTCAAAAGGGTGAATCTGCGCTCCGCGGGAGCAGAACGACTTATGCCGGAATGGATTCGCCACGCCAGGAGAACAACGATCGCAGCAAGGACAGCGATGATCGCCGGCGCGACCCATCGCTTGCGAGCCTTCGACACGAGCGCGGGCGACGATCCCGACACGCTGCTGATCCGTTCCAGATCGAACGCCAGATCGCGCGCGGATTGGAATCGCTCCTCTCGATTCTTCTCCAGGCAATGACGGACCACCAGATCGATGGCCGGAGGAATGTTGGCTTCAGCCTGGTTCAGCTCCGGCGGATCTTCTTTGAGAATTGCGTTCATCGTCTCCACGGACGAGTCGCCCTTGAACGCGCGGCGGCCGGAGAGCATCTCGTAGAGGATCGCGCCGAAGGAAAAGATGTCGCTGCGATAGTCGACCTCCTGGCCGCGCACCTGTTCCGGTGACATGTAGCCTGCGGTGCCGAGGACCGTACCCGGCGAGGTGTCGCGCTGCTGCGTCCGTGCATCCGTCTTCCCCGCATCCGTTCCAGGCCTCAGCTTGGCCAGACCGAAGTCGAGGATCTTCGCCCGCCCATCCCTGGTGATAAAGACGTTTTCCGGCTTGAGGTCGCGATGCACGATCCCTTTCTCAGGCGCCGCAGCCAGACCGTTCGCGATCTGCACCGAGTAGTCGATGGCCTTGCGAATCGGCAGGCGCACCGCGGAGCCGTGGAGCTCCATCTTCTCCCGCAGCGTCTCCCCTTCCAGAAGTTCCATGGCCACATAGGGCGTGCCGTCGGCGCTGCCGAGATCATGGATCGTGACGAGATTCGGATGATTGAGGGTCCCGGCCGCGCGCGCCTCCTGCTCGAAGCGCCGCAGCCGATCGCGATCGGCTGCAAACGCCGGCGGCAGGACCTTGATCGCCACCTCGCGGCCGATGCGCGTGTCGCGCGCCCGCCAGACCTCCCCCATCCCGCCCGCGCCGATCGGCGAGACGACTTCGTAGGGACCGAGGCGTGTGCCGGGAGTGAGGATCAACTGTGCGAAGAATAAGCTACACCCTCACCCGGCGCTTCGCGCCACCCTCTCCCGCTCACGCGGGAGAGGGCTCTCGAGTGCCTTCTCCCCGCCGCGCGGGGAGAAGGTGCCGCGCAGCGGCGGATGAGGGGCTGCTAGCATGAGAGCATGAGCCGAAAACGCCAAAAGGAGTCCGGGCGGCCGTCGATCTTCTTCATCGTCGCGCTGGCCGTCGGTCTGGCTCTGCTTTTCTGGTTTTTCGCGCAGACGCTCCGCCATCCGACACGGCAGAGCCCATCGTTCATCTGGCCTTCATTTAGCACGCTGTAGTCTCTCGCCGTGTTGTATCTCCTTCTGGCGGCCCTGCTGGCCGAACCGCCGCTGCGGATCGGCACGATCACCATCAACGCCGTTCCGCTCTTCAGCGCTGAGGAATCGCGACATGGCAGCTTCTATCGCGGCGCGAACATCCTGCACGTGCAGACTCGCCCGGCGCTTCTTCGGCGGTTCCTCCTCTTCAAGGAAGGCGATCCGTTCAATCCGACGAAGCTGCAGGAGACGGAGCGAAATCTCCGACAGCTCGACTTCCTGAAGAGCGTTTCGGTGACTGCCGGCAACCCCCACGACGGTCTGATCGACGTGGCCGTGATCACGCAGGACGCCTGGACGACCGACGTGAACGGCGACTTCTCCAATGACGGCGGGATCTCCACGTACGACCTCGACGTCACGCAGAAGGACCTCTTCGGCAGCGGCAGCGAGCTGGAGCTGCACCTCGATCACGGCGTGGAGCGGCGGGCCAACACCATCGAGTTCCTTCATCCGGCGGTGCTGGGACCGTACTGGAACCTCGACGCGCTCTTCTCCAAGAACTCGGATGGAAACGAGGAGAAGCTGGAGCTCGATCGGCCGCTCTTCTCCTATAGCACCCCATGGACGATGTCCTTTCTCTATGACCATGACCTGCGCAATGCCCGCACGTTCCGGCAAGGCGAAGTGGCCGCGCGCTTTCGACAGGAGCACCGGGAGTGGCTGCTGGAACGCTCGCGCGTTCTTCACGCCGGCCCGAGCGGCTCTTCGCGCCTGGTGGCCGGCCTCGATTTTCTCGACGACTCGTTCGATCCACTCCCCTCGCGTCCGTTGGATCTCATTCCGGAGTCGCGGCACTTCCGCGTGTTGGAGGCGGGTTATGAATCGACCGGCTTCCACTTTCTGAAGCTCGATTACGTCGACCGCGATCTCCGCGAGCAGGACTTCAATCTCGGATCGCTGACCAGCGTGCGCGTCGGCGTTTCTCCGCGCCTCTCGTCGACACGCCCCGCCATGTTCGTGTTCCGAGCGAGTGAGGCAGGAGGCCACGCCTTCAGCGATCGATCCTTTCTCCTGGGCCGCATCGACGCCTCCTCCACGCGAGCACCGGAAGACAGCAACACCATCCTCTCCGCGGAGGGACGATTCGTGACCCGATTCCGCACGCACTATCCGCAGGCTTTTGTCGCGCGCGTTCGCGTCGACGGCGGCTGGCAGCTCGACCGCGACGTGCAGTTCCTCGCCGACGGGCAGAACGGCCTGCGCGCCTATCCCGACTTCGCCTTCGAGGGACGGCGGCGCATCCTGATCAACGTCGAGCAGCGCCTCTTCCTGGGCCGCGAGATCCTGCAGATGTTCGGCCCCAGCGTGGCCGTCTTCGCCGACAGCGGCCAGGCCGTGGAGCGGAACTTCCGCCTGGCCGGGATGAAGAGCGACGTCGGCGTCGGCCTGCGGATCGGCATCGCCCGATTCGAGTCGGCGCTGCTGCGGATCGATTTCGCCTACGCGCTCAACAACAGTCCCCTGAGCCATCGGGGCCGCGTGATCTCGATCTCCACGGTTCAAGCATTCTGAATGGGCGATCAAAGCGGCGGCAAGCCGCCGCACTCCGAAGGCTATACTCACCGGGTGAAGTTCGATGCGTTGCCGGGGTACTCGCTCATTCGGCAGGGGCTCAACGATCTTGCTGCGGAGCGACACACGGCGGCGGCGCTTCTAGTGCTCGTTGGGGCGCCTCGCCTCCAGCGCATCGGCATCGAAGTCCCCAACTTGAACATCGCCGACCCGGAGCACCGGTTGTACGATCTTTTAGCCGCTGAGGATTCCGACTCGGCGCACTCACGCTACAACGCCCTGATTCGTCAACTGGTCAGCTTCGAACGCGCCGCAGAATGCGCCGCCTAGTCGATGCCGATCGGCTGCGCCGTCTGATGAGGGCTTTGGGCAAGGAAGCGCGTACCGAAGCGCGCGCCTATCTCACCGGGGGTGCGAGCGCCGTCCTGCTCGGGTGGCGGGGCAGCACGATCGATGTCGATTTGAAGATCGAGCCGGAACAGGACGAAGTGCTGCGGGCGATCCCTGAGTTGAAAGAGCGGCTGGAAGTCAACGTCGAGTTGGCCTCTCCCGGCGACTTCATCCCCGAGTTACCTGGATGGCGCGATCGCAGCCCGTTCATCGCGCGCGAGGGCAACCTTTTTTTTCATCATTACGATTTCTATGGTCAAACACTCTCGAAACTCGAGCGGCGCCACGTGCGCGATATCGATGACGTGATGCAGATGTATGCGCGCGGGCTGATCGATCCAACACGCCTGCTCGACCTGTTCGCCGCGATCGAGTCCCAGCTCTATCGGTAGCCGGCGATCGATCCGCGTTCGTTCCGCAATTTCGTGAAGGAGACGGCCGCGAAGTTGGCCGGTCAGGGAGGATGACCGTGACGATAAGAACGATCTGCATCGCTCTTGCGGCACTCGCGGTCATAGGCTGCTCGACCGGTGGCTCAAGGCAGGCAACCGATTTGCGCACTCGCGTGGAATGGCTGCGGCCGGCGGGAATGGTTTCCGCGGAGGTGTATGGGAGCGGGGCGGGCGTATGGAACGAGGAGCGCGCGTTCCGGTTGCCACCCGCGGACGTCACGGCGATCGCGCGGGCGGTCGGGCGGGTGGGGTTCGCGCGGATGCCCGATCACTTCGGCGCGGGGGAGAGCGATTTTCTGCGCATGCGCGGGAAGGTGACCGTCAACGACAAGACTGTCGTGCAGGTAATGGAGGGCGATCAGTCGGAGGAGCTGGCCTCGCTCGCGGCGGAGATCCTGACGCGCGCCGAAAGCGCGGCACGAAGCGGCGTCACCGCCACATCGTTCGACGACGCGCTGCAGAAGATCGTCAGCCGCACGATTCCGCCGGAAGCCCTTCGGATCACCGTTCAACAGCGTGGCGATTCCGGATTCCTGCTGAACATTCGCGGCGGCGAGGCCGTGGCTCGCCCGTTCGCCAAGAAGAGTGGATACGGACAGCAGCGGCGCCTCCGGCTGACCGCCGAAGAGCTGCGCAGCCTTGCCGCTCTCCTCTCTGAATTGCCACCCATCGCTTCAGCTCCGGTGTACACAGAGCTGCGCGTCGAGGTGCTCAATCAGTGGAAGGATCTTCAGGCCCGGCCGGAGATGGCCATCGCGCCGAACAGGAATTTCGATCGGATCGTAGAGCAACTCCGACGGCTGGCGGAGCGGGTGATGGAGAGAGGAGCAACGGCGTAACGGTTAACGGTGTAACGGTGCCAGAGCCTTTGGCACCGTTAACCGTTATACCGTTACCCGTTAACCAACTACCTCGAAACCTGCGGCGTCGTCGCAGTCCACACGTTGACAGGGCCGAGCGACAGATTGATCGTCTTCACGACGTACATCCCCGGGTCGGTGACCGGCGTCTGCGCCGTGGTGATGCCGGTGCTCGATGTCGACGAGGCCAGCAACGCGCCAGTGGGACTCAGGATCAGGAGCTGAACGGGAACGCCGACGCTCGACTCAGCGACTGAGGAGATCGCCGTGCCGCCGGGCGGGACGGCGATGTTCTGGAGCAGACCTGCGCCGGCGGCCGGTTTGCCGCTACTGGTGGTGGTCTGACCAGGGCCGGAAGTCGGCGACGAAGTCGGAGACGCGCTGGTCAGGCAGAATCCGTCGATGTAAACGACCCCCTTCGTATTGCGCAACTCGAATTTGTGCGAACCGGCAGCCAGCCCGGAGTAATTCGAGCTGAAACCGAACACCGGATCCTTCATCCCGCCCGTCGCACCTGCATAGCTGATGGTTTCGCGAAATGCATTATCGATGTAGACATCAGCGGTGCTGCCCTTCGTGCTCTTGGCGTAGTTGTAGGCAAGCGTGCCAGTCTTCCCAGTCGGAACATTGACTGTCAGGCTAGCCGACGTCCCGGTGATTGTGTTCGCGTTGAAACGGAAGTGACCGGCGCTGGCGGTCGCGCTGTTGGCCAGATGCCACCCATTGGCGTAGCTGATCGACGGATCGTTGTCTTCCAGGCAGGTCGTTACCGGCGGATTCGGGCACGAGCCGCCGCCGGTCGTGGTGTTATCAATGAAGCCTGACACGACGAGGTTGTAGTTCGAGCAGCCGGTGAATGTTCCGTCCGGCTGGACTGAGTCGACAACCACGACGAATGTCCTCCCGGCCGGCACTTCGAACGAATAGTTGTTGAATCCGAGATCGGGGCTGGAGCCTTCATCAGCCAGGTAATTCGTGCAGAGGCTGTTCGGGTCGGCGTAACTGTCGAGATAGGCAACCGAGAAGATCTGATTGCCGCCGCTGCAGCTCGCATCCGCGGTGATGTTGACATTGATGCACGCCGACACTTGGGCAGTGTTGGTAAATGGGTACGAGTCGAAGTGGCGATTACCACTTCCAAGTGGACCGGGGCATGCCTTACCCGCTGCGCAGCCGCTCGGGCTGCTGTCGCGTCCCATGCGCGCGGTCTGTATTGCGTCCGCAGTGGTGATCGATCCTGACCGGCTTTCCGATGGGGCACCCTGGCACGTCGGAATGCTGAAGGTGACACTGTTCGCCGACTGATCGGATGACAGCGAAAGCGTGAAGTCGATTGGCGCTCCGCACTGGAATCCATTCGCCGACGAGGTTGAAAACTTGAAGGCCGGTGAATTCGCCGCGCTGCCGTCGCGAGCGATCGTGCCGTAGCTGCCGCTTGCCTGACTCACCGTCACGCCGGGCGTGCTCGTGGAGAGCGTGCCGGCCACGCGGGTGGCCGAGCCGCAGCCGTTGTTGGCAACGGTCACCGTGAGTTTCACGCATTCGTCTTTGTTGACCACACCGTTGCTGCCGGATCCGTTGCCGCTGTCGTCGATTGCCGACGAGGCGTACTCCAGCTTTGGTGAGCCCGTGAGGCAGAAGTTCTGCGTCGCCGTGCCGCCGCTATTGACATTGACGTTTGCTGAGGACGACGGCGCGCAGGAGCGCGCCGGCGCTGAGGCGTACGCCGTGTAGTGACCGGGCGGCACGATGATCGAGTAGTGGCCGTTCGAATCAGTCGCGCCGGAGAAACCGTTGCTCACTTGGACCAGCGCTCGCGACATCGGCGAACCTGTCACGCAGTCAGTCACCGTTCCCTGAATGATTCCCTGTGCCGGCGCGGCGCAGGTCGAGTAACGGAATGAAGCGATGCGCGTCCGCCAGTTGAAGCTTCCGTTGGCCGGGAGGTATTCGCTGGTGAACCAGAAATTGCAGCCGTCGAACGGATCGACAGTCATGCCGCTGTAGTCACCCCAGCGGTTGCCGGTTCCGATCTGTACGCCGGCGCCGGCCTTCATCAGGATCTCGCTGCCGAGCAGGCCGAGAGGATCGCTGGCCTTGCGGCCGGCAACATCGATCTCCGGCAGCAGCGTCAGGCTCGACTTGCTGTAGCCGAGGAGAATATTGCCGCTGTTGTCCTGGGCGATCGATCCCATCCAGCGATGGTTATCCGCGTCAGGAATCGCACCGGTGTACGTCCCCTGCTGAACGAGTGTGGGACTGCTGCCCGGGTTTCGCAGCTCGTACCAGCGCACGCCGGCCTGATGACCGCTGGCGTTGACGGTGTGATTGAGAACAAGGCTCTCGTGATCGCCGAAGTTGCGATAAGCCACGCGGTACATCAGGCGATCGGGGATTCCGTCGAGCCAGTCGAGAGTGGTCGCCGCCGGCGGCGGCTGCGGAATACACGGCCGCGCGCCGAGAAGAATCGTCGTACCGAGGAACGCGGTACAGAGCTCCTCGTTGAACGGGGCAACCAGGACGTCGGTCAGCGGACTGACACTCAGCGACGGCGAGCTTCCCCACGTCGTGGTGATCTTCCAGATGTGAACGACGTAGCCGACGCTGCCGTCCGTGTCCGGCGATCCGAATTGCACGATGAACTCCGGCGATCCGGCCGGAGGCGGCGTCAGGCTGTCGAGATCAGCCGGAAGCGCGCCGCCGTAGAGAAACAGCATCGGCACGCTCTCCCCGAAGT
>QHVS01000231.1 GCA_003223635.1 Acidobacteriota bacterium | reverse complement strand
CAAAGCTGGGATCTCATCCTCCTCGATTGTCAGATGCCCGACATCGACGGTTACGATGTGGCTCGCGCCATCAGGCGCATCGAGGGCGGCGCGCGGCGCGTTCCCATCGTGGCCATGACCGCGCACGCGCTGGACGGCGAGCGCGAGAAGTGCCTCGCCGCCGGAATGGACGACTACCTCTGCAAGCCGGTCAGCACCCAGCGGCTCGGGGCGGTGCTGGCGCGATGGCTGGGAACGCGCGACACCGAGGTGGTCGACGCGGAGAAAGTGTCCGTATTGAAGGAGCTGGCCCGCAGCAATCCGACGTTCCTGCGCGACATCACCGGCCTCTTTCGCGAAGACGCCACCTTGCGCCTCCACGAGCTGCGCGACTCCGTCATCAGTGGAAACCCCGATCGGCTGGCCCGCGCGGCCCACGCCCTGAAGAGCAGCTCCGGAAACATCGGCGCGACGCGGATGTACACGCTCTGCACGACCATCGAGGCGAATGCCCAGGAGGGAACGGTCGATGGTGCAGCGGAGATCGTCGAGCAGTTGGCCAGGGAGCTCGATCTCGCGCTGGAGGCGCTGGGACGGGCATAGTGGAGCGGCGGGCTTTAGCCCGCCGGCGGGCTAAAGCCCGCCGCTCCACTTTTGCTATCCTCAATCCTCACGAATGCCCGACGAAGCACCCCAGACCCTCGGATCGTACAAGCTGATCAGCCGCCTCGGCGCGGGTGGGATGGGGGAGGTGTGGCGCGCCGAAGACACGCGCCTGCAGCGGTTCGTGGCCATCAAGATCCTTTCCGAGCACATCGCCAACGACCCGGAGTGGAAGGCGCGATTCCTGCGCGAGGCGCGGACCATCGCGCAGATGAATCATCCCAACATCGCGACGATCTACTCCATCGAGCAGGAAGGGGAGACCTTCTTCATCGCTATGGAGTTGGTGGAGGGGGAATCGCTGGCCACGGTTCTGGCTCAGGGCAAGCTGGAGCCGCGCGAGGCGGTGCGCATCCTCCGGCAGGTGGCCGAGGCGCTGGCGGAGGCGCATGAGAAAGGGGTCGTCCACCGCGACGTAAAACCCGACAACATCATTGTTTCCAAGCGCGTAGTGAAAGTGCTCGACTTCGGCATCGCCAAGCAACTCGTATCGACAACCGAATCGCCGACGCTCACCCAGGGCGGGATGATCGTCGGCACACCGTTCTACATGTCGCCCGAGCAGGCGCTGGGCCGTCCGGTCGACGCACGCAGCGACATCTTCTCCCTCGGCGTGGTTTTGTACGAGGCGCTGGCCGGCAAACGGCCCTTCGAAGGCGAAGCGGTCACCGAAACGATGATGAACATCATCATGACCGAGCCGCCCGATCTCGCGGTCATTGCTCCTGCTGTTCCTCCGTCGCTCGCGGCTGTGGTCCGTCGTGCATTGCAGAAGAAGCCGGAAAACCGTTTTCCGACCGCCGGCGAGTTGGTCGACGCGCTCGATCGCGTCGACTTCAAAGTCACCACTCCGCCTCCGGCCCCCAAGCCGGCGAAGATCGATGCGCCGACGGTGGCCATGCCGGTGGCGCAGCAGCCGAAGGAGACGCCCATCGTCGGACAGCGCGCGCTGATCGCCGACGACGATCCGGTGGCGCGCTATCTCATCGCCAACGTTCTGGCCGAACGTCGGATTGCCTTCGACGAGGCGGCGAACGGCGCCGACGCGGTCAAGGCGCTCAAGAAGAACGACTACACGCTGATCTTTCTCGATCTGCTCATGCCGCGCATCGACGGATGGGGCGTGATCGATTTCCTGCGGCGGGCCAAGGCGGGGAAGCCGCCGCGAATCTTCGTCATCACCGGGGTGAAGAACCAGACGCTCAGCGCAGCCGACCGCGACATCGTCACCGGCGTCATCTACAAGCCTCTTGATGCCCTCGAGGTCGATCGCCTCATCCAGCAGAGTCTGCGCGCGGCGACGGCGTGAGCAACCCAGCTCATGCGAGTGGCGCGAAGCGCCGGGTGAGGGGCGTGTAATAACATCCCCTACTAATGAGTGAAAAGCCGGTCCTGCTCATCGCGGATGACAACGAGGACGTGGTCCAGTTGCTCAAGGTGTATCTGCGTCCGCTCGATTGCGAGATCCTCGTGGCCCGGGACGGGGAGGAGGCGCTGGCGGTCGCCCAGTCGCGGCTTCCCGACGTCGTGCTGCTGGACGTCATGATGCCGAAACGGAGCGGATGGGAAGTCTGCCAGGCCCTCAAAGCCGTGCAGCGCACATCGGACATCGCCGTCGTGTTGGTGACGGCGCGCGGCGACGTCAAAGATCGCCTCACCGGACTGCAGCTCGGCGCGGATGACTACCTGGTCAAGCCATTCGATCGCGATCAGGTGGTGAAGCGCATCGCAACGCTGCTGCAGCGTAAGCGTACGGCCAAGGAAGCAGAGCCGGAAACGCCGGTGCGTGCCGCGGGAATGCTGCTCATCGACCGGGCCACCGGTCTGCCCACCGTGCCGATGGTGCTCGATCGGTTGAAGGAGATTCTGATCGAGCAAAGCGAGATCGGAATCGTCTTCATCGACATCGAGCAGTACGACGCGATCGAAGCGGAGTATGGCTGGGCGTTCTTCGATGAGTTCGTGCGGCGCGCGGCGCAGTTCATCACCAGCGAGGCGAAGGCGCGCTTCCCCAACGCGGTCGTCTCCGCCAACCTTCCCGGCGGCTCCAGCTTCTTCATCTTCTTCGAGACGCGCGGAACCGACGTGCGGCAGGAGACCGCCTTCGACACCATGGCCAACGAGCTGCGGCAGAAGCTGATCGATGCGATGCGCCAGCAGTTCCCCCAGATGCAGCAGGGGCAGATCGGATTCTTCGTCGGCGCGGCGCGGATCGACTACAAACCACAGATCCGCCTCGAGCGTCAGGTGTATCAGGGCATGCAGATCGCGGCGGCCGCCGTGCGCGACGCCGAGCAGCAGCGCAAGAAGCAGCTCACCCGCGAGCTGCGCGACATCATCCGCCGCAAGAGAGTGACCACGCTGTTCCAGCCAATCGTTCGGGCCAGGGAGTCGACCGTCTTCGGCTACGAGATCCTCACGCGCGGTCCGCAGCATTCCTCGTTCCGCAACTCCGACATGCTTTTCACCTTCGCCCGCGAGTCGAAGCTGGCCTGGGGGCTGGAGGCCATCGCGCTGGAGTGCGCCCTCCGCCGGCTGCGCTCCTTCGACCTGGGCGATCGCAAGTTCCTGCTGAATCTCGAGGCGGAAATGTTTTCCGAGTCGGAGTTCCGCCTTCACGAGGTCGTGTCGTTCTTCTCCGAGCATCCGGGGCGCTTCGTCTTCGAGTTGACCGAGCGCGCGGCGATCGAGGACTACAACGTGTTCCGCAGACTGCTCGATGAGTTCCGCTCGAAGGGAATCGAGGTGGCCATCGATGACGCCGGCTCCGGATACGCATCGCTGGAGGCCATCGCCGCGCTGGCTCCCGACTATCTGAAGATCACCAAGAGCCTGGTCTCCACGCTGGCCACCGAACCGATCAAGCAGGACCTGGTGAAGATGCTGGTCGATCTGGCCGGAAAAATCGGAGCGAAGACGATCGCCGAGGGAATCGAGACGACCGAAGAATACGGGGCTTGCCGAGAGCTGGGCATCGACCTGTTGCAGGGTTATTACCTGGCTCATCCGCAGGAGCAACTCGGCGTCGGCGACCGCGAAGTGGAACAATCCCTTGCCTCTCAGTGGAGCGCCGCCGCCCCCGGCGGCGTGTGATGCAACGCACACGGTTCAGTGCAGGGTAGGTGTAGCGTGCCAGGATGCGCCTGGCCCGGACTCCTAGATCTGCAGCCCCCTTCATCACCCAACTGATTTTCACAATCCTCTTCGCCGGATTCTTTTTCGTCGTTTCGGTGGAGATGTGGCTGCACGCGCATCCAGTGGTGCTGGCGTTTCTCGCTGTGTTCGACATCGTGGCCATCGGCCTGCTGATCGACGTCGCTCTCCGCTCGTGGCGCATGATCGTGGAGAGGGAGCCGGTGGTGGAGATCGATCGCAACGTGGTGGCATACGGCGAGCCCGCGCTGCTCAAGGTCACGGAGCCGCATCCGCAGCTCGTGGCGGAGATGGACGTGAAGCTGGTGGGGGAGTGCTCGGTGACGGAGGCGGTGGAGTTCTCGCAGCATCGGCACAGCACCACCAACATGACGCGCTGCTACGAAGAGGAGCTGCTTCGCATCACGCCGCAGAACGACAAGCCGGTCAAGCTGCAGATGCGGATGCCGAAGTCGCCCCCCGCCGACGGCGTGGCCTGGAAGATCGTGGTGAACTCGCGGCAGAAGAACGGCGCAGTGGTGGAGTATCCGTTCCCCCTTCGCGTCCGCGAGCACTGACGGCCTTCGGAGTGCGGCGGCTTGCCGCCGCCTTTATAATCCCCGGAACAACTGGTCGCCATGGTCGAGAGGAGCTCGCTATGCGCCACTCATTTCACATTCTTCTTGCCGCAAGCCTGCTCGCCGCGACAGTCTCGCTCTCGGCTCAAGTTGGAAAACGAACTCCGGAGCAGATCCGCGCGTCGTGGGATGCCCATCATGCGGACTTCGATTACCTGCTCGGCGATTGGGAGTTCACAGCGATCAATCAGCAGTATGGCAAGTTCCGTGGCTACTGGAGCGCCGTCCGGCTTGGAGACGGCGGCGAGATCCTCGATGAGTATCGCGTCGTCGGTGACAAGGATGAGACCTACTACGTGACCCGAACGTTGCGGGCATACAACGCCGTCCGTGATCAGTGGGAGCTCGTTTCCACGGAACAGGGAGGCGGATTACAGAACGCAGGCACAGCGCACCGTGATGGGACGGAGATGCGCATCGAGCAGACGTTCGGGTCCGCGACGCCGACGCCCTCGATCTGGCGGATCCGGTACTACAACATCCAGCCGGACCGGTTCTCCTGGACGGCGGACCGATCGACCGATGGCGGTAAGACGTGGGTAACGAATTTTCAACAGATCGAGACGCGCCGTATCGGGCCACCGCGTTCTCTTGATCCGCTCACACACCCCAAAAAGCCGGCCACGACTTCACCGTAAGCACAGTGATCTCATAGGGCCGTAACCAATCGCAGCGCATTTGGTTAAGCGGATTACCATGGACCGCATGCCGCGTGAGCCGTCGCCATCGCGACGAGATGTCTGGTTCTATCCGGCGGCGTGGCTTGCCCTTCTGATGCTGTATTCGGCCGCATTCGTCGCGGCCGGAATGGCGCTCGCGCCGGCGCTTCGCAATGGGATCGCCAATCTTCTTCCCGACGCGCTCCTCGGCCTGGCCGTTCTGCGTCTGCCATCGTTTCTGCGATGGCCTGAAAGCAGGAAGGGCCGTTTCTTCGCCGCGCATCTCGGATTGCTCATGGTGTTCGTCGTGATTTCGGCTGCCGGATGGATCGCCCTCGTCGCGGTCGATGGGCTGGTATTCACCGGCAACGCCTTGCGGATCAATTTCCGTGTTCTGCCCTTCAGGCTTGTCAATGATGTGCTGATCTACGGCACCCTTGCCGGTGTCGCATATGCCTGGCAGAACGCCAGGGAAGTGCGCGAGCAGGCGGAGCGCGCCGCCCGAGCGGAGGCACTGCGCGCGCGCGCGTCACTCGAAGCCATGCGCAGTCAGCTGAATCCACATTTCATCCTCAACACATTCCATGCGCTGGTTGGACTCGTCCGACGCGAGCCGGCGATCGCGGAGAGTGCTCTTGAGCGGCTGGGCGATCTGCTGCGCTACAGTCTGCGGGTGCACAGAGATGGGATCGACGAAGTGCCGCTCAGTGAAGAGCGCGCGTTTGTCGAGAGCTATCTCGCGCTGGAGCGGCTGCGGCTCGGCGATCGCCTGCGAGTGAGTATGGACACCCCGCCGGCAACGCTGGACTGCCTCGTGCCGACATTCGCCCTTCAAATCCTCGTGGAGAACGCAATTCGCCACGCCATCGCTCCCAGAGCGGCCGGCGGTCTGCTCGACATCCGTGTGCAGGACATCGACGGACGTCTGCGCGTAGCGGTAAAGGATGAGGGAAGCGCGGAGCCGGTGGATGCGCCTACCGAAGGCTCGCGAATGGGTCTGCGACTCCTGCAGGAGCGTCTCGGCGCGTTGTATGGGGGCCACGCAACACTCACACTCCGGAGCGCCGCCGGCGGGACGTGTGCCGATCTCGAGCTTCCGGCGCGCCGGATTCCTTCGGAGGAACCTTGAGCGCGGAACAGCGCGTGCGAGCTGTGATCGTGGAGGACGAGCCGCATGCACGGGCCAGCCTCCGCGAATACGCCAGCGACGTCGACTGGCT
>QHVS01000230.1 GCA_003223635.1 Acidobacteriota bacterium | reverse complement strand
GCGCGCCCGTCCATCGGGAGAGCAATGACATCGTGATCACCAGCGGCAGAAATGCTGCCCCAGCCTGCGCAGGAGAATAGCCCTGCAAGGAGATGAGATTGAATGGCAAGAGGAAAATGGCAACACTCAGCGCCGCATAAAGCAGGAGCGTCAGAACATTCGCGGCAGTGAACGAGCGCGAACGAAACATCGCCAACGGCACGATCGGATCGTGGATGCGCCGTTCAAGAATGATGAAGGCGACGAAGGCGATCGCGGAGACGGCGAAGGCGGCAACCATCAGTGCGCCGAACCGGTCGCGATGCGCGACCGGCGCCTGGATGAGCGCGTACGTCAGCGTGGCGAGAGCGATGGTGATGAGGACAGTACCCGCCCAGTCGATGGGGCGGGGATCGCTCGCCGCCTCCGAAGCTGCCGACGATCTCGTGCGCCAGATGATCAGCAGCGTCACGGCGGCGATCGGGATGTTGATGAAAAAGATTGCACGCCATGAAATGGCCTGAACCAGCCAGCCACCGAGGGGCGGTCCGGCGATCGTGGCCAGCGAAGTCATCGCCGACCACGTTCCGATCGCCTTGCCTCGTTTGTTCGGCGGGAACGTCGCGGCAATGATGGCCAGACTTCCTGGGACAAGCAGCGCGCCACCGATTCCCTGCACTGTGCGCGCCGCGATCAGATGCCTGACATCGGTAGCAGTGCCACACCATACCGACGCTCCGGCGAAGACGGCGATGCCGGTGGCGAACATGCGCATACGGCCGAAGTGATCGCCGAGCGCTCCACCCGCAAGAAGAAGAGATGCGAGGACGAGCAGGTAAGCGTCGACGATCCATTGCGAGTCGGTCACCGTCGCGGAGAGCGACTTCTGAAGCACCGGAAGGGCGATGTTGATCACGGAGCCGTCGATGAACGCCATCGACGTTCCGAGGATCGTCGCGGCGAGGATCCAGCGCTGCTCCGTTATATGACCCTCGGCCACAGCCATACGAACGCTCCCGCTGTGACGGCCGCATAAATGAGTCCGTCGATCGTTGACTTGATCGTCACGCTCAACGCGCGGCCGTACCAGATCGACATCTGCCACAGCGCGGCGGCGTAGCCGATGAACGCGGTCGTTCCGACGACGCAGAAGACCATCTCACGATCGGCGCCGGGCGTCAGAGCGCGACTGGCGACGTACGCGACCAGGAAATTCGTGACGAGGATGTAGATGAACCAGAGAGTGAGCGGCCGTGCCATCGACATCGATGGGTTGGCAAGGATTGTCATGAACATGACTGGGCCCGCCTTGAACTTCTCCTTGAATTCAGGTGTGCGCATCTCCTTCATGTCTTTGGCGCGCGGAAGGATGTAGTCGCCTGGTGGGATTGCGAGCGACCGGAGCGCGTTGCTGACCTGATCCTGATTCGGCATCGCGGGATAGTCGTTCTTATGCCAGAGCGGAGTCATGTGGATGATGGAACTGACGATGAAGACGAAGACTGCGGAGAGAAGGATGGGGAGCCAGAGCGCAGTGAGTGCCGTCATGACGATCTCCTTGGCGCGGCATTCTAGTGGGAGTCGGGCCTTTGGAGTGCGGCGGCTTGGAGACTGTCTCAAAATTCAAGGCCGGCCCTCACCCGGCGCTTCGCGCCACCCTCTCCAGCAAGCGGGAGAGGATTCTCGAGATCCTTCTCCACTGATTCCTGATCTGGGTTGGTGGAGCTGACTCCTGAGTACGATTTGCGCGCTGGTCTCGAGACCTACATGGATACCTCCAGTTTCAATATTTTGCCGCCGCCCGGATTTGTCTGGTCTCGGCCGGAGAGCATGGTTTACTTACTCCGCGTCAGGTACTCGATGAACGTTCAGCGCACCGCGCCGGCGGCGTTCACCGCCGAATTCGAGAACGAGCAGGAATTGAGGGATGAGCATCGTGTCAATCTCTCCTTCGGAGCTCTCCGTCTCCTGACGGCCGAGAGCATTGCGCTGCACACCGCTCTCCTGGTGACCCTTCGCGGCCCGTGGGCCGGGGAGATCAACGTGCGGGCCACGGTCGTGGCGGTGCTGGCGGATGGAATCGCACTGGCCGTCGAAGGAAATCCCGACGAGATCCTCGCTCGACTACTCGTCAGACCTGTCGTGGATACGGCCGCGAACGAAGTCGAACCGCCAGAGAAGAGTCAGAGCACCTGGGATCGCGTGCGCGGTTTTTCGCAGATGGAGAAGATTCTCCTCGCGGTGAAGGCGGACCGAACCGAGCGTGCCTTTCTTCTCCAGGACAACGACCCGAGAGTGCTGCTCTCGATCCTGCGAAATCCTCGGCTCACGGTGGACGAAGTGGTACGGCTTGCGGCGTCCTCGTTTCTCACCTATCAGATCGCAGAGGTCATCATGAAAACGGGTCAGTGGATGGCCAACCTCGACGTGCGGCTGGCGCTCATCCGCAATCCGAAAACTCCTCAGGCGTTCTCGCTCCGGATCTTGCCCACGCTTCCTGATTCAGAAATCAGAGCAATCGCCCGGGCCGGTACGAGTATGGCGCTGAAGCAGGCCGCTCTTCGGCGCCTTCAGAGCAAGGCGTGACACAGCAGCGCTCGCTCCCATCAAGGGAGCGGGTGTTATCCCTCACCTGCAGCCTCCCCGGACTAAAAAAAAACTTGCCTTTGAACTGATCTGGTGTTATAGTTAACTACAACACTAGATTTCAAGGGATAAAAGGATGGGTGAGTGGAACGAAAGTCAGCCTATTTACCGCCAGCTTCGGGACCGCGTCGTGGCCATGATCCTCGACGGCGTGCTCAAGGAGGGCGATGCGCTGCCGTCCGTGCGCAACGTCGCGGCCGAGTTTCGAGTCAATCCGCTCACGGTCCTGAAAGGCTATCAACAACTGGTCGACGAGGAGCTTGTGGAGAAGAGGCGAGGTCTCGGCATGTTCGTCAAGGCCGGCGCGCGCGACCTCCTGCTGGAGGGCGAACGCGAGAAGTTTCTCGCCGAAGAATGGCCCAGGATCTCCGCAACCATTCAGCGGCTCGGCGTGACACCGAAAGAATTGCTGAAGGCTGCCGCAAGCCATCAGCCGAAACCGAAAGCCAAAGAAGAGGAGCGCTGAAGCCATGGCATGCATAGAAGCACGTGGCCTCCGAAAGGCCTTCGGCACAACCGTCGCGCTGGACGGCATCGATTTGCGTGTCGAAGAGGGCCGCATCCTCGGCATCATCGGCCCCAACGGCGCAGGCAAGACCACAGCGCTCAACGCCTTTCTCGGCCTCACTCCATATCAGGGAGAACTGAAGGTCCTCGGGCGCGACCCCTGGACCGCACGCGATCAGCTCATGCGCGACGTCTCTTTCATTGCCGATGTCGCCGTGCTGCCCCGCTGGATCCGGGTTTCACAAATGCTCGAGTACGTCGCCGGCGTGCATCCGCGATTCGATCGCGCCAAGGCGGAAGGATTTCTTGCGAAGACCACCATCAAGCGCACCAGTAAGGTCAGAGAATTGTCGAAAGGCATGGTGGCCCAGCTGCACCTCGCTCTGGTCATGGCCATTGACGCGAGATTGCTGGTGCTGGACGAGCCGACGCTGGGCCTGGACATCCTGTTCCGCAAACAGTTCTACGACTCCCTGCTCAACGATTACTTCGATCGCAGCCGCACCATCGTGGTGACGACACATCAGGTGGAAGAGATCCAGGACGTCCTCACCGACCTCATGTTCATCGACCGCGGTCGCATCGTTCTCGAGTGCAGCATGGAGGAATTCGAGTCGCGCTATCTGGAAGTGATGGTGAATCCCGAGCATGTCGCGGCAGCACGGGCGCTCAAGCCGATTCACGAGCGCCAGCTGTTCGGCCGCACCATCCTGCTGTTCGATCACGTCGACCGTCAACAACTCGCCGCACTCGGCGAAGTGCGCAAGCCGAGCATCGCCGACCTGTTCGTGGCCGTGATCGGCAATCAGGACGCACAGGCACAAGGAGCGGCTCGATGACCTCTGAATCGAACGCCGTGCCCGACCTTCGTGACGGCTCGGAGAGCATCGCGCCCGCAGCCATGTCGGCGACTCGGCCGATGTACTGGTCGGTGCGGCGTGAACTGTGGGAGAACCGTTCGATCTATCTCGCGCCGCTGGTCGTCGCCGCCGTATTTCTGTTCGGCTTCATGATCAGCACGATCCATCTGCCGCAAAGGCTACGTGCCGCCTTGGCACTCGACCCGATGCAGCAGCACAAGTTGATCGAGCAGCCGTACGCCATCGCCGCGCTTGTGATCATGGGGACCACTTT
>QHVS01000229.1:5555-10953 GCA_003223635.1 Acidobacteriota bacterium | reverse complement strand
GGACGTCGATGATGACGGCCTTGATGCGGTCGCCCTGCGAGTAGCGCTCCGCGCGCGACTGCTGCGAGCGGGGGATGATCCCCTCGGTCTTGCCGTTGAGATCGACGATCATGTCGCCGCGCTCGAAACGCTTGACGTAGCCGTTCTCCAGCTCGCCCACCTTGCCGGCGAACTCGTTGTAGACCTTCTCCCGCTCCGCCTCGCGCACCTTCTGATAGAGCACCTGCTTGGCAGACTGGGCAGCGATGCGGCCGAATTCGTCGGCCTGCTTGGTCAGCGGAATGTGGACCTCGTCGCCCTGCTCCACTTCTGAATCGATCTTCTGCGCTTCGTACGTGCGGATCTGAGTGTTCGGGTCGCGCACGACGTCGACGACCTCTTTGGTGATGTAGCTGAGACGGATCTTGCCGCCTACTTCAACCTCAGGCTCGATCTTTTTGGCCTGGTCGAGCGTCCACTGGGCCTGCGGATCCTCGATCTGGTTCTCGTCCTCCACCACTTCCTTGATCACAAACATCTGCATGCTGCCGCTGGTACGGTCGATGACCGTCTCCATCGGCTCGCGAGTCTTGTAGTACTTGCGTGCAGCGGTGGCCAGGGCGTCTTCCAACGCCTTGAAGACGCGCTCGACGTCGATCGACTTCTCGTACGCCAGCGCTTTGATGTTCTTGCTCAGATTTTCATCAAACATGGTGGCTTCAGATCTCCACTTCCAGTCGCGTTTCCTTGATATCGGCCAGCGGAATCCGGTACTCGGGATCCTTCTTCACCGCCGGGTCGCTGACCACGATGTTTCGGCCGTCGTACTCTTTCAATCGACCGACGATCACGTGCAGTCCTCGAATCGGCTTCGAGGTCTTCACTCGCACCAGCCGGCCCAGAAACTTCTGATAGTCCGAATCCCGGTAGAACTTTCGATCGAGTCCCGGCGAGGAAACCTGCAGCTCATACTCCGACGGCACCGCATCTTCGACGTCGAGCAGCGCGCTGATCTGCTGCGAGACCAGCTCGCAGTCCTCCAGCGTCACCCCACCGTCCTTGTCGATGTCGACCCGAAGAAGATAGCCGCGACCTTGCCGGTGATAGTCGATGTGCACCAGTTCCAGACCCTCCGAGGAGACGATCTTCCCGATCTCCGTTTCCACTCGTTCCGACAATGCACCCATAGAACAAAAAAAGCGGCCAAAATCGGCCGCCTTCGATGGACTTCTCGAAAGCTGTCGAGGGGAATACTAGCACTTACTCCCGATGGCCTACAACAGGAGTGCGCTCAACGCGATTCCGTGGAGCGGCGGGCTTTAGCCCGCCGTCGCTCCACATGCCGGCGGGCTAAAGCCCGCCGCTCCACGGACTACGGTTCGAACCTGCCCGGTGTGATCCCTTCTCCCTCGGCGATGGAAAGCTGGGCGAAGAGCTGGATCATCTTCCGTCCGTCGCGATCCGACTTCGAGTACGCCTCGCACAGCTTCTCCATCTGCGCGTGGTCTTCCGTCGCGGAGATGGTGAAGCCTTCGGACGGCTGACCCGGATCATGAGTCCGCTTCTTCCGCCAGACGCTGCCCTTCTCTAGTTGGAAGCAGATGTAGCCAGACTCGGCGGCCACGCGTGCGGTCGGCAGCGCGGAGGATCCGATCGCCTCGGCCACGCCGGAAGGGTTCTCGGTGAGCAGCCCGCCAGAACGGAAGATCGGCATCTTCTCCACAGATTCCGGCAGGACCCCGCGAGCATTCAGTTTCTGCTCGTGAAGCGCGCGGGCGATGAAGATCCCGATTTTCTTCTTGAGTGATTCTCGCGTCACTTGAGTGAGGTCAAGAAACTCGAGGCCGGAGTGATAGACGGTCAGTCCATCGGTGCCGACCGAGAATCGTTCCAACCGCGAGCGCACGATCCGGCACTCCGCGACGATCTCATCCTCTTCCCAGGTGAACGTGAGGCGGGCCTGTCCGCCGGTTGCGGTTCCCAGCGCCACGTGATGCTCCACGCGCGCGCCGAGGACACTGACGTCCACCACGACGACAGGCGTCGCGCCAAGGCGCGCCATCAGCGGCAGCGCGAGGTGAACACGCTGGACACGTCGATCGCGAGACATAGACCGTTTTCAAATGATAAACAAAAACGCCGCGCTCCACGCGCGGCGTTTCGTCAAATGCGAATGAAAAATACGTCAGTGTTTGACCGCCCGGTGTGGGTTGAACGATCCCTTGCACACGAGGTTGTAGATGCAGTTGATCGCCGAGTCAGTAAGTGGCTTCAGATACTGCGGTTCCAGCGTCGTGGCGTCGCCGCTCTGGTTGTCCAGCACGGAGCCGTAGACAAAGAATGCCGGGCATCCGTTGCCGCAGCCGTTGAGACCCGCATCACTCGTCGGAATCGTATTGGTCTGCTCGACGGTGACAAAGGCATTCGTCGCCGTCGACCCGGTGAACGAGGGGAAAAGCGCGGCATTATTAATGTTGAGCTGCGTATGGCCGAGCGGCGCCAGCGTTACGGTCGCGTTGCTGCCGATCTGCGCGTTGGTCGCCCCATTGAAGAGCTTGATCACAAGCGTCGTGGTAGAAAACTGCGACGCGTTCACAAAGCCGAGGTTGCTGCGATAGAGAGTCGTGTTGCGGAGGCCGGTGATAAAGGCCTTGTCCAGGCCGGCCGAAGCCGCATCAGAAGAGACGAAGCTGTACCACGGAAGGCCGCTGAAGAGCTGGCCGTTGGTCGGCGGATTGTTCGCCAGCACTGCGCCCGGCGGAATCGAGTAGATCCGACTCTCTATGCTGATGTTGCGGAAGTCCGGGCACGCGCCGGAGCTGCCACCGGGGCAGGTGGTCAAATCGCAGTTGCCGCCCTGTTTGCAGCCGTTGAAGATCACCTGGCCAACCGGAGCCGACGTGAGACCGAGACCACCCTGCGACTGCGGCGCTCCAAAAAAGTCGACGATTTCCCGGCGCTCGTTCGGCTGAAGAACAAACCAGGGAGTGCCGGAGCTGCCAAAGGTCTGCTGGCTGCCGGCGGTGCCGCTGGAGTAGATCAGGCTCACGCCGACCGGGTCGGTGCTCAGATTCGAGATGTAGACGTCGGAAAGAAAAGTCCCTGAGATGCCGCCAGCGTGAGCGCCGGCCAGAAGATACACCTGGTCCGACACGCGGAAGTTACTCGCCATCGCTGCGGAGGCACACAACATCAGCGCTGCGGCCACAACGTTCTTCACTTTGACCATAATCTCCCCTCAACTGCGTGATTTTTTGATCTGACTGCGGAATGCGGAGTTCGCTTACATGAGAAGCAGCGAAACATCT
Organism: Acidobacteriota bacterium; assembly: GCA_003223635.1. Taxonomy (GTDB): domain Bacteria; phylum Acidobacteriota; class Thermoanaerobaculia; order Gp7-AA8; family Gp7-AA8; genus QHVS01. The sequence goes on along the minus strand of QHVS01000229.1, from coordinate 7,666 downwards.
CACAGGCAGCGTCGCACAGCAGTGATACGAAACACAAGAAGCGAACGTCACAAAATTCGAAATAGAAGCTGAATCCGGGACGGGCGATCGTAGCACGCCGACGAGGTGCATTCAATTGATTCATCGAATCTCCAAGGATCAGGAAGGACTTCGGCTGGACCGCGCGCTCGCGGCGCTGATGCCCGATCTCAGCCGTAGCTTCCTGGCCCGACTCATCGAGGAGGGGCGCGTGACCGTGGACGGCAAAAAAGCCGAGAAGCCGTCCGTGCATGTCGTCGCCGGCCAGCGCGTGGCGGTGGAGATCCCTCCTCCCATTCCGACGGACGTTTCGTCGCAGGACCTTCCGCTCTCGGTTCTCTTCGAAGACGACGATCTGGCCGTCATCGAGAAGCCGGCGGGGATCGTCGTGCATCCCGCCGCGGGTCACGCCGATCGGACTCTGGTCAACGCTCTGCTATTTCACGTGAAGAATCTCAGCGGCATCGGCGGCGAACTGCGGCCCGGCATCGTGCATCGCCTGGACAAGGACACCAGCGGGGTCATGGTGATCGCCAAACATGACGTGGCGCATCGCAAGCTCGCCGCCGATTGGGGAACTGATCGCGTGCGCAAAGAGTATCTCGCCGTCGTCTACGGCACGCCAAAGAAGGAGCGCGGGAAGATCGAGGGGCCGATCGGGCGCGATCCAAAGAACCGAAAACGCATGTCAGTAGTAGCCAGCGGCAGGTCAGCGATCACTGAATACTCGATCGAAGAGCAGCTTCGCTACGCGTCGCTCGTTCGCCTTCGCCTGCGCACCGGACGCACCCATCAGATCCGCGTCCACATGAAACACCTCGGCCATCCGATCATCGGCGATCCTCTCTACTCCGGTCCGCAATGGCGCGGCATCCCCGACAAGCGAATCCAGAAAGCAATCGCTTCGTTTCCGCGCCAGGCACTTCACGCCGCACGGCTGACCATCCCCCATCCGCGGACGGGAGAATCGATGACATTCGAGAGTCCGTTGCCGGAGGACATGCGGGAGCTTCTCGCGGCGCTCCGATGAGCGCGCGAGCTTCGACAAGTGGAATAATCACCGCATGCGCTGGAGCTCACCGAAGTCGATCTGGCCTGCCGTGTTCCTGCTTGTTTCCGCATCGGCATGCGCGCGCAGAGAGACTCCCTCGAAGCCGACGACCACCTACCCCATCCGGGGGGTCGAAGCCTCGCCCGGCTCTTCGGGAACGACGACTTCGACATCGGTGACGCCAACTAAGACGCATTGCCTGGACACCGCTGCGCAAAAGATTCTCGTGGGTGAGCCATGCATCCGGGGCACGTGGGAAGTTGATCACGACGTCACTGAGCGGAGCAGTCCGACTCTAACCGATCACGTTGTTGCCCCCTTGACGGCGCGATTCTCGCTGTGGGCGGTATCGCCGGGCACGTTGAAAGGAACGGCGCATCTGACTCACTCCGTCCACGGCAAGGGTTGTAAGGTTCAGACCGAGATCGTCAAACCGTTCGAATGGGACGTGCAGATGAACGGTCGATATTTCGCGCGCCCCGATCAGAGCATTCAAGTATTGGCGCAGGCGACGCCGCTTCAGGGCCCGGCATACACTGCCAAGTTTGAAGATTGCCCGATTGCGGACCGCGAAGAGCCCGGCGTTCATTGGTCGGCGGTGAATGGCAGACTGATGAACGGCGTGTACGACCTTCGCCAAGACCTACCCCTGCCGGCGAAATCAACCGGGCAGATCCGCTTTGTGGTCCATATGGAGTCGACGCAGAAGACGCCAACCACGGTGGAAAGCACCTCTACGAGCACCGCGCCTCCGTCGTCGACGGGCACGGTCGGCTCTCCGAGTGACTTCACATTGTCGATCTATCCGCCGTCCCAGACCGTGAACCCTGCTGGCGGCAAAGCGATGTACACCGTACTCATTCTCCGCCGGAACTTCACACCCGCCGTCACGCTTTCGGTCAGCGGTCTGCCACCGGGCGCCGTCGGCAGCATCAGCCCGAACCCCGTTAGCGGCGTCTCATCGACGGTTACGATCACCGCCGCGTCCGCGACGAATCCGGGAACGTACGCATTCACCATCACCGGCACGGGAGGAAGTGCG
>QHVS01000229.1:0-5524 GCA_003223635.1 Acidobacteriota bacterium | reverse complement strand
TGGGTTGCTCGGTTGCTGGGTTGCTTGGCGGCGTGTTCGTTCTTTCGTACCCACGCAATGAAACCAGCCAGTGCCTTGCCTGCGCGGCGCAGCGCGGCAATGACCCGTTCGTGGTCGGGGTCAGTCAGCATGCGGAGGCGGTTCGCGGCGATGCATTGCGCTTCGATCTCGAATAATGAACCACGGGCTTGTCCGAGAAACTGTCGCCATTCGCCCCAGGTCAAGCGGCCTTGACCCTCTGCAATGCAACTGCATGCTCGGACAGCTGCACGTCGAAGCTGGGACGTTAGTCCGTAAAGCTCGTTCCGCGGGAAGACAGAAGTCACTTCATAGATAACTACAACAACATCGAGAGCGCGCTGAAACGCGACAAGGTCATGGAATGACTTGGACATTTGATTGCTGGCGTGCTTCGAGGGAGCGCGGGTGAGGTCGTGTGGGAAAAACAGTGTACCTCGGCCACCCAGCAACCGAGCAACTCAGCAACCGAGTAACCGGCCTACAGCAAGATCCCCGCGATGGTGGCCGTCAGAAAATTCGCCAGCGTGCCGGCCAGCATGGCCCGCAGGCCGAGGCGCGCGAGATCGCCGCGTCGTGACGGCGCAAGCGAGCCGATGCCGCCGATCTGAATGGCGATGGACGAGAAATTCGCGAAACCGCACAACGCATAGGTGGTGATCACGAAGCTTCGCGGATCGAGTGAGCTGCCCACGCCTGGTTGCCCGAGCTTGGCGAAGGCCACGAACTCGTTGAGCACCATGCGCGTGCCGAGGAGATTGCCCACCGTCAACGCGTCCTTCCAGGCCACACCCATGGCCCAGGCGATCGGCGCGAAGACCCAGCCGAGGACGATGTCCATGCTCGCCGGGAACCATGCCACCTGACTGTGCGCCCATCCGAACAATCCGTTGAGCAGCGCCACCAGCGCGATGAACGCGATCAGCATCCCGAGGACGTTGAGCGAGAGATAAAGTCCCTCGATGGCTCCGCGGCCGGCCGCATCGATCACATTCACGTCCTGCTTCGGCACGATGACCTCGACATCGCCGCCGGTCTTCGGCTTGTCGGTCTCCGGCACGATGATCTTGGCCATCATGATCGCGCCGGGCGCGGTCATGATCACCGCGGTGAGAAGGTGGATGACGTCCACCTTCGCCACAAGAACGTACGCGGCCATGATCCCGCCGGAGATGTGAGCCATGCCGGCGGTCATGATGGTCATCAGCTCCGACATCGTCATCTCCGGCAGGAACGGACGAATGGTCAGCGGCGCCTCGGTCTGCCCCATGAAGATCGAGGCGGCTACCGAAGTCGATTCGGCTCCGGACGCGCCCATGAAGCGGGTCATCATTTTGGCGAAGAACTTCACCACGAGCTGCATCACGCCGAGATAGTAGAGAACGGCGAAGATCGAAGCGATGAAGATGATGGTGGGGAGAACCTGCGTGGCGAAGATGAAGCCGATCTTCGGGCTGTTCTGCACTCCCAGCTCGCCGAACACGAACTTCGATCCCTCGCCCGTGTAGCTGATCAGTTTGTTGACGACGTCCTTGAGGCTCTTGAACAGAAAGGCCAGCAGGTTGTAGGTCAGGAAAAAATAGAGCGTCACCACGCCGAAGCTGTACCAGATGACGCGCCGCGTCTCCGGCGGCAGGCGTTTGGCGATCTGGTAGAGGACGATCGTGAGGGCGATGAAGATGATCGCCACGATGTTCTGCGTGATCGGAAGCGCGATCGCCGACAGCCACTGGGCGATGAGCTCTCCTTTCAAGACCGCAATCGCGGTGAGGATCTGCAGAATCAGCCCCCACATCACCGTTCGCCAGCGGATCGCCCGTCGATTGTTCGAGAGCCCGATGGCGATGGCGAGGATCACCACGAATCCGATCAGCGCGGAAAATCGCTCCATGCAGAACTCCTGTACGTGAACTTGGAACCGCAGCGCATTATGAGGGATGAGGGAGGAGGGATGAATTACAACTTGATTGTCATCCCTCAGCCCTCAGCCCTCAGCCCTCGATATACTCGCCCGCCATGATCAAAGCCATTGAAGAGGCAGTGGCGTTCGTTCGTTCGCGCACGCGGATCCAGCCGCAGGCTGGCGTAGTGCTCGGCTCCGGATTGGGCAGCGTCGTCGATGCCGTCGAAGTGGAGACCGAAATTCCCTACGCCGAGATCCCCGGAGGCAAGGCGGCGACGGTGTGGGGGCACCAGGGAAAAATGATTCTCGGCCGGGTGGGAAAGCTGCCGGTCGTCTTGCTGGGCGGCCGCATGCACTACTACGAAGGCTACGACATGCAGGAGGTGATGCTTCTGGCCCGGGTCATCGGACGCCTGGGAATCAAGAAGCTGATCGTCACGAACGCGGCCGGCGGCGTGAACACTTCATTCAAGCCGGGCGATCTGATGCTCATCTCCGATCACATCAATTTCTCAGGAGTGAACCCGCTGCGCGGTCCGAATCTCGAGGAGCTCGGCGTGCGCTTCCCCGACTTGAGCGACGCGTACCCCGAGTCGCTCCGCGATCTCGCTCGCGATGTGGGGCGCGGACTGAAACAGAAGCTGCGCGAGGGCGTCTATCTCTTTCTGTCCGGTCCGACGTACGAGACTCCCGCGGAAATCCGCGCGTTCCGCACCCTCGGCGCCGATGCCGTCGGCATGTCCACCGTGCCGGAAGTCGTGGCCATGGCCCACATGAACATCCCGGTCCTGGGCATCTCTTGCATCACCAACATGGCCGCCGGCGTCCTCAAGCAGAAGCTGACGCACCAGGAGGTCATGGACACCACCGCGCGCGTGCAGAACGAATTCACCGCGCTCGTGGTGGGGATTCTGCAGCGGTTTTAATCCCGAGCGCAGCGAGGGATCATCGCTCGCACCGCGATTCAGATGGAGGTCAATCGAGACACAGCAAACGATGCCATCTTCTGGCAAGGTCGTACCAATTCGGATTCTCCGCCTGAATCAGCGCAACCTTCTTCGAATGTGACCACCCTTTAATCTGCTTTTCCCGGGCGCGTGCGTCTGCTTGTGACGAGGAGACTTCGCAGTACACGAGCCGATTGTAGGTATAGCGTGCAGTGAAGCTGTCGCGGAATCGGCGCTCGACGTGTTCTCGGTATCGGCGGACGAGGTCATCGGTTGAGCCGACGTACAACTTGTGCGCTCGATTTGACAGGATGTAGACGTACCACACGACGATCGAGTATCCCTCGGAACTAATCGCGGTGCGAGCATTGATCCCAACTCCGTTCCGCCGCCTTGTACCTGAGCACCCGCACTTTCTCCATCGTCACCAGTCCATCGTCCAGCATCTCGTCGAGAATCGGCAGAAGTCGCTCGATGTGCTCCTCGCTATCGACCACTTCGATCACGACGGGGAGATCGGTGGAGAGCTCGAGCAAATGCGTCGTGTGAATGACGCTGTTCGCGCCGAAGCCGGAGACTCCGCGGAAGACTGTCGCGCCGGCGAAGCCTTCGACGCGCAGACGCTCTAGCAGAGCGATCTCCAACGGCCGATGTTTCCAGCGGTCCGACTCACCGAAGAAGATGCGAACCATGACTTGCTCACCGGACAACGCGCGCATGCGGCCCTCCGATCATCGTCCGACGACGAGCCTTGCCACCGCGAGGCCGGCCAGACCGGCGGCCAGGCAACCTGTCACCGTTCCGACAGCATTCGCCGTGGCCAGCAGCCACGCCCCTTCGCGCAGGTAGTTCGTCGTCTCGTAATTGAATGTGGAGTACGTCGTGAAGCCACCCATCACGCCCGTGGTCAGGATGGCCCGAGCATCGCTGGAGATGAGCTCCGTCGCCCCGCTGACGTGCATGATCAAGGCAAGTAGGAACGACCCGACGGTGTTGACGATCAACGTCCCGAAGGGAAATGCCGATCCGAACGCAGCGGCCGCCCACAATGCGGTGAGGTAGCGGGCCGCGGTTCCCACCGCGCCTCCGAGACAGATCAGCAAGAGGCGACTCATCGTCGGCGCCTGCTATCATGATCGAGACTCGTCGGCATGATCCACTTTTACCACGTCACCAAACGGTTCGACCGCTATTCGACCGCGCTGCAGGACGTGACGTTCCACATTGAAAAAGGGGAATTCGTTTTCCTGACCGGGCCGAGCGGCGCGGGAAAATCTACGCTGTTGAAGTTGATCCTCCGCCAGATCCGCCCGAGCGATGGGCAGATCGTGGTCAACGGGCGCAACTTGAGCGCCATGAAGCGCTCGCAACTCCCCTACTTCCGGCGCGAGATCGGGATGGTCTTCCAGGATTTCAAGCTGATCGAGCGGATGACGGTCTTCGAGAACCTCTCCTTCATCCTCACCGTCCTCGGGCTTCCGCCGAAAGAGCACAAGAAGAAGGCATACAGCGCGCTGCGAGCGGTGAGCCTTCATCACAAGCTCAATGCCTACCCGCTTCAGCTCTCCGGCGGCGAGCAGCAGCGCGTTGCGATCGCCCGAGCGCTGATCAACGACCCGCTGATGCTGATCGCCGATGAGCCGACGGGAAATCTCGACCCCGATCTGTCGAAAGACATTCTGCAGATCTTCGCCGACGCGAATCTGCGCGGCTCGACCGTGCTTCTGGCCTCACACGACCGCGATCTCGTCCATCGAAGCAGCCGCCGGGTGATCGCCCTCGATCACGGCAGTATCGTGGAAGAGAAGCAGGCTGCGCCGGAGAAGGCTGCACCGCGCAGCGAGTCGCTCTTCGTCAACTGGTAGCGAATGGCTCGCGACTTCATTCACGCCCAGTACGAAAAGCAGATCCCCTCCAACACCTTCGCCTACTTCGTTCGCGAGGCGCTGCGGCGGCTCTGGGTCTCCAAGCGGATCAGTTTTGCCGCCGTGGCCATGATCGCCATTTCGCTCCTGATCGTCGGTCTATTTCTCCTGCTGGCCGAAAACCTCGGGCGGGCCGTCATCCAGGCGGAAGGAAAGTCGCGGCTGAGCGTCTATCTCGATCCGAAGGCCACGCCCGAGCAGATCCACGCCGTCGACATGTGGCTGGCCGCGCGTCCCGACCTGGCGCGCCGTCACTTCGTCAGTCGCGACGAAGCGCTGCGGCGATTCCGATCCTATTTCTCCGGTCTCTCCGACGTGGTCGGTCAACTCGACGAGAATCCGTTTCCGGCCTCGTTCGAGTGCGAAGTCACACCGCGAGCGATTCACTCTGCTGCCTTGGCGAATCAAATCGCCGAACTGCGCCGGCTCGGCGGCGTCGAAGACGTGCAGTTCGACTGGGAGTGGGTGCGCAGGCTCAAACGGCTGGTGGGCATCATCAATATCGTCGGCCTGATCGCCGGCGCGGTCCTGGCTGTGGCCGCCGCATTCACAATCGCCAACGTCATCCGGCTGACCATGATGCTGTATCACGCGGAGATTCAGATCATGCGGCTGGTCGGCGCGACGGAGCGCATCACCCGCGGACCGTTTCTGGTGGAAGGACTGCTCCAGGGAACGATCGGCGCAGCGGTGTCCATCGTTCTTCTTTTCGCGGCATATTTCGTGGGACA
>QHVS01000216.1 GCA_003223635.1 Acidobacteriota bacterium | reverse complement strand
GGTGACGGTAGCCACCGAAGCCGTCGATCGCCTGCACACCACCGCGGAGAGCCACGATCGCGTGATGATCCTGGAGGTCATGGGGCGCAACGCGGGATGGATCGCGCTCTACTCGGGGCTGGCTGGGGGGGCGGACATCATTCTCATCCCGGAGATCGCTTACCGGCCGGAAGCGATCGTGGAGTCGATCCGTTCACGATCGCAGGAAGGGTCGAAGTTCGACATCATCGTCGTAGCCGAGGGAGCAAAGCGGGTGGGCGGGGAGGAGCGGTACATCGATCGACACGCGCAGCGGCTCGGAGGGATCGCCTACCAGGTTGCGGAGGAGATCGCGCGGGAGATCGAGCTGGAGATCCGGGTGACGGTGCTTGGACATACCCAGCGGGGCGGCTCGCCGATTGCCTTCGACCGCCTGCTGGCCACTCGCTTCGGAAAAGCAGCGGCAGATCTGATCGCCGGCGGCGAGTGCGGAAAGATGGTCGCGCTGCGGGGGAACGAGATCGTCTCGGTCCCCATCATCGATGCCGTGGCCAATCCGAAGTATGTCGATCCGAACGGCGAGATGGTCGCTACGGCGCGCAGTCTCGGAGTGTCATTTGGCGATGGGCGTTAGTACAATCGCCCCGCTACAGGAGAAACAGATGGCTGGGAATCTAATCGACTACAGAGTGGAAAAAGGCGCGGCGATCATCGAGCTGAACGATCCCCCTGCGAATACCTACACCTATGAGATGAACCGCGAGCTGGACGAATGCATCCTGAAAGCCCGTTTTGACGACGACGTGCACGTCATCGTCATGCGCGGCGCGGGAGAAAAGTTCTTCTCCGCCGGCGCGAACATCAAAATGCTGCAGGAGGTCACTCCGCAGTTCAAATACTTCTTCTGCCTCCACGCCAACGAGACGCTTCTGCGCCTGGAGCAGACGCCGAAGCTGGTCATCGCGGCGATGAATGGCCACACCGTCGGCGGCGGACTGGAGATCGCCATGGCCGCTGACCTGCGCATCGCTCTCAAAGGAGCCGGCAAGGTCGGCCTGCCTGAAGTCACCCTCGGCGTTCTTCCGGGCACCGGCGGCACGCAGCGGCTGTCCCGCCTGGTCGGGAAGTCGCGCGCCATCCAGATCATGGCCGAAGGCGGTCTGTTCGATTTCGAGCTGGCGAAGGAGTGGGGAATCATCAACTACGTCTGGCCGGCCGAAGAGGGCGGCAGAAAGTGGTGGGACCGGGTGATGGAGTACGCCTGGAGCTTCTGCCCTCCGAACAAAGCGGCGAAGGCGGTGGGCAGGATCAAGCGCGCCGTGCAGACCGGCTGGGAGATCCCGCTGGAAAGCGCGCTCGCCGTCGAGCGCGAGCTGCAGCAACAGCTCTTCCAGAGCGATGACGCGAAGGAAGGCCTCGGCGCGTATAACGCGAAGAGGAAACCGCAGTTCGCGGGGAAGTAGTGTAGTGGCGGGCTTTAGCCCGCCGGCGGCCTGAAGGCCGCCGCTCCACTCTGACATGCGATATCGCAACCTACACGGCACCGACCTGCAGCTTTCCGAGATCGGCTTCGGCACCTGGACCGTTTCCACCGGATGGTGGGGAACATACAGCGATGAGCAGGCCCAGACGCTGATTCGCAAGGCCATCGATCTCGGTATCAACTACATCGACACCGCCGACACGTATGGCAACGGGCGAGGAGAGACGATGCTCGCGCCGATCCTCGAGGAGCATCGCGATCTCATCGTCGGCACGAAGTTCGGCTACGACTTCTACAACAACCCCGAGCGCCCGCGCGGCCAGCGCGAGCTGCCGCAAGACTTCTCGCCGAAATTCATCCGCTTCGCTCTCGAACAGTCGCTGCGGCGACTGGGCGTCGACTCGGTGGCCATCTACCAGCCGCACAATCCGCGCATCACCACGCTGCTCGAGGACGAGCATTGGGACACGCTCGAGTCGCTGAAGAGCGAAGGAAAAATCCTCGCGTACGGCCCTTCCCTGGGCCCGGCCATCGGTTGGCGCGACGAGGGGATCTACGCGGCTGCCGCGCGTCAGGCTCCGGTGACGCAGATGATCTACAACATGCTGGAGCAGGATCCGGGGCGAGAGTTCATTCTCGCCGCCGAGCGCGGACCGTCATACGCCGCTCTGGCCCAGGTGATCAAGGGGGAAACGAACAAGAAAGTCTGCGAGCCGAGCGGCGCGTTCGATCCATCCTTCCGCGCGTGGAAGGCCGAGCCTCCATCGCAGTTCCTTGCGCGGGTTACGCATTCCTCCGGGTTGCTGGAGGGGAAGTACACGCTGGAGACGAAGTTCGACGAGAGCGATCACCGTTCGCATCGACCGCGGGCCTGGCTGGTGGAAGGCCTGCAGAAGGTCGAGCGTCTCGAGCCTTTGTGCAGGGAGCGCGGCGTGACCATCGGCCAACTGGCACTTCTCTGGCTCTACGCACATCGGGCCATCCTCTCTGCACTTCCGAATATCTATGATGAAGAACAGTTGCGCGAGTTCGTCGCCTCCTCGGATTACCCACCCCTCACCGATGTGGAGATGGATCGAGTGCACGAGCTGTACATCCGCAACTTCGACGTCACGCCATACGTCGAGCACGCTGCGGCGGTGTAGCATCTCTCCACCATGACTGCTGTCGCTACCGAAAAATCATTCCGCAATCAGCTCTTCATCAACGGCGAATTCGTTGACGCGAAGGGTGGCAAGACCTTTCCCACCATCAACCCGGCGACAGAAGAGAAAATCACCGATGTCGCTGCAGGAGGGCCGGAGGACGTCGACGCGGCGGTCCGCGCCGCGCGCGCCCAGATGGAGCCCGGCTCGGAGTGGCAGAAGATGAAGCCGCGAGATCGGGCCAAGGTTCTCTGGCGCATCGCCGACATGCTTTCCGCGCGCGCCGAGGAGATCGGGCGCATCGAGACCCTGGACAACGGCAAGCCGATCTTCGAGTCGCAATTCGTCGACACGCCGGCCGCCGCGGAGTGCCTCTACTACTTCGCCGGATGGTCGGGCAAAGTCGCCGGCGAGACGATTCCGATTCAGGACAACGCCTTCGCATACACGCTGCGCGAACCGGTCGGCGTGGTCGGGGCGATCGTCCCGTGGAACTTCCCTCTGATGCTCGCCGTGTGGAAGATCGCGCAGGCGCTGGCGTGCGGCAACACGGTCATCATCAAGCCCGCCTCGAATACTTCGCTCTCGCTTCTGAAATTCGCGGAGTATGCGAAGGAGTGCGGTCTTCCGGCTGGCGTGCTCAATGTCGTGCCGGGACGCGGCAGCGTCGTCGGAAATGCCATGGTCGATCACCCGGGGATCGACGCCATCGCCTTCACTGGCTCGACCGAGGTGGGGAAGGAGCTGATGGCGCGGGCGGCGAAGACGCTGAAGAAGGTTTCGCTCGAGCTGGGCGGAAAATCGCCGAACGTCGTCCTCGCGGACGCCGATCTCGAGGCGGCTTCGCGCGGAGCGCTCAATGCGATCTTCTACGGCAAGGGAGAAGTCTGCGCCGCCGGCTCGCGTCTGCTGGTCGATGAATCGGTGCACGACGAGCTGATGGCCAAGGTCTCCGAACGCGCGGCCAAAATGGTAGCCGGCGATCCTCTTCATCCGAAGACGCGACTCGGCGCGATCGTCTCTAAGGACCAGATGGACAACGTGCTGCGCTACATCGACGCCGGCAAAAAGGAAGGGGCGAAGCTCGTGGCCGGTGGCGAGCGCGCCGACATCGGCACGGGCAAGGGTTACTTCGTGAAGCCGACGATCTTCGACGATGTCGATCCGAACATGAAGATCGCGCGTGAGGAAATCTTCGGACCCGTGCTGGCCACGATCCGCTTCAAGGATGTCGACGACGCTATCGCCAAAGCCAACGCCACGGTGTATGGATTGGCCGCAGCGGTGTGGACCCGCGACGTCTCCAAAGCGCATCGCATCGCCCGGGCCATCAAGGCCGGCACGGTTTGGATCAACACATACAACCTCTACGACCCCGCGCTGCCGTTCGGCGGATTCAAGGAATCGGGGTTCGGCCGCGATCAGGGCCGCGACGCGCTGGAGAAGTACACGCAGACGAAATCGGTTTGGGTGAATCTGTAGGACCGCCGGTTACCAGCCCGCGCCTTTGGAGTGCGGTGCCTTGGCACCGCCTTTTGCGGAAGGCGGCGGCAAGCCGCCGCACTCCGAAGGCCGGCGCTCCGAGCGACGCGCTGGAGAAGTACACTTCACCCCGATATGGCCGTCGCTCCGGGAACCCGACTCGGGCCCTACGAAATCAGCTCACCGTTGGGCGCGGGCGGAATGGGAGAGGTTTACCGCGCCCGCGACACGCGGCTTGGTCGCAAGGTGGCCATCAAGATTCT